>CALUVN010000012.1 GCA_944324235.1 Candidatus Gastranaerophilales bacterium
ACACGCGACCGAAAGAAACGAGTCATCAGAAACTACGTTTCCGAACCTTCCTACGGCAAACGTTACGTTTGCATCAACATTATTTCCGCAAACTGAGAATGCGCCTGTACTAGATATTCAGCAAACTTTAAACATCTTTTACAAGTCGGCTTTTGTATAAACCGTAAGCGCTTAACAACACTTCCCTCCACCGTCAGATTGACCTCTGTGAGGGGAGGGAATGAGGGAGGGGGCAAACATGATGTTTGCATCAAAAGGGAGTGAATAGTGAATGGTGAAGAGTGAACAGTCCGTTACAGTGCTGCGCACAATGATACTCTTCCGCACCCGTCAGATTGACCTCTGTGAGGGAGGCGGATTTGCGGACGGACGACACGAAGTAAGTCCGGATAGCGAACGGAACGAGACTACTAAGCCGCAGGCTTTTTGTCGAGTCTCCGTGAGCGTGGAGCAAATCCAAGACAGGGGCAAACATAAGTTTGCATCAACATTATTTCCACAGACTGAGAATGCGCCTGTACTAGATATTCAAAAACTTATAAAAACTTTCTACAAGTAGGCTTTTGGATAAACTTGAATACCCTCTCCTAAATAGGAGAGGGTAGGGTGAGGTATGATTTGCGGAAAGCTTAGATCCTGAAACGAGTTCAGGATGACAGACTTTGTCCCTCGCCCCGTGAGCGTGGAGCAAATACAAGACAGGGGAAAACATCATGTTTGCAATATAAACCATAGTTTCCTCGTTAAAGAGAGTTCATTTTTGATTTATACTATGATAAAAAGCAACGAATATACCACGGAAATGCTTGATTAGCCTCTTTTTCAAGAACATTCTGGTAATAATCAGATTCCGTATTTAAAATATCAGAATTATCCGGCATTTTATACTCGCATGCTGATTTAAAGTATTCTTCTGCCTTTTTCTCTTCATCAAGAGTAAGCGGCGGGTTATCATCAATAACTTTCTGATAATGCTCTTTATCAATTATAATAGGGAGTTCAGTCAGCTTTATGTCTTTATTCGTATGCAGTGTCCAGACAGCGTTTATAAAATCAACAAGGTTGAATTCATATCCGTATTTTGAAATTTTCATATTTTTATATTTATCTGAAAGCCCTGAATTAATTTCTGTGATAGCTTGCTGATAATATTTTTTTACTTCAGGATTATTTAATTGAACTTCATTCTCTTTAATAAAGATATAATTTATTTTTGCAATACCATCTTTAGAGCGGGCTATTGTCTCAAATTGTTTTGCATGCACAAGTTCGTGCTTTAATGTATGCTTTGTTAATAAGTTATAGATAATCGGATCAGAAATATCTTTTTTATTAAAAGAAATTTTACCGTTTGCACCGTTGTAAAAAGCACTAATCTTATTTGAATAAATAGGTTTTTCTGACAGATGAGCACTTGTATCATTAATTTTATCAAAATATTTGTTTAGTTTATCAATATTCTTATCAAGATTTTCATTTTGTACTTTAGCAAAATAGTTTGAAAGCAATTTACCAGCAATGAATGTACCAGCCAATTCAATCGCAGAAAAAATTAAAAATTTACTTTTAATTCCTTGATAATTTGTAATCTTATTTAATAAACCAAAAGTTATATGAGCTAAGGAAAAACCAACTGGCAATATATTTAATAATCTACCTGTCAGCGAATAATTACCATAGGCCAAAGGCTGACTATAAAGCGCAGAAGAATTTTCATCAAAAGTCTTTTTAAAAGTATCAAGCATAGGTTTACTGTCCTGATGCTTATGAACAGACACTGGATAATTACTCTTGAGCGGGTTGCTGGAGCTACTTATATTATTTACATACGAATCAATTAGTGTCATTATCTACTTCCTTAAATTAATAAACACAGAAAGAAAGAAAAAAATTGCTTAAAAATAAGATTTATTAAGCACAATGTTACATTTTGACATGCCGAAAATATTGTTGTTCAATAGAATTAAGACTATTATCGGGTAGGGATATGTACATAAAACAACTTGAAATAGATAATTTCAAATCATTTGCAAATAAATCAGAAATACCGCTCTTAAAAGGATTTACCACCATATCAGGTCCAAACGGTTCCGGTAAGAGTAATATCATAGACAGTATTCTTTTTGCACTCGGGCTCGCTAATGCCGGTGAACTGAGAGCTGAAAATCTGTCTCACTTTATTTCTACATATACAAAGCGTAATGATGCCTATGTAAAAGTTACTTTTGGCGACATGAATTCAGACAACGAATTTTCTGTAGCAAGAAAAATCCGCAAATCATCTCAAGGCTACGCAAGTACATACTACCTGAACGATTCTGTAACAACCCTTTCCAACATCCACGCATTTTTGGAAAAATACAACGTAACCCCGAACAGCTATAACGTTATGATGCAGGGCGATGTTCAAGGAATTACAAACTGTACCCCGAAAAACAGACGGAAAATTATAGACGAAATAGCAGGAATTGCAGATTTCGACCGAAGGATAGATCAGGCAACAAATGAGCTTAATACGGTTGAACAACGGGTTGAAAGGTCGACTGTCATTCTTAATGAAGTTGAAACTCGTCTTGAGCAATTAAAAGAAGAACGTGAAGTTGCTCTTAAGTATCAAAAATTAAAAGAAGAAAAAACATCACTTGAAGGTCAGATTAATACCGTCAGATTTTTTGATATTAAAAAAGCGCTTGAAAAAGCACACGAAAATATTCTTGAATTCACTAAAAAGAAAAAAGAAGAAGAAGTTAAAAACAAAGATTTGGACGAGCGTCTTAAACTCATAAAAGGTAAATACGATGAAATATCAGAACTTGTCAAGGAAAAAGGCGAAGCTCAACAAATTGAATTAAAGAAAAAAGAAGAAACCCTTAAAGGCGAAATCGAACGCAAAAAGAACGCCTCCGATTATGCCGACAAACAAATCCACGACGGGTTACGCTCAATCGAAAATGCAAAAAACGGCATCGAAAACTTTAATAAAAAAATTGCAGACTTCAAATTGAAAATTTCGATGAAAGATGATGAAATTAAGGTAATTGAATCTACTATCAAAGAAAAAAATGAAGAACTTAAAAAAATTCTTGAAGATATGACAGGTATGAACGCAACTGCAGACCAGCATATTGAAAAAAGAAACACACTGAGAAAAACACTTGAAGAGCTGCAAGATAAAGAAAATTCACTTCTCAAAAAAAAATACCCGCTTGAAAGTGAACTTAAATCTCTCGAAAAAGAACTTGAACAGGCTAAAGAAAAACTTGAAGAACTGGAAAACCTCAAAGCAAATTTCACATCCGATCAGGATTTAAAACAAAAAATGGTGGAACAGCTTCAAAAAGAACTTCAGGACTTCAAAATTATTCAGCAAAATACAATGCACGAGCTGGATAAAACCAAAAATGAAATAAATGACGTAACTTATGATACTCAAGTAGTTTATAGAAAATTAACGTCAATGGAAGTGAAAAAGCAGGCCGCAGAAGAATCTTTCGGCCGAGCCATTGATACTGTTATGGGAGCAAAACTAAAAGGTGTACATGCGCCTCTTGTTCAACTCGGAACGGTTGACAAAGAGTATTCTACGGCAATGGAAGTTGCATTCGGCGGCAGAATGTCCCACGTTGTTGTTGATGATGAACACGTTGCATCAGTCGCAATTGAACTTTTAAAATCATCAGGTGCAGGACGTGCGACATTTATTCCGCTCAACAAAGTTCAAAAAGCGCCGACACGCCTTGCATTACCTAAGGATAAGGGCGTTATTGATTTTGCAATCAATCTTGTGGATTTTGACGATACATACATAAATGCATTCTACTACGCAGTCGGAGATACACTCGTTGTCGAAGATATGGAATGCGCAAAAAAACTTATCGGCAAATACAGAATGGTAACGCTCTCAGGTGAACTCTTTGAAAAATCAGGGTCTATGACAGGCGGCTCTATGAGACGCACAGGTCTGAGCTTTAGCCAGAATGATGATAATGAACTTAATACATGCAAAGAAAAACTGAAAGAACTTGAATCAAAACTAAAATCACTTAACCAGAAGAAAAATGACCTGGAAGCAAAACTTGATAAAGTTCGTTCCGGTTACTCTGATGCAATGAGCGAATTCAGCAAGTCAAAAGTTGAACTTGATAATATGAATAAAAACTATGAAAATAGTGAAAATATTCTTAAAGAACGCGCTGAATTCATCAAAAACACAGAACCTAAAATTGACGAATTGAACAAAAAACTTGATAAGCTTGAAGACAAACACGTTTCACTCATTGATGAAATGACGCTTGTTCAGGAACAAATTGCAGAAGTTGAAAAACTTATTAACGAACAGGATTTGAAAGACCTAAAAGAAAAAACAGAAGGGGTTGAAGCTGAAATCAAACGACTTCAGGTAAATCTGATGAATGCTAACAACGACAAAAATGAACTTAACCGTCAAATTTCATTCCACAATGACCTCATTCAAACCAAAAGCGAAGAAATTGTAAATATTGAACATAACAATAAAAAACTTGAAAAAGATAAAATAACATACAAAGAAGAAACAGAAGTTCTCAACAAACGACTGGAAGAACTCAAAGTTCAAATAGAAGAAATAGAAGAAAAACTCGGCGAACTTTTGAAACAGCGTGATGAAATTCATAATGACCTTATTGAACTGGAAAAACAAAAACACATAAGAATTTCAGACATTGAAAGAATTGCGGAACAAATTGAATCATTCAAAGCACGCCGCCGCGAACTTGAACCTCAGCTTGATGAAGCCCGCAATGTCCTTTCCAACGCAGGAGTCGAAATTGATAAACTTGAACCGACAGAAATTTCGATTGAAGAAATTACATCAAAAATTCAAAAACTTGAAAAGAAAATGGATGAACTCGGCGACGTTAACATGAGAGCACTTACTTCGTACGATGAAGTTCTCACCCGTCAAACAGAACTTAAACAACAAATCGACACCCTTTCAAAAGAAAGAAAAGAAATTCTTGAAAGAATGAACGGCTATGAACAGCTTAAAAAAGAAACGTTCATGAAAACTTACAACAACATTAATGCGAACTTTAAAGAAGTGTTCCATCAATTATCGGAAGGTGAAGGCGAACTGATTCTGGAAAATCCGGAAGATCCTCTAAACGGAGGATTAACAATTGCAGCTCAACCACGTGATAAAAAGCTTCAAAGATTAGAAAGTATGTCCGGCGGAGAAAAGTCATTAACCGCTCTGGCATTCGTTTTTGCAATACAAAGATATATGCCTGCACCTTTCTATGCATTTGATGAAGTTGATGCCAGCCTTGATACAATGAACGTTGAACGTATCGCCCAAATGGTGCAGAACCAGTCAAAAGATACGCAATTTATAGTTGTTAGTCACAGAAAACCTATGATAGAATCAGCTAATAGGACGATAGGTGTAACCCAAAAAGAAAAAGGTATTACTAGAGTTACCGGAATAAAACTAAGAGATTAAAGATAAATGGCAGAAAACGCAGTTTTAAATTATGAATATCTTGAAAATGAAAACGACGGGATAGGCGTTCTTGTTGAAATGGCTAAAGCAGGAAAAATTGACCCGTGGAACATTGATATTATTGATGTCACTGACAAATTTCTTGCTAAAATTTGTGAAATGAAATCACAAAACCTCAGACTTACCGGCAGAACTCTTTTGTTTGCATCAATATTGATTAAATTGCAGTCAAATGTACTTGAAGGTATTAGTGCAGCACAGTTTGAAGACCAGTACGATGAAGTTCAGTATGATGACGACGGATTTATTGCAGAATACGCAGAGGAAGATTATATCCCGACAAACAATGTAATCTCCATTGATGAAGTGCTTCAAAGACGTACAAGTGTCCGCCTGAACAGAAACCGGACAGTGACTTTGAATGACTTAATCCGCCAACTGAAATTTTATGAAAAAATTGACAGAAAACAAGCTCTTAAAAGTGCACAAGAACGTGCAAAACGAAGAGTTCAATCTTATTCAAGATTTACACCTGATGATATCGTTAATATGGCTCACGAAGAATATATTGAAGAAGCCGTATTAAAATTAAAAGCAAATCTTGAACAGATATTCTTAAAAGAAGAAAAAGTCGATTTGGATTCACTCACACTTTTAGGAATGGATAGAATCAGTGCATATATAGCAATGCTGTTTTTATCAGCAGAATCAGACTACGACCTTACACAGGATGAATTTTATTCAAATGTCTATGTAATTAAAGAAAAAAAATCAGAGGTGATTGAAAATGGAACAGTTGAAATCGCGAATTGAGGCTGTTTTATTTACAACAGCTCAGGCGCTTTCCGTACACGAAATAGCTGAAATACTTGAAGAAGAAAACGATGAAACCGTCGAAGAAGCATTACTTGAATTAATAATGGATTATTCATCACGCAGCGGCGCACTTGAAATTGATGACGAAAACGGCTATATCCTCCAAGTAAAAGAAGAACATATGGATATTGTCGAAAAATTATGTCCTGTAGAACTTAAACCGGCTGTGCTTCGTACACTTTCGGTAATTGCACTAAAAGAACCTATTCGTCAGACTGTCTTAAAAGAATTAAGAGGCTCAAATGCTTACGAGCACGTTCAAGAGCTGGTGGAAAAAGGTCTGGTATCCAAAACAAAAGACAAAAACGGCAGAAGCTATAATCTGAAAACGACCCCGAAATTTGCAGAGTATTTCAAATTAAAAGGTGACACTAGAGCACTTGCAAAAATTTTGGAGCTGGATAACGGAGTTAAAGATCATGGAGAAGAAGAATAAAAGACTGTACATACTTACGTCAATATTTATTTTGTGTATTGCTGTAAGTTTATTTCTTCCCAACTTTTTAACAACAGCCGGAGAAAACGCTTACAAATACGGAGATTACGTAAAAGCTTACAATAAATTTTATATGGCACTAAAGCTTCGTCCATATAATAAAGACATACGGTATAATTTTGTAAAAACACTTACCAAATTTAGAAGTAATGTAAAAATTCAAAAAAAAATATACGAATTTAGTGAAAGCTCCCAAAACGACAGTGCCAAAACACTTGCCACAAGCAAAATATTAAATTGGAGATACAACATCCACAAGCACTATGGCAGGAATTACATAAACCACGTGTCCTATGACAATAAAATTTTACGATGGGATATAAATACTTTTCCACTAAAAATATATATTGAAAATACAAGCATAAAAAACTTACCGAATTACTATGTAAGCGAGATAAAGAAAAGCTTTACATCCTGGCAAAATGCAAGCGGATTCATTTCATTTACATATATTGATGATGAAAAAAAAGCTGATATAGTCGTAAAATTCAGCAATATAAATGACTCTGATTGCAGCGGCACAGGCTGCAAATATGTTGTTGCCTATACTGTACCGATTGTAAAAGGTAACAGATTAAAACAAATGATTATCACAGTATATGACAAAGATCCGTTTGGCAATTTACTTTCAACAAAAGAACTCCACAATACTGTTTTACACGAAATAGGTCACGCACTCGGCATAATGGGCCACAGTCAAAACAGCTACGACCTTATGTACATGGCGACAAATCAAAATCAGATACAAGCACAAAATCTTTCTAACTACATATATTTAACAAGCAGCGACATCAATACATTAAAACTGCTGTACAAATTAGTACCTGACATTACTAATGTTCCGCTAGCCCAAGTTAACAAATCCGGTTTAATTTATCCGCCAATACTTATAGGAAACGCCGAAACAATCAATTTGCGTAAACTTATTGATGCAAAAAAATACGTTGAAAAAGCACCAAATATTTCAGGCGGATATATTGATTTAGGAATAGCGCTCGCGGAAGTAGGCAAAACAGAAGAAGCAACAAAAGCCTTTAATAAGGCCCTAAAATTAGCAAATACAAAAAACGAACGAGCCCTTGCATATTATAACCTTGCAGTTATATCAATGAACAACAAAAAATATAAAGAAGCCATTAAATACGCTGAAATTTCAAAATCTATCCAGCCGTCAGAGGAGATAAATGAACTTGTAACTGCAATACGACAATATTTGGGTTTAAGAACCAAATTTCCTGTAGCAAATTATCTGGAAAACTAGCAAAAAAATTTAAAATTAATCTTGATAATATTGTTTTTTCACCAATAAATAAAAAATGATTTACAAACTCTTTACAAACCCTTTAATTTATAATCTGTTTAAGTTATATTTAACAGGTTGAGAAATTAAGCTTGGAGAAAGAATCAATGTATAATGTAGCAATAATAGGTGCAGGCCCTGCCGGAATTTTTGCGGCTCTGGAAATAACAAAATTAAAACCTGACTGGAAAGTAGTTCTTGTTGAAAAAGGTCAAAAAATTGAAAACAGAAAATGTCTTTTAAGAGAAGGCTACGCAAAATGTCCTACCTGCAAAAAATGCGGATTGCTTTGCGGATGGGGAGGCGCAGGAGCATTTTCAGACGGGAAATTAACACTAACTCCAGATGTCGGCGGACACCTTGTTGACTACATGTCAAGAGAAAAAGTTGAAGAACTTATTGACTATTCAGATAAATTATATTTGCAGTTCGGTGCAACGGATGAAGTTTTCGGAACAGACATGAAAACTTTTCGTGAGCTTGAAAGACAGGCTGTTCTTGCTGAACTTAAACTTGTTCACTCCCCAGTAAGACACTTGGGAACAGAAAGAAGCCTGAATGTTTTGAAGAACATGCAGGATTATCTGGATGAAAGAATTACAATACTGAATAATGTCTCCGCACAGTCTCTGATTGTAGAATGCGAACAGGTAAAAGGCATTGTACTCGATAACGGAGAAACAATTTCAGCAGAATATACAATCATAGCACCGGGAAGAGAAGGTGCAGACTGGTTAACAAAAGAATTTGCAAAAAATAAAATCGGTATGGTAAATAACGCAGTTGATATCGGAGTTCGCGTAGAATTGCCTGCTCCTGTATTTGAACCTTTAACCGATAAATTATATGAATCAAAATTAATCTACCACTCACCGACTTTTGGCGATGAAGTGAGAACATTCTGTATGAACCCGAACGGCGAAGTCGTACAGGAAAATTATAACGGTATCTCAACAGTAAACGGTCACAGCTATGCAGAAAAAACAACAAACAATACAAACTTTGCATTGCTGGTTAGTAAAAAATTTACAGAACCGTTTAAAGAACCGATACAGTACGGACAACATATTGCAAGCCTTGCCAATATGCTCGGAGGCGGAATTCTTGTACAAAGATTCGGCGACCTTCTTGACGGACGCCGCTCTACTCCTGAAAGAATTAAATCAAGTGTACTGACTCCGACTCTTGCATGCGCAACCCCTGGTGATTTAAGCCTTGTTATTCCGTACAGACAGATGACAAGTATTATAGAAATGCTCTACGCATTAGATAAAATTGCACCTGGAACGGCTTCAAGATACACTCTGCTTTACGGTATAGAAGTTAAATTCTACTCTGCAAGAGTAAAATTAACAGAAGAACTTGAGACAGAAGGCGTAAAAAATCTGTTTGCAATAGGTGACGGCGCAGGTGTAACAAGAGGTCTGATACAAGCCTCAGCATCCGGTGTTCATGTTGCAAGAACTATTTGCTCAAGATAGTATCTGGTGGTATAATTTGAATTATGAAAACGCAGAAAATTAGTCTGACAACTCAAAATCGTTTAATAATTTTCGGGCTGGTGTTAAGTACAATCCTTATTGTAGCGATTGCTGTTTTTGCAATATTTAATATTCAGAAAAAACTCAATGAGGGATACCAGAATTTCGGTCAGGTAATCTCTAAAACTCTCGCTATTGAATCGGTTGAAATAACAAAAGGACTTTCAAAACAGAATGTCTATAATACTTTAAAAGCCCACACTGATTCTATATTGAAAAGCCATGACGATATTGTTTTTATTGAATTTAAAGACTCTAACGGACAGGTAATATATTCCGGAAAAAATAAAAATTACAATAATCTTAAACGTTCAAATATAACAGTAACATCACCGATGAATGAAGAAAAATCAGGTGAATTCAAATATGCAGGTTCTGTTACGGTAGGACTTTCGGGAAACATAATTAACCAGATTTCATCAACAACACGAAACTCTCTGATGTTTGTATTTACAGTAGCATGGGTAGTGTTTGCATTTGTAATACTTATAAATACATACCTTATTACAAGAGAATTAAGGATTCTGCAAGAAGGTGTTAAAAAGATTTCAACAAAAGAATTCGGTTACAAAATAGAAGGTAAAGACGTAAGCAGCGAAGTACAGGAGCTTTTTAACGCATTCAATGATATGTCTGCAAGACTGCACATCTACGAAGAACAAAATGTAGAACAACTAACCCTTGAACGCAACAAGCTAGAAGCAATTTTAATGAGTATCGCAAACGGAGTAGTTGTATGCGATAACTTTGATAATGTAGTTCTTGTTAACAACCATGCGCAAAAACTGCTTGAAGTTGAAGAAAAACAGATGTTGAATACAAAAATTCAACAATATATTGATACTGCAGGGAATTATTGTTTTAAAGACAAAATTGAAGAATTTAAAGATACTCCAATCGAAGTAATGGAGCAAAAACCTATTGAATTTAATATAGAAGTAGATAATCGAGTTATTAAATCCATAATTTCCCCTATGTTTACAAGAAACAAGGATTATGTGGGTTACATAATCGTACTCATTGACGTAACAAGAGAAACAGAAATGGATCAAATGCGATCACACTTTATATCAAATGTATCACACGAATTACGTACACCGGTAACAGTATTAAGAAGCTATATAGACACACTCTATAATTACGGTAATGAATTTGATTATGACACGCAGAAAGAATTTATCGGCACAATTAATCAGGAAATTATCCGGTTAAACAACATGGTTAATGATATTCTTGATTTTTCAAGACTTGAGTCCAATGTTGAAATGCAAAAATCACCAAATGATATGTCAGAAGTTGTCCAAAATGCCGTTAATCAGGTTCAGGTGCTTGCAAACGAGCATAACCTTAAAATCAATATATCCAAGCCGGACGATATCCCTGTTATAATGTTTAACTATGACAGCATTGAACGCGCGTTTACAAATTTGCTCTCAAACGCAATAAAATATTCGCCTGACAACGCAAATATTGATATTAAATTAACATCAAATAAGGAAAATGTAACAGTAACGGTAACAGATGAAGGATGCGGGATTGCGCAGGAACATCTGAAAAAAATCTTCGACAGATTCTACAGAGTGGAAAACGCAACCCACACAATAAAAGGGACAGGTATAGGACTTCATCTTGTAAAAACCACAATAGAAAAATACCACAATGGAAAAGTGTTTGTACAATCAGAAGTAGGTAAAGGTTCAACATTTGGATTTTCGCTTCCTATAAAGGTGGAAAGCAAAGATACTCAACTAATATAAGGGGAAAAGGTGCTAAAAAGTAATTTTGATCCTAATAAGGTTCACAACGAATCACAAGAAGAGTTTGTAGTACCTAAAAAAACTTTTTTAGAAAAATTATTTTCACTGGAAGGATTTTGCAATATCTGCCTCATTATAGTAATTGCGCTGTTAGGGTACTCCTTTTTAGGAGACATAAGTTTTAAAATCAAACACGCATTTCCAAAGATTTCAGAAGCAACTTACAAAAAAATAGATATACAAAAGAATCCGATTCAGATAAATCTTAAAAAAAATGGTGTAGAATTGGAAAAAGGAGAAAACGATTATACAGAGTTTGCCTATGACAAAATAGCCCAATACAGCATTTCAGGTATGCTGGTTGCCATAAATACCGATTTCTGGCTGCGCGGGATAATGAGAAATGATTTTGACAAAGTTTCACTGATGGACATAGGGATTGTATGGGGTGACATAGCAGACAAAGATTACATAAAAAAACACCTGAAATTTAAATCAGAAAAAACAGCAACCGCACGATGGCTCAGATACAACTATAAATGCAAAGGACAGAACTGTCAGCCATTCAGTTACATAAAACGACATGTAGCACACACACATCTTGTACCGGCAAATAGAAATGTTATGGGGGCGCTGCTTACTCTGAAAAAATATGACACAGTAAAGCTTGACGGTTTTTTGGTAGATCTGTACTTTAAAAATGGAGGGAAAGCAGTGACAAGTATTTCCAGAACAGATAACAATGCAGGTTCAAGAGGCGGCAACAATACAGGTGGCGCATGTGAAATTATGTACGTAACTAGCGTGCAAATCGCAGAAAGGATATATAAGTAAAATGCAATGGACAACATGTGTTACTCTACTGTTAATGATAGCTGCAGCATCGCTGTATCTCAGTTGGGATGATGTACAATTTTACAAAAGTATTAAAGAACCTTCAGTCTCTGAACAATCAGAAGCACCTATAGACTACAACGCTCCTTATCAGGATGCCCTTGCTGTAGAAGGGACAAACCCCATAAAAATCTATGACGGCAAAAAAGAGGCTTTACTAATTCCGAGAGCCGTTTACGAAATTTCAGGGTTGTTTATCGGAAAAAATACGAATTTTGGAATGAGAAAATTCAACGGAATTTTTGACAGAATTTCACCGCTGGATATTGCAATAGCATGGGGCGACAATGCAAATAAACAATTTATAGAAAAAAACTATATAATTTCCATGGAAAAAGATTTTACAGACGGCGGAAGATTTCTGTATCTGGATGCAAAAGCAGGCTCAAATGCAAGTTCATACGATTTAAATTACGCAAATACTCATGTTATACCGGCTAACACCAACATCCTAAACGCATTGATGGGCACTGAATTATATGATGAAATTGATTTGACAGGGCTGCTCGTGGATGTCGAAATCAACGGGAAAATAAAATACGAAACCAGCCTTTCCCGTTATGATGAAGGAGACGGAGCCTGCGAAATTTTGTATGTTACAGCAGTCAGAATAAACAACAAAATTTACAAATAAAATTAATTGAACAATGCGTTAATTTTATCAACAATGTCCTGAGGGTCAATCTCGTTGGTAACTTTATTTATATCCTGAGCAATCTGATAAAGTTTTGCAGCCTCAATTTTATCACCGGTAACAGTAATAGCACGCGCCATATTAAAATGAGCAAGCGCATAATTTGGATTGCATTCTATAGACTTTTTGAACAATTCTATAGCCTTCTGCACCCGACCTAAATCATCAAGATAAATAACACCTAAATTATTATAGGCAATATCATAATCAGGCTGGAATTCAATTGCAAGTTCATATTCCTTTATAGCTTCATCTATATCGCCCTTACCCCAGTATAAAAAACCTAAATTACAGTGGATTTTGGCATTAGTCGGGTCTAAATCCAGAGCGTTTCTGTAAACAGCCAGAGCGTTTGGAAAATCTTCCTTATCATAAAAAGCACTGCCAAGATTTACATAAATATCAATATCTTCCGGTGTCAACAAATAAGCACTTTGATAAGAGCTGATTGCAGCATCCAAATCATTTTTTGTTTCCTGATAAACAAATCCTAAAATCTGATTTATAACGCTTGTACGCTGTCTATTCGGATTCAGGGTAATAGCGGTTTGAAAATGAGAAACTGCGCCCTGAATATCACCTTTAATATAAAGAATATTTGCAAGATTAGAATGGTATTCTGAAACAGTAGGCATAATCTGGATTAATTTTTCATAAATTTCAACCGCAGAATCATAATCACCCTGCTCTTCATAAACCTTACACAAATTTTGATACGCCTGAATATTTAAGCAATCTAACCAAATAGCCATTTTATATTCTGTAATTGCATCGTCATACATACCAACAGAACGGTACATATCGCCAAGAACACCGTACAACGGCACAAATCCCGGAGTTTTTTCAATAGCTGATATATAAGTTTCAATAGCGTCGTTTACACTTTTAAACTGAATCTGGTACAAGCCCTTGAACATAATCGGGAAAAATTTTACAAAATTTGAAAAAGCTTTTGAAACATTGCCGATAGCCTCCAAATCAAACGGAAGAGTAAGCACGGACATCAAATATTCAAAATAAGCTTTTGCAGTCGTTTTAAAAGATTGAAACGAAGAAATTCTGTAAAGATTATACAAAAGGAAATGCGCTGACGAACTAGTGAACGGCGCACATTTGATAGCTTTTTTGGCATTAATTGCAGCTTCCAAAAATCTCGATTTTTTTGTATAAGTTTCAGCAAGCAAATAATAACCTTTAGCGAATTTAGGATTTTTAGCTACAGACATATCAAGATAATTGACAGCCTTGTCCAAATCACCTTTATAGTAATGCGCACGGCCTATTTTATAATAAATTTCAGCAGAATCAATATAAGATTCCAGAGCACGCTGGTACTCGGTAATCGCCTCATCAATATACTGACACGAATTAGAAATATCAAGGTGCCATGCTAAATATAAATCACCGAGTCTGACATGCAAATCAGCGTTTGTAGGATCATCCTGAAGCCCAATCTGACAAAGCTCAATAGCTGATTTTACATTACCCGTTTTATACTCTTTATTAATCTTCTTCTCTAAATCTTTCGTTACATTCATAATTTTAAATATCTGTCTTGACAGATGGGATTAAATACTACATACTAGACATTGTAAATAATATTGCACAAAAAAGCAAGTTATTTACCAAATTTAGGGATAAATATAAAAGAGGTGCCGCAATGAGTAACAAAATATACTTTGTAGATGTAACAAACAGGGACGGAGTACAAACTTCACGTCTTGGTCTGGCAAAACTTGAAAAAACGATTATCAACCTTATGCTGAATGAAATGGGCATAACTCAATCAGAATTTGGATTTCCAACAACCACCCACGAAATAAATTACCTCAACGGCAACCTTGAACTTGTTGAAAGAAAAGTTATAACAACAACAAAACTATCAGGCTGGATGCGTGCAATTTCTGATGATGTGGAATTGTCGTTTAAAAATGTACCGAAATTAAAACACTGCAATCTCTCGCAATCCACATCGCAGCAGATGATTAACGGCAAATATCTTGGCAAGAAAACTCCTGAAGATATAATCAGAATGACCTGTGAAGCTGTTGAATGCGCCGTTTCAAAAGGTGCAGAAACAATAGGCGTAAACGCAGAAGATGCATCCAGAAGTGATTTGGAATTTTTAATCAAATATGCAACCGAAGCTAAAAGATGCGGAGCACAGAGATTTAGATACTGTGATACTCTGGGATATGAAGACCCTGCAACTGCCTACAAAAGAATAAATGAAATTGCAAAAAGAACACAAATGGCAGTAGAAGTACACTACCATAACGATCTCGGCATGGCTGCAGCGTGTTCGGTAATGGGAGCAAGAGGAGCAATCGATGCCGGAGTCGATGCATATATCAACACTGCAATTAATGGAATGGGAGAACGCGCAGGCAACGCTGATTTGGTATCCTGTCTGCTCGCAGTACTCAAATCAGCAGGCTTCAAAAATAAATATGAAATTGACCCTAACATTGATTTAAGCAAAGCATGGAAACTTGCAAAATATACATCCTACGCATTCGGTGTACCAATTCCTATAAACCAGCCTGCAGTAGGTGATAACGCATTTGCACACGAATCAGGAATCCACGCGGACGGTGCACTGAAAGATCGCAGAAATTACGAACTTTATGATTTTGAAGAACTCGGACGCGGTGAACCTGAAATAATCGAAACAGGAAGAATGATTACAACAGGAGAATACGGCGGAATTAAAGGTTTCAGAAACGTATACAACAACCTTGAAATTGAATTCAAAGATGACCACGAAGCAAGAACCATTCTGGAACTCGTCAGATATGCAAACGTACATACACAAAAACCTCTGACAACAGACGAGTTAAAATTTATTTACCATCACCCTGATATTGCGGCACAAATTATGACAGTAACACCGCACTACGAACATCAGGGCGCACTGAAAGAACGTGTAGGAGTCGGAATCCCGCAGAAAATTATTTAATTATGAGCATAGAAAAAGTAAAAGAATACTTTAAACAATTTGGTATAGAGCATAAAATTATAGAACCGGAACAATCCAGCGCAACAGTTGAACTTGCAGCGCAGGCACTCGGTGTTGAACCGGCAAGAATTGCCAAAACACTTTCTTTTAAAACCACAGACTCATGTATTCTTGTTGTTACTGCAGGCGATGCTAAAATAGACAACAAAAAATTTAAAACAAAATTCGGAATAAAAGCTAAAATGCTTACTCCTGATGAAGTACTTGAATATATCGGACACGCAATAGGCGGAGTGTGTCCTTTTGCAATAAAAAATTCAGATGTAAAAGTTTACTGCGACATCTCTTTAAAAAGATTTACAACTATATTTCCTGCATGCGGCAGCTCTAATTCGGCAATAGAATTAACATGCGATGAACTCGAAAAATATTCAAACTGTACAGAATGGGTTGATGTATGTAAACTTAATTGTAACGAATTGTAAAAATTATTAAATTTCCCACGAAAAAACGCCGATATTAAAAGTAAGGGTAAAACTAAAAAGGGCAACTATGGGAATGGCAGCTTCGCAAGCCAGATTTCTTGGTCTGACTGCGCGTAAGACAAATGTTGAATACGAAGGACAACAGATTAACCAGCAAAGAACAACGCTGGCTAATCAATCTGCCAACTATTATAACCAATTGCTGGGGATGAGCGTGCCTGTGCCGCCATCTGTTGCCGACTATACAAAAACAGTTTACTCTTTTAAAGACGGTGCCCTCACCAATACCCTTACCAATATACAAGCAACCGCAAACGGTGAATACAAAATCAGTTATTTACGCAAATACACCGATGATTTTTCAATAGTAAGCTACAATACACACAGACTTGCTGAATTATCACAAGGTTATATAAGCGAAACAACATACAATAAATTTTTAACAGGAACTAACGGCGGCTGCTACACATCAGCAGTACAAAACTACGATGCCGGACACTATGCCCACACATTTGCGCACATGCTCCAGCCCGGAAATTACACAACTTCAGACGGAAAGCCCCTAACAATTTACCCTCCGGGAAGCGCAACAGGCCTGAACTCACGCTGGTGGACAACACCAAGTGCAGGCTCATCTGGTGATATAAAATTAATGGATGAAATTAGTGCAGAACTTGTCGGTACACCAATGGTACAAAAAATTGTTGATTTGCTGTATGAATTTATGTGCGAATGTTACCCGGGACAAGAAATTGATGCAACAAAAGTTCTGACAGAAGGTACTCGCGGCAAAGGTGCATCCGCAGAAAGAAAAAATGAACTTGCACAAAGAGCGCAAGAACTTGTAACCCAATTGAAATATTCACCAGGAGAATATTGGATTGGTAACGATAAGCTGCGCGAACTCGGTAAAATACCGGATTCGATTACTGATGCAAACGGAAATATTATAGAATACTTAGGCAACGACCCGTACCTGAAATCTTTGTCTATAGAAAATTTAAATAAGCTGCTATTAGAAGAACAGAGATATATTGCCGAGCTGCAAGAAAAATTTGGAGAAAACGTAAACTGGCAAGTAAGATATGTAAAAAATACTTCATCAAATACCTGGGAACCATTCTTCTACAATACTAAAGATCTTGAAAACGCATTGTTCGATGAAGATACATCCCTTCAACTAACACACATACCTTGCTACACAATCGGAGCAAAAGAAGTTATCAACGAATTAAAAAACCAAACTGCCAAATTTGAACAAGATTCAACAGGCAGATACACAAGCATAACCCTCTACGATGAGAACGGTAATAAAACTACCTATGCACTCATTACCGAAACTGTTACTGATCAGGCAAAATACGATGACGCGATGAATCAGTATGAATATGACAAATATTTATACGATAAAGCTATTCAAGAAATAAACGCTAAAATAGAAATTACGCAGCTACAAGACAAAAACCTGGAACTCAGATTAAAACAACTCGATACCGAACAAAATGCAATTCAAACTGAAATGGATGCCGTTTCTAAAGTCATTGAAAAAAATACCGAATCCACATTCAAAACATTCGGATAATAAAGTAGTTTTTGTGCTATGATTGTAGAAAAAAGGGGGCAGTCATGGGACAAACTTTAGCAGAAAAAATAATATCAAAACACGCAGGTAAAAGTGTAAAAGCCGGCGAGCTGGTCATTGCAAATGTTGATGTCTGCGCAGTACAAGACGGTACTGGTCCTTTGACCGTTCAGGAATTCAAAAAACTCGGAAAAGATAAATTAAACAATCCTGATAGAACAATTCTTTTTATAGACCACGCATCTCCGAGTCCGCGTAAAGAATTGTCTAATACCCATACAGTACTTAGAGACTTTTCAAAAGAATACGGCGCAGTCCTCTCTGATGTAGGAGCAGGAGTTTGTCACCAGCGTCTGGTTGAAACTTTTGTAAATCCGGGAGAAATTCTTGTCGGAGCTGATTCTCATACCTGCACATCAGGCGCACTCGGCGCTTTTGCAACAGGCATGGGCTCAACTGACATTGCAGTCGCAATGGCTCTCGGTAAAACATGGCTTAAAGTGCCTGCAACATTCAAAATTGAAGTCACAGGTAAATTTAATAAAGGAATTTGCTCAAAAGATTTGATGCTCCATCTTATAGGAATGATAGGAGCAGACGGAGCAACTTATAAAGCACTGGAATTTTGCGGCGACACAATAGAAAATATGCCGATGTCAGAACGCTTTACACTTGCCAATATGGCAGTAGAAGCCGGTGCTAAGGCCGGATTATTCGTTGCTGATGAAACAACAAAAGAATTTTTAAAATCACGAGGAAGAGAAGACAAATTTTCTTCAATAAAACCTGATTCTGATGCTGTATATGAAAGAATAATAAAAATTAATGCATCAGAGATTAAACATACAGTATCCTGCCCTCATACTGTAGATAACACCAAAACTGTTGATGAACTGGGAAAAATAAAAGTTAATCAGGTGTTTGTCGGAACATGTACAAACGGAAGAATTGAAGACCTGCGCATTGTTGCAGAAGTTCTAAAAGGCAAAAAGATAAATCCTGATGTAAGAATGCTGATTTGCCCTGCATCAAAAGATGTTTATCTTCAGGCACTTGATGAAGGATTAATAAAAGAATTTGTAGAAGCAAATGCTACAATACTTCCGCCGGGCTGCGGTCCTTGCGTGGGCGTCCATGCCGGAACGCTTGCTGACGGAGAAGTCTGCCTTGCAACCCAGAACAGAAACTTTCAGGGAAGAATGGGCAACACAAAAGGAGACATTTACCTTGCATCTCCATACGTTGCAGCGCACACTGCAATAAAAGGATACATTTACGTAGAATAAATTATTCTTATTATTAAAATAAAAAGATAATCCAGTAGATATATAGAAAAGTACGAACAACTGTAAGTAAAAATTACTTACCATAGTATCAGGAGATATTTATGGCAAGCAGTAAATTGCAGTACAAAAAAATGGCGCTTGAAGAACTCATAGTGCTGTCACAAAAAAATGACCTCAAGGCTCTGGAAGAGCTGCTTCGTCGTGAACAAAAAAATATCTATACAGCATTTACCTATCTTGATAAAAAAAGAGAAAACGTATCAGATTTGACACAAGAAGCACTCATGCGTGTAGCCAAAAATATTCATGCGCTAAAAAATCCCAAAACCTTCAAAAGCTGGCTAAACCAAATAGTGACAAATCTATTTTATGACGACCTCAGAAAAGCATCAAAAAGGCCTGAAATTATCTCCATAGACGAAACAGAACCTGATGGAATGACAAACCCGATTAAAAACCAGATTCCTGACAAAAAGTGCAAACCGCCGGAAAAATGTATGTCATCAGAACTGGAACGAATAATTAAAGCAGAAATACAAAATCTGCCGGAACCGTTCAGAATTGCAATAATACTGAGAGAACTGCAAGGGCTGAGCTATGAAGAAATTGCTGAAGCAACAAATTCAAGCATAGGTACTGTTAAATCCAGAATTGCAAGGGCTCGCGGCAAACTACAAGAAGAACTGAAATCGTATATCTAAGGAGAACTTAATGCATCAAGAACTTACATGTAATCAGGTAAATGCTCTGATGAGTTTTTACCTTGAAGACAAACTGAATGAAACACTCAAACAATATGTAGAAATACATCTTCAACACTGCCCGAAATGTAAAAAAAGAATTGAACAGCTAAAAGATTTAATAAATAAAAACATAAAACAACTTCCTAAAAAAGAGGAAGATTCTAACGAACAATTTATAACACCACAATACATAGAATTCAAAAAGAACCTCTCAGCTTACATAGATAACGAACTTAACGATGAGGAAAATATTCGAATTAAAAAAATCTCAATATCCAATCCATTGGCAAGACAGGATCTTGAAAAAATATATACATACAAAAAACTTATACACAACGCATTTGAAAAAACGAGAACCGACTTTAAAGAAGACTATACAAAATCAGTAATAGACAACATCGCAAGACAAGAGGTAACAAACGATAAAGATCCGTTTATAAAACTTATAAGCACATTTTCCGCAACAATATTATTTTTAATACTAAGCCTTATTTGGTTCAGTATAGAGACAGGCATGATTAAATTTTCATTCCATTACTAGAATGTGCAGCAGCATACCTTTGAAAAGTATCCAGAGATATTCCTTTAGGATAACACAATTTAGGCTTCTCATTTTGCTCTATTCTTGCAATGGCTTTTTGCTGCCTGTCAGCTGCAAACTTATTACGCAGTATAGGAGTTACAATATTACATGAAATAATAGAACCAATCGTACTCGCAGCAATAGCGTTACCTGAAGCTATTGCCTTATAAGCAGGTCTGATTTCATCGAAATTTGCCAGCTCTTTTATGTTAAAATCCACTGATCCGATATGTTTCTTTAAATTATACTTTTTAAGAAACGCGTCAATAGCAGGAGTACGCCACTTTCCAGTAGAGACCATTTTATTGGCAAATTTAGTAAACGAATTTGTAAAAAGATAAAAAGATGCAATATTAACGCACCCGTCAGCAATCTCCTGCGGGATTAGGAAAGATTTTTGTTTTTTAGGAATTTTATCATTAAATACTACAGCAGAAACCTGAGCCAGAGATGACAAAATCCATCCGAGAGTCCCCGTATGCAAGAGCATTTTACCGGGATCTTCCCCAAATTGACGCATGAGAGAATTTTTAATATTCATAAAAGATTCTGACACTAAGTTACTAAGATTTTTCATTGTTTAGCCCTCCAATCTCAGCAAATTCATTTGTCAGAAACCTTGTTAACGGAAGGTCAATGGCGAAATTTGTAAACGTCATAACTATCAAAGCAAGTACATTTCCTAAACCGTTTTTGTAATTCTGGTACTCATCAGAATTAGCAAGAACCTTTGTTATCGGGGAAAAGAAAGTATTTAACCTGGTAAGCTGGACAGGTTTACCGTCTTTTCCAAGTGAGCTTGGCAGTTTAGAAAATGCGTCAACCGATTTAATAAGTGCTTTACGAATAGTAAAACCAGTAAATGTACCGGCAATAATTTTTGCAATAGTACGGGCAATGGAAATTTTTCTTGTCTCTTCATCAACTCTATGATTCATAGCGTCAATTCCAACCTGTAACCCCAGGGCTGTAGCACCTAAAATAGCACGGTTTTCAGCAGGAGAAATATATTTTCCTATGCGCTCAAAAGTTTTTATAGCTCTTTCTGATGTAAAGATATGATCAGGCATCGCGTTTAACAATGTCTGATTTACGGATTTTGAAAATCTTTTTACTGCCATTCCAAGAGGGGTCGATGAAATGGGTCGTCTTGATATTCGCATAAGCACCTACCTGCCCATTCATATAAACCGACTGAACACAAAATATTGCCGTAATATCGCAAAAGATTAAGAAAAATTTACAATATAATTATGAATAAAAGACATCATTACAGTTTTGCACCCTTAGGTACAACAGTAACCCCGTTTGGTGAAACATGAAATCCGCGTCTCAAATCTTCCTCTCTATCGTAGCCAATTCTTGTATTTGGCGGGATATAAACGTTTTTATCAATAATAGCACGCTTAATTCTTGAATATCTACCGACTTCAACATTTTCCATTAAAATACTCTCGTAAACCTGAGAATAACTGTTGACGCGCACTTTAGGGGACAGAACACATTTTGAAATACTGCCGCCGGAAACTATACATCCCTCTGATACCATGGAATTTGTAGCCATACCAACTCTGTCACCTTCCTGCCATATAAATTTTGCAGGAGGATAATTATAATTAAAAGTTCTGATAGGCCACTCTTTTGAATACAAATTTAATTCAGGATTGGAGTATAACAAATCCATATTTGCCTGCCAATATGCGTCAATACTACCGACGTCACGCCAGTAGCCGCGTTCTGCATCAGTTATTCCGGGGAATTCATTATCAGCAAAATTATAAATATATATGCTTTTACCTTCTTCTAAAAGCATAGGAATAACATTTTTACCGAAATCATGACTTGATGACTGAATTTTTTCATCTTCATTAAGCGCTTCAAGAAGAATGCCTTTATTAAAAATATAATTTCCCATGGATGCCAGACACATATTAGGATTTCCAGGGATAGATTTTGGTGTCGTTTTAGGCTTTTCAACGAAGTTAACGAGCTTCCAGTCATCGTCAACTTCAATAATTCCGAATTCTGAAGCTTCCTCTATAGGAATAGGAATTGCTGAAATAGATAAATCGGCACACTTTTCTTTATGGAAATCAAGCATCTGGGAAACATCCATTTTATAAATGTGATCTCCTCCAAAAATACAGACATAATCAGGATCTTCATCAGTAATATGAAAAACATTCTGATAAATAGCATCCGCAGTACCTCTGTACCAGTCAGAACCTGTACGCATTTGAGCAGGAGCTAAATCTACATACTGATTTAAAAACGGTGATAAAGCCCACCCTCTGGTTATATGTTTATTAAGAGAGTCTGATTTATACTGTGTTAAAACTTTTATTTTGAAGAAACCGGAGTTTATAAAGTTATTCAAAACAAAATCAATAATTCTGTAACGACCTGCAAACGGAACCGCAGGCTTTGCTCTATCTTTTGTCAACGGCAAAAGCCTTTTGCCCTCGCCACCTGCAAGTATCATAACCAAAGCGTCATCAACAGACATAATCTTAACTCCTTATCTTAAACCTATAATAAAGTAATTATAGCACATGCCCCTTATTTAATACAAAGATTAACAAAACTTTAATGGCACGCAGTGCAGCCTGAACCGCATGATGCCCCGAGCAAATCCTGAAAATCAAAAACTTTATCATTAAGTATAGCCTCAATAACAACAGGATAAAGTTTTTGTTCAAGCGAATGAATTTCAGCCTCAAACTCATCAAAATGAGTTAAATTACCGATTAAAACAGGATACTGTGCAATAATTTTGCCGCCGTCAAGTTCACTTGTAACATAGTGAACAGTCACGCCTGAAACCTTTACTCCGGCATAAAAAGCTCTTTGAATAGCATCCTTTCCTTTAAATGAAGGCAAGAGTGACGGATGTACGTTGATAAATTTTCCAAGATTTAAAATCTCCGGAGAAAGCTGAGGGGCATACCCTGCAAGAACAATCAAATCAAAATTATGAGTACCGAAATACGCAGCATTCTCTTCAAAAGGCAAATATTGATGTTTTACCCCCAATCGTTTTGCCGCTCCAAGAATATCTGAATTAAGATTATCAGACAGACAAACAATCTCAATATCCTTGCCGGAAAAATAATTTACTATGGCCTCAAAAACCATACCGTCACCTGAACCTAGAACTGCAATTTTTTTCATAAACCACTCCTGTTAATTGTATAAAAATATCTATAGTATAATTTTATTACAAAACTCAAAGCAAAAAAAATTCTTTAGAAGTCTTAATATTTTAGAGGAAAAATTTATGAATATACAAAACAGCAATACAAATATAAACTTCGGAATAAAATTAAATACAGGCAGCGTACTTGAGGTTACAAGTTTAAAGATATTTCAAAGTGAAGGGATGCGCGGTCCGAGGGAAGTTGTAAACTCGCTTAACGGAAAACCTGCGAATTTCAGTTGTTACGGCTACAAGGGCTTTAAACACCAAGCTGAAATCATAGGAACAAAAATTATGAATAAATATCCTGAGATTAAATCCGCAACAGAGGAAATATTGGCAATCACAGAAAAAAATCCCGATATTAAAAAGGAAGCTCTAAATAAATCAGTACAACCAATAATTGAAAAAATCGGACGGGAAATAGACATAACAATATAAAAAAAGACCGCAATATAAGCGGTCTTTTTATTTAAGAAAATTTAACTTAACAAAGAGCGAGTAAAATACCGGCAGCAACAGCAGAACCGATAACACCCGCAACGTTAGGGCCCATAGCGTGCATCAATAAATAGTTTTGATCATTAGCTTCCAAACCTACTTTATTAGAAACACGTGCGGCCATCGGAACAGCAGAAACACCTGCCGAACCAATAAGCGGATTGATTTTTTCTTTTGAAAACAAGTTCATAACCTTTGCGAATATAACACCAGATGCTGTAGCAATTGAAAATGCGCATATACCCAAAATCAAAATGAACAATGTTTGAATAGTCAGGAATTGGTGAGCAGAAAGTTTTGAACCTACAGACAAACCTAACAAAATAGTAACGATATTGATAAATTCGTTCTGTAAAGTTTTAGACAATCTTTCAACAACACCTGATTCCTTACAAAGGTTACCAAATGCAAGCGCACCGATAAGCGGGCAAGCATCCGGAAGGAAAATAACACAAAGCAAAAGTACAACCAGCGGGAAAACAATTTTTTCACGCTTTGTAACAACACGCAATTGTGTCATTTGAATTTTTCTTTCTTCTTCAGTTGTGAAGAATTTCATAATAGGCGGTTGAATAACCGGTACAAGAGCCATATATGAATAAGCTGCAACAGCAATAGCACCGAGTAATTCAGGAGCAAGTCTTGTAGTAACAAATATTGAAGTAGGGCCGTCAGCACCACCAATAATACCGATTGAAGCGGCCTGTTTCAAAGTGAAGCCAACTTCAGGCCAGATTGCAGTAATTACAAGAGCAAGAAGTAAAGCTCCAAAAATACCAAACTGAGCAGCTCCGCCAAGGAGTGCTGTTTTCGGATTAGCAATCAACGGACCGAAGTCAGTCATTGCGCCTACACCCATAAATATAAATAACGGGAACAGACCTGATTGGATACCAGCAGCGTACACAATACCCAACAAGCCGTGCGGACCTGCAATATCACATATAGGAATATTTGCAAGCAAACCGCCGAATGCAATAGGAACCAATAATAACGGTTCATATTGTTTTTTAATACCTAACCAGAGTAAAAATAGACATACCAGAATCATTATTGGAGCGCCGTATGCCTGTAAAAAACCTTCAACACCTGTGGCAGTCACGTTATGGTTGACCATATTGGCCATACCGGTTGACTTCCAGAGTATTACTAAACTATCTTGTATATTCATGTTTTCTAATCCTTTATTCTATTTAACCGACAGTAACCAATACTTGACCTGTTTGAACCTGATTACCAACTTCAATATCAACAGAACTTACAGTTCCGGAAACAGGAGATTTGATTTCAGTTTCCATTTTCATTGCTTCAATGACTGCGATAACATCACCTTCTGAAATGACATCACCCTGTTCAACCAGAACTTTCAGAACAGTACCAGGCAATGCGGCTTTAACAGGAGTACCGGCACCGGACTCTGCAGATGCTGACGGAGCTTCAATACCGGATTTAATATCAAAGTCATACAATTTACCGTTAACAGTTGCCTTTTTACCTTCCAATGCAACAGCGTATTTTTTACCATTGATAGAAACTGTATAACCGTTTGATGAAGATTGAACTTTTGGCTCACAAGAAGTTTCATTTTTTCTTATACCGAGAGTAGCCTTACCTTCAAGGAAAAGAATACCTTTTTCTTTGCAAGTTGCAGCAATAAAGATATTTTCTTCGGTTTCCTCAAGATTTGCATCCTTAAGCATTTTCTTGGCTGCTTCGATACCTTTATTAGGATCTTTATCGTTCAAATCAACTACAGTTTCGGTTGTCGGCTGCAAGTTAAGTTGTTCAGAGGCAATTTTAATAATTTCAGCATCAGGTTCGCAAGGAGTTTTTCCGAAATAACCGAGAACCATTTTGCCGTAACCTTCAGCAACTTTTTTCCATTTGCCAAACATTACATTGTTAAATGCTTGTTGGAAATAGAATTGTGAAACAGGAGTAACCGAAGTACCAAAACCGCCTTTTTCAACTACTTCTTTCATGGCTGCAACGATTTCAGGATATTTATCCATCAAATTGTTATCTCTGAGCATTTGAGTATTAGCAGTCAATGCACCGCCAGGAAGAGGTGATTGAATAATCATCGGATTAACTGCAAGCGCTTCAGGCGGCAAGAAATAATCTTTCATACATTCTTTGAATACTTCTTCAGTTTCAAGAATTTTTTCAATATCAACACCCAAATCGTAATCTGTACCTTTAACTGCATGCCACATAGAAACGATATCAGGTTGAGCAGTACCGCCGGAAACAGGTTTCATAGAAAGGTCAATACCGTCCGCACCGCCGTCAAGAGCAGCAAGGTAAGCAGCAAGTCCGGTACCGGCAGTTTCATGAGAGTGGAATCTGATATGAGCATCAGCACCGAGAATTTCTCTGGTACGTTTTATCGTTTCGTAAACTTTTCTAGGATTTGAAGTACCTGATGCATCTTTGAATGCAAGTGAATCAAACGGGATACCTGCATCAAGAATATTTCTTAAAACTTTTTCGTAGAAATCTACGTCATGAGCACCCTTACAACCGATAGGGAGTTCCATCATGGTAATAGTAACTTCATGTTTAAGACCGTTATCTCTAATGCATTGTCCGGAATAAATCAAATTATTAACATCATTTAATGCATCAAAATTTCTGATAGTAGTAACTCCGTGCTTTTTAAACATTTTAGCGTGTAAATTAATGATATCTCTAGGTTGGGAATCAAGTCCAACGACATTTACACCGCGCGCAAGACTTTGAAGATTAATATCAGGTCCGACTGCAGCCCTGATTTTATCCATAGTTTCAAAGGCATTTTCATTACAGTAAAAAATAGGAGATTGGAATCTTGCACCGCCTGCGACTTCAAAATGTTTGATACCGGCTGCTACGGCAGATTGCAATGCAGGTATAAAATCATCTACGAGCACCCTTGCACCGTACACAGACTGGAAACCGTCACGAAAAGAGGTATCCATTACTTTAATCAATTTTTTAGTCATAATTTTCCCTTTCTTATAAAATATCACCAATAGTTAGTACTACATTTTTTCCTTTTGAATCAAGAACAAGTTCACCATTATCTGTAATTGAACGAGCAATACCTTTACTTTTTTTATCGAAAATTTGCACGCAAATCTCCTTGTCCAGAAAATCTGCACGCGAAATATATTTAGATTTGATATACTCAAACCCTGTTTCCAAAAATTTATCGTATTCAGCAAAAAATTCAGAAACCAAATAATTTTTAAATTCAAAAACGTCAACATTTCTGCCAATTTCAAGATTGAGTGCAGTTGCCGGCTTATCAATTTCACCGAGCAAATCAAAAGTTGCATTAAGATTGACACCAATACCTAACACCAGTCCCCTGAACAGCTGTCCCTGCATAACTGTTTCTGATAAGATACCGGCAATTTTTTTATTATTTACTAATACATCATTAGGCCACTTAATCTGAGGAGTAATCCCGTAACTCTCTAAAATATTGCATAAAACAACAGACAAGTACTGCGTTAAATTTGAATATACTGACCTGAAATCATTAGAAGGTTTTAAAACAAAAGAAAGAAACAGATTACCTGCACCTAAATTTTTCCATGCTCTGGTAAATCTGCCGCGTCCTGAAGTTTGACTAAGAGCATGAATTACGGTACGGTCATCAAGTGAATCCAAGTTAGACTTTCCGTAAAGATTTGTCGAATCAACCTCTTCAAGAAATATTTCTTTCATTAATACCCCGTAAATAAAAATAATTATAGGTTAATTTTATAATAAACAAAAAAAATTTGCGATTTTTTTTTAGTTGAGTTACAATAGCTTTCGTAAGGGAGAGACATAATATGGAACATTGGCTCTATACAATAGAAATCGCCGGACATAGCATGACATTTAACCTTGACACTATTTTTACAATGTGGTTTGCTATGGGAGTTTTGATTATTTTTGCCATATTTGCGACAAGAAATCTTTCACTAGTCCCGACAAAATTACAAGCATTCTGCGAAAGTGTCATGGGCTTTTTCTGGTCAACTATGGATACTATGATGCCTAAAGAAAATAAACAGCATGTTCCTCTGGTTGCATCACTGTTTTTATTTATAGTATTTGCAAATCTCATGGGACAATTACCGTTAAGATTGATACATATCAAATCAGGAGAACTTGCATCTCCGACTAATGATATTAACCTGACGGCAGCGATGGCAATAATAGTGCTGGTATATTATGTGACTGCCGGAATAATGAAAAAAGGAGGCAAATTCTTCCTTCATGAATTCAGCTTTACCGGCATAGTAATGTCACTTGTAGAATTATTAGAGATGGTTACAAGACCTTTAAGCCTTGCAATCCGTCTTTTTGCAAACATATTTGCCGGAGAAATTCTGGTTACTATAGCTCTCGGAGCATGCGCATACTTCGGTCCGCTTCCGATTATGCTGTTTGAAATACTGGTTGCATTCATTCAGGCAACAGTATTCATGATGCTGACTATAGCATATATTTCATCCGCAACAGGCGAAGAACATTAATTAAACGTTTTAATAAAAAAGGAGAAAAATTATGGAACAACAATTAGCACAATTCGCACACCTCGGTGCAGGTATCGCAATCGGTTTTGGCGCAACAGGCGCAGGTCTTGGTATTGGTTTAGCAACAAAAGGTTTGATGGATGCTGTTTCAAGACAACCTGAAGTTGCCGGTAAAGCTTTCGGTTTCTTCCTGCTCGGTGCAGCATTATCAGAAGCATGTGCTTTGTATGCTTTCGTTATCGCGTTCATGTTAATGGGTAAATAATCGCGGAGTTCGCTATGGAATTTAATGCAACATTTTTAGTTTCAATTATTAGTTTTTTATTGTTCATGATTATTATGGAGAAAATTCTTTATACTCCGATTACGAAAATCGTAACCGAAAGAGAAGAACTTATTGATAATAATTACAGCAATGCAAAAGCAGCGTCAGAAAAAGCTTCATCACTTTATCAAAACAGAAATGACAGATTAGGTGAAGCGACGGCAAATGCAAAAAAACTTGCATCTGAAAAATTAGCAAAAGCTAATGAAGATGCCAAATTAAAAACTACGGAAGCTAAGAAAAATTCTATAGCCAAAATTAACGCCGCAAAAGAAAATATAAAAGCTCAAAGTGAACAAATTAATAATGAAATAAACAATCGAATTAACGAAATTGCAGAAAACATTTCAGCAAAAGTTCTGGGAGAAATCTAATGACAATATGGAATATAATTTTAGAATCCAATACATTTAATTTTCTTGTATTAGTGCTGCTCATAGCTTTTCTTATGAAAAAGCTGGATGTAGCATCAGCGCTTGAAAATTTAAAAAATAAAATTGTCAAACGCATTGAAGATTCCAAAACAGAAAAAGAAAATGCACTCTCAGAACTTAAAAAAGCTGAAAAAGCCGTTGAAAATCTTGATAATGAAATCAAAGAACACTACGAATTTGCAGAAAAAAATATTGACGGTGTAATTAAACAAACTGATGCAAATACACTAAATCAGGTTCAGCATATTGAACAAAATGCGGATATAGCAATTAAAAATGAAGAGAAACAAATATCCGCGCAAATTTTGAAAGCAACGGCCACCAAAGCACTATCTGGAGCTAAGGAAAAAATTATTGCAAGATTAAATGAGCACCCTGAGCTGCATGAAAAATATATTAACGAAGCCATTGAAGATATTGATAAGGTAAAATTATAATGATAAATTCAACTTCACCTAAAAATTACGCAAAAGCTCTGGCGGAAATTGCCAAAGATAATGTTATGTCTTATGAAGATATAAAACATAATCTTGATACTGTTATTTTAATACTGCAAAGTTCATCGGAACTGCAAATGACACTTGAAAATACGGCAATTTCCAACTCTGCCAAAATTGATATTATAAACGAAGTTTTTAAAAATCAAATCAATGATAAAATTATCAACTTCCTTAAAATTTTGGTAAATAAATCTAAATTTAATGAATTACCTTTAATTATAGATGAGTTTAACAAAATTCTTGATAACGTAAATAATATCAAACGTGTTGAAGTTGTTTCTGCAGTACAGCTTACTGAGGATCAGAAAAACAAAATAACAGAAAAACTGAAAAATAAATTAAATAAAAATATTATTGCAGAATGGATTGAACAACCTGAAATTATAGGCGGATTGATTATAAAAATTGAAGATGACGTAATTGATGCAAGCCTTAAAAAGAAATTGGAAAATTTAGAAATAACATTGTAAAGGGGAAATTATGGCACTAATAACACCTGACGAAATCAGTTCAATAATTAAAAGTAAAATAGAAAATTACGATATTCAAACTGAAGTAGCAAATACCGGTCGTGTTATAGAACTCGGTGATGGTATCGCAAGAATTTACGGCTTACGCAACGTAATGTCGAACGAGCTTGTTGTTTTTGAAGATGGCAAAAACACTCTCGGCATTACATTGAACCTTGACGAAGACAATGTTGGGGTTGTAATTCTTGGTGAATATACACAAATTAAAGAAGGTATGACAGTTAAAACAACAGGACGTATTGCTTCAGTTCCAGTTGGCGACAACCTTATCGGCAGAATTATTGACCCTACAGGTAAACCAATTGACGGCAAAGGTGAAATTGAATATACAAAAACAAGACCAATTGAACGTGTAGCGCCGGGTATTGTTGCCAGAAAATCAGTACACCAGCCGCTTCAAACAGGTTTAACCGCAATTGATGCACTGACTCCTATAGGACGCGGTCAACGTGAACTTATTATCGGAGACCGTCAAACAGGAAAAACTGCGATTGCAATCGATACAATTATTAACCAGAAAAATACTGATGTAATTTGTATTTATGTAGCAATCGGACAAAAAGCATCTACAGTTGCACAAATTGCAAAAACATTAGAAGATCATAATGCAATGGATTATACAATCATAGTTTCCGCAACAGCAAATGAATCAGCTCCGTTGCAATATATCGCACCGTTTGCGGGTGTTGCAATAGGTGAAGAATTTATGGAACAAGGCAAATCAGTATTGATTGTATATGATGATTTGAGTAAACACGCTCAAGCATACCGTGCAATGAGTTTGCTTTTGAAAAGACCTCCTGGACGTGAAGCATACCCGGGGGATGTTTTCTATCTTCACTCAAGACTTCTTGAACGTGCCGTAAAATTAAACGATGAACTCGGCGGCGGAAGTATTACAGCTTTGCCTATCATTGAAACTCAAGCAGGCGACGTTTCAGCATACATTCCGACAAACGTAATTTCAATTACTGACGGTCAAATCTTCCTTGAAACAAACCTGTTTAACTCAGGGGTACGTCCGGCAATAAACGCTGGTATTTCAGTTTCACGTGTTGGCGGTGCAGCTCAAACTAAAGCAATCAAACAGGTTGCAGGTAAATTAAGACTTGACCTTGCTCAATTCAGAGAATTGGAAGCATTTGCGCAATTTGCATCTGATTTGGATGCAGCAACAAAAAATCAGCTGCTTAGAGGTCAAAAACTTACTGAAGTGCTGAAACAGCCGCAATACAATCCGCTTTCTGTTGCTGAACAAGTTTCAATATTATTTGCAGCAAATGAAGGATTGCTTGATGATGTAGATAATACTTTAATTGCTAAATTCAAAAAAGAATGGTTTATGCATTTGAATTCAAATCTGAAAGAACTCTCAGATAAATTGAATGCAGGAAGTGCACTTTCTGATGACGATAAAAAACAATTACGCGAAAGCATTGAAAACTTCAAGAAAACATTCTAATTAACAGGATAAAAAAATGGCAAATTTAAAAGATATTAAAAACAGAATACAGAGTGTTCAAAGCACAAAAAAAATTACCCGTGCGATGAAAATGGTTGCGGCTGCAAAAGTTAAAAAAGCCGAAAATACGGTAAAAGCATCACGACCGTTTACCCATGAGTTGAATACTATGTTCAGACGGCTTTTGAATTCTGTAGGCAGTTATTCAAGCGAAAGTCTGAAAGTAAAGTCCAACATTGACAACTATCCTGAACTTTTACAGGTCAGACAGCCGGTTAAAAGTGTAGGATTACTTATCATAACATCAAACAAAGGGCTTGCAGGTGCATACAATGCTAACGTAATCAGAAAAGCTCAAAAGAAAATTGAAGAGTACAATGCGGCAGGGATAAAAACAACTCTGTTTATTGTAGGGCAAAAAGGGATATCCGCATTCAAAAAAAGAAGCAAAGCTTTGAATACGGAAATTGCTCAAACTTATGCTGGAGTTGCGAATAATCCTTCAGGTGAAGGTGCAAAAATTATTGCCGAAGACATGGCAGATTTCTATGTAGATGACAAAATTGATAAAATTGAAATCATCACAACCAGATTCAAGAACATGATGAGCTACTATGTTGAAGAATGGGAAGTTCTGCCTTTGCAGGGAGAAGTTACTGAAGCTGCAACTTCAGCCGAGCATAAAGTAGATCCGCTTATGGAATTTGAACCTGATATGCACAATATTTTGCAAAAAATTGTTCCGATGTATATTGCAAATATTATATATCAAGCGCTGTTAGAAGCTCAGGCAAGTGAACTTGCATCCAGAATGACTTCAATGTCTGCAGCAAATAATAATGCAGAAAAAATGATTCAAGACTTGACGATTGAGTATAACAAAACACGTCAAATGGCTATCACTAATGAAATAGTTGAAGTTGTTTCCGGAGCTAATGCTCAATTAGGATAGAGAAATATCTTTTAGCGCAAATTCTTTGAGGAACTTTTGATTATCAGGCTTTAACATACCTGAGGATGAATCTTTACCTGCTGCTGCATTCATTTCAGCAAGTCTTGCTTTACGTTTAGCTTCAGATTGTTTTGTCATATAAATATTAAGTTTTGGAATTCCCAACCCGAGAACAATACCGGAGTATGCGTAACCTATTGCTTGCGAGAAATTCAATGCTCGAAGCTGTTCTTTAAGGGCATCTTTAACGGCTGGATCAGTTATATCATTAACTTTTTTAAGTAATTCTCTAACAGGAAGAGCTTTGCCATCTTTAACAACATCAATCCCTTGTTTTTGGAGCGTAGACATCAAAACTTCATCACGGGTTTTCAAAGAACTGCTCAATTCATTTTTGAATTTATCCCAGAATGATTTGCCTGTATCATCCAGCTTATTAACAAGCTTAGAATTAAATATTCGTGCAGAATATTTAGAAACAAGTGCGCCAAGGACAAGCAGGTTCAAGAACCCGAGGGAATCTTTAACTGCAGATTCACGAAGTTCATCTTTGTCACGTGCAGCCAGCAAACGAGAAGTGATTGTCATACCATAAACAAATTTTAACTGGTTAATAGTCGGCATAACTCCCTGGAATTGCAGCTTGCTTGCAAATTTTCTCGGATTAGCAGTAATTGTAGACAGTGTACCAGCACCAAAAATCAGTGCCATAATACCTTTTAAGACTTTGAAAGAATGAGATTTATCTTTTTCTCTTCCCTCAACACCGACAAATCCGTCGCTGCCGGTTTTCTTCTTTGTCAAATACATATTAATAGGCTGGGTTGACACACCGACAAGAGTAGCGATACCAAGACCTATTTTAGAACGGGAACTGTTCATTCTGCGAAGCCTGTTTAATAAATCATTAGCTTCAAATTTAGCTGCACTCTTAAATTCAGCAAAAGCCTTATCGGTTTTAAACGCATTTGTAAGGTTGAAAATATTTTTAACAAGAGTTTTCAGAGTATTACCTGCATCCTTACCGCCTTCTTCAGCGAGTAATAAAACATTTTTCTCTCCGCCAGTATGCGCAGTAATAATATTATAAACATATTTGGCTACATCATCAGGCAAAGCAGTTTTAGCATTAGCGTTTTTCAGAGCATTAAACAAAGAATCGCTTACAAGTTTTTTAGCTTTATCAGGAATTTTAACATATCCGTTAACTCTGTCTGCATCAGTATTAAATACACGAATTCTATCAACAAGAGTGTCGATATGTGATTTAAGCGCTGAATCTAAATCACCATTGCTTGAATGAACAGCATCATGCCAGCTTTTCGCAATGATATTCATAGTGTTATCATCCGCAAAAATCTTATGCGCCCTGATACCAAATTTACTGTTAAGACCGGTAGCAGCTGCAACCGCCAAACCGCCTAAAGTTCCATAAACTCCAACCAGTGAATGGTTTGTTGTACCGGTAATTTCACGACGACCTGTTTCTAATCCGGCAGCAGGACCTCTATCACGAAAATCGACCCAGGTTCTTGGTATAACCATAGAACCTAAATCAACAAGGTTTGCACCGACGGCCTGATTTGTATCAAGGTATCTTAGCCCCATTGTCAAACAATTTTCAAGCAAACCGGTAAATTGCACATCAGAATGTCCGGCACGCTTGTTGTCGGTATTGCTATTTACTATTCGGGGAGTATTTAATTGTTGGATGTTCATAACGCCTTTTCTACTAATTATTATGTTTGAAAGAATGATTGAAATGCCGGTGAATCGTTTTTAATTAATTCACGCGTGAAGCCCTGTGCGGCTTTTGCATTTTCTGCAGCTGCAGCTGCAAGTTCAGCTTCCCTTTTCTTATTAGTAGTCGTTCGCGTATATAACGGAATAAATACGCCAAGCGAAATCAATGAGAATGCGATATTACCTAATTGACATACCGTTCTCAAGTTTTTAGCTTTGCCTGTAGCTAATTCATCTGAAGCTTTCAATGAAGTATCTTTTACCCAGCTCCAGAATTTTTGCAATGAGTTTGCATTTTCTTTAGGATTTCTAAGTCTGTTTATTAACTTAACGGCCTTGCCGTCTTCATCTTTTATACCTAATCTTTCAATACAAGAAGCAATACCTTTAGCTGCATAATCTCCGAGGAAATAGAAACTGGAGAATGTAGCGATATCTCTTACTGTTGCTTCACGAAGTTCGTTTTTATCATCAGCAGCGCCCATACGGCTTGCAAATGTTGCTGTGGAAATAATTCTTGCCTGATCCATAGACGGGAATATTCCTTTAAATTCCAGCATCTTTGCTGTAGGAAGCTTCATCATTGAAAGCAAACATACACCAACCATAGAACCTATTGAAATGAACTTTTGCTTCAATAAAGCTGCTGCTTCGTTTGAATCTTTTTTAACATTAGAATTATTGCTATTTTCTTTTATAGAATTATTTTTTTCAGCCGTAACGTCATTTTTTGCATAATCCTTATAAATCGGAGCACCTTTTACGCCTGAACTGCGTTCAGTAAGCCATCTGTTAATTGGCTGCATTGAAATTGCCAGTGGAAGAATTACTCCTAAACCTGCAAGTGATTTATATTTAACAAGTTTTTTAGCTTTAGAAATGTATTCAGAAAATACACCGGCATCTGCATCTGCAATACCAGCCTGCATAGCACCCTTTACTACGCGCAAACCTTCTCCGAATAATGATGAAAAACTATTTGAGAAAAATTTATCTTTTCCGAGGAATTTTACATTTTCATCAATATTAGTTTCTTTTACTATAGCTTTTATTGCTTTAGTAAGTTTTTTAGCATTTATCTTTTTACCATCAAAAAGTGCATCCGCCATATCATCGAAATGCTTATCAAATTTTTCCGGTGACGCTTCATACATTGCCTTAAATGATTTTTTACCATCTTTTGTAAAATCACCGTCAGCACCTTCTAATGAATTAAATATATTAACAATAGTATTGCGTACTTTTTGTTTTCCAGAACCCTCAGCTTTTGTATAGTATTCATTGATAACATCAAGAGTATCAGAGTTTGCCCATACTTTAGAAAGTGCAGCATTGCCAAAAGTTCCCATAACAGGTTTCTTCATAGCTGCAGCCAGCCCCCAGACTATAAAGCTCGGGATAATACAGTTAACAATCAAACCTGAAGATTCTCGTCTGAATGCTTCCATACCTGCATAAGCATTTGACTCTTTTGTCTCAATAATGGTACGCGGAACAATAGCAGTAGACAAATCGAGTACTGAAACATTAACCATCGGGTATTTTTCACAGTACTGAACACCTTTAATAAGCCCCTGACCTACAGTTTGCAATGCAGTATTAGCCATCTCGCCAAATCCGCCAAATGAGGTTTGAGAGTCTGACATAAATTTGCCCTGCTTTTTATAAGGGGTATTATTACTATTTACATTACCTAAATTAATTTTGTCTATCATAACTATTCAGTCTGGCTTTCTTGCAAAACTATTATAGCAAGAGCACAATCATATTAAAAGCCGAACAAAAAAAAAGTTGCTACCTGATGCTTAATTGTAAAGTTAATATAAAGACCAATTTTTGTTATTTTTTATAAAAATAGAGATTTTTTGAATAATTTTTTGTTATTTTCAAATGAAATAATGAGAAATAAAAGACAATTTTAGAAAAAATAGCGTAAAATTAAACAAAAATTTTTTGTAAATAATTGTAACAATTACATTTAATATCTTAAAAACAGCCACAAATTACTTAAAATTCATGACAAAATCGATAGCATGTTCTTTTGTCATGACATCACCGGATAGTTGAGCGTCATGCAAAGCTGTAATAATTTTACCAAGCAATGGTGAGGGTTTTATATTTAAAAGAGACATTATTTCGTTGCCTGTTAAAAGTTTAGGTAATGGTTCAAGAGAATCTTTCACGGAAATATAGAAATTCATAAGATTTTGCAGTCCGGAAATATTTTGATTAACCATATCTTCAGTAACAGCTTCTCCCAGTGCAGAAAATCTGTCAGCCATAGCCAGAATAATGACATCAATAGAATTATCTTCCATCTTTCTGACATAACGCATCATAACTTTTTCGTTAAGTTCAGGGGCAGAAATCACCTGAGACGGGTACATGTGATTTTTTATCATTGAAGTAAGATAATCAATCTGTTTATTTGAAAAATTCATTTTCTTCAAAAACGGAACAGCCAGCTTTGCTCCGGCATCGTCATGTTTAATAAATCTATGCCTGCCGGTCTCTTCTTCAATCGACCAAGTTGAAAACTTGCCTATATCATGCATAAACCCTGCTAACTTTAAAAACGCAAGACGCGGATGCGCTCCGAAACTAACCTCCTCAAGATGCGATTGAACTTCTTTTTCAGCGTTAAGATATAATAATTGAATTTGCCGCACGGTCTCAAGAGAATGGTAAAATAAATCAAGATGATGATGAGTATTTGGAGGAACACGCTTTAATTCGCTCACAAACGGAAATAAGACTTCCAGACCTCCCGTATTATCAAGAGATAATAAAGTATCATACGCAAAATTTCCGCCAAAAAGTTTCAGCAATTCATAATTTATGCGTTCAACAGCAGGAAGATTAAGAAGGTTGATGTGCTTTTTAATAATGCACATCAATTCATCAGACATTTTGAATCCTAGAACCGACATAAACCTGAAAGCACGCAAAATTCTTAAAGGATCATCAATAAAATTTTTTTCAAAAACAGAATTTAGCTGTTTATTTAGAATATCATTTAAACCGTTAAACTTATCTAAGATTTCCATAGTTGATAAATTTACCGCAACAGCGTTCACTGTCAAATCCCTGCGCGCTAAATCTTTGTCTATTGAACCTTCAACAGGATTTGTAATGTCAAAATAATTAATTTTATCTGGCAAAACAACTCTGTAAATTCTATTGACTTCATCAAGCGGAACAAAAACAGCATTAAAAAATTCAGCAATACGGAGGGCAAAGTCTCTTGCATCAACACCTACTACGATTAAATCTCTGTCCAAAGATGTTTTATCCATTGCAAAATCGCGAACTGAACCGCCTACAAGGTAAATTTCTTCACTAAAATTATTCCTGATAAGATTTAATAATTCATCATCGTTAATTTTGTTTATTATTTTCGAATTCATAAATAACATTTCCTAACGCAACAGTCACAGCAGTTTCAGCACGCAAAATTAAGTTTCCCAGTGTCAGCATGGCAACTTGAGGATTCGCGGCAAAATATTCAAATTCCCGTTCGCTGAACCCACCCTCAGGGCCAATGATTATAAGCACCTTTTCACCTTTTTTTACAGGTGTTTCTGAAGAAAATTCATGCAAACTCTTTTTTGCAATACGCTCACAAAAAGCGATAATTTTATCAAATTTCACTTCATCCAAAAGTTTTTGAATTTCAGTCATATTAAAACAAACAGGAATATCAGCACGTTCACACTGTTTTGAAGACTCATACATAATCCGCTGCCATTTATCAATCTTCTTTTCAATAACAGATTTAGCAAGAGCGCAGTTATCAGTATAAATTGGATAAACACCGCTTACGCCTAATTCAGTAGCTTTTTCAATAAGAAAAGCCTGTGCATCACTGTTTCTGAGGGGAGATTGTGCAAGATAAAGTTCAAAATCAAGTTTTCTTGCAGATTGATACTGATTAGAAATATCCGCAACTATAGAATTTTGAGTAATTTCTTTAATAACAGTTTCGTACTGTACGGAATTTTCGTCAATTAAAAGGAGATTTTCGCCTAATTTTGCCCGTAAAGACTTAACGATATGATTGTAATTATCTTTATCACAAATAGTAACTGTATTACCTGTTACATTATTAGAATCAATAAAAAAATGCGGCACAATCGCTCCTTTCAATCTAATAATATACTAAACATAAAATAATTTAAAAAAGTGCTTGCAAAAAAAAAATCTTTATGTAATAATAAATCTTGCGAAACGAAACATAAGCGGGGGTAATTCAGTGGTAGAATGCCTCCTTGCCAAGGAGGATGTCGCGAGTTCGAGCCTCGTCTCCCGCTCCATAAAGAAGCTCCACCATAGGTGGGGCTTTTTTATGAGCAGAGATAATGGCAAGAATTCGCCAATTGCGAAGTTCGGCGGATTTCCGGACGGACGATGCATAAAGTGCAAGTCCGGATAGCGAGGAAATTGAGCGGAGTTGAGCCAAAGGCTCAATAGCAAAACTTTCCGAGCGTAGAGGAAATCCAAGACAAGCCTCGTCTCCCGCTAATTAAAAGACCGTAGGACTTTAGTTCTAACGGTCTTTTAATTTGTTGAGATAATGGCTTGATGAAGCCTTTTTGCGAGTTGCGCGAAGGAGCTGAGGCTGGAGCGCTTTTGCGATTGTGATGAAATCACATTAGCAAAACGCGAAATGCCGTTACATGCGACTGAGCAAGACACGAGCCTCGTCTCCCGCTCCATAAAGAAGCTCCACCATAGATGGGGCTTTTTTATGAGCAGAGATAATGGTAAGAATTCGCCAATTGCGAAGTTCGACGGATTTCCGTACGGACGATGCATAAAGTGCAAGTCCGGATAGCGAGGAAATTGAGCGGAGTTGAGCCAAAGGCTCAATAGCGAAACTTTCCGAGCGTAGAGGAAATCCAAGGCAAGCCTCGTCTCCCGCTAATTAAAATAATCTCTTAATTGCTTTATTAACAATTTGCAGCAAGCATTAATTGAATATCACTTAAGAATATAATGAGTCGCACGCGCAGCGCCTTGTTTTATAAGAATATTCTTGTTGATTAAGTCAGTAATATCCCTATTTGCAGTATCGTGAGAACAGTTACAAATTTTTGCCCATTTTTGAGTAGTTAGATTACCTTCAAAGTCATTAAGCATTTTATTTAATATTTTAATCTGTCTTTCATTAAAAGGCACTGATTTGTTAATACTCCAAAATTCAGCCTTTTTCAAAACATCATTTAGTAAATCATCAGAATCGTTAATTGCTGTAATCATATTTCTCAAAAACCAGTTTAACCATAATGTTATATCAACTGAATCCTTTTGTGTTAATTGTAAAACATCATAATATGATTTTCTTTCCTTTTTGATTTGAGAAGACATAGAGTAAAATCTATTAGAGGAATTTTCACTTCTCGCAAGCAATAAATCAGTTAACGCACGTGCAATTCTGCCATTACCGTCTTCAAAAGGGTGTATAATCACAAACCATAAATGAACAATTCCTGCTTTAATAACCAGATCGGTTTTAGTATCATTATTTATAAAATTAATCAATCGTTCCATTTCAACGGGCAAAATTTCAGCCGGAGGTGCTTCATAATGAACTTTTTCATGACCTACAGCTCCTGACACTACCTGCATTACACCATTTTTATCATCTCTGTATGCTCCGACTTTAATTCTGTACAGTCCGCTCCTTCCAGCTGGAAACATTGAAACCTGCCAGCCGAATAACCTGTCTTCAGATACCGTTTTGTCAAAATTTAAAGTTGCATCCAGCATCATATCAACTATCCCTTGCACATCACGTTCTACAAAAATATCTCCGCCAATATCTAGCCCCAGTCTGCGGGCTATAGATGAACGCACCTGCTCTACATTTAAACTTACGCCTTCAATTTCACTTGACTTGATAACATCTTCCGTCAAAACATTCAAAACTGTATGCCTGCTGTTTTCAAACCCAATTCTCTGCATTTTTGCAAGTAAAATTCCCTGCTTGAGGCGAACCTCTGATAACAACGGTAAAATAGCATCCTTATCATAGGTAAAATTAGGATATTCAGAATTTTGCCAGATATATTTTCTCATAAATTAACGCACGTTTTGCGTAGATTATACAATATTATCTACGCAAAGTCAATCATTATCTACGCAAAAACTGCGAAGATAATCAAAATTATCGACGCAAATTAAATGTTGAATAAATAATATGTTATTGTTAAAATTAAAAAAAATATATATGGGTTGGGGATAAAATGGAAAAGTTAAAATTTGATAACAATAAAATCTACCTGAGTTTAATATTAATAATCATACTTGCAGGTGTATTAATGCGGATTTTGTTCTACTCCTACGGCAGAACTTTCTGGATTGACGAGTGCTCTCTTATTTTAAATATCATAGAAGGGCATAACTTTTTCAAAAACTTGATGTATGCACAGGCAGCACCGCCTTTATTCATGCATTTATCACAATTAATATACCGCATTGGCAATTTTATAGGTATAAAAGCAGAATACTCCGTCAGAATTTTTCCGCTTTTATCTTCAATACTTGCCCTGCCGGTGTTCTACCTGATAACTAAAAAAGTTTTTAATTCAAAAATTAGCATAGTTCTCTCATTATTTTTATTTACATTTAATGCTAAAATTTGCTATTTTTCGCAGGAATTTAAGCAATACAGTTCAGAAGTTTTATTTTTCATCACGATTATTGCTGCATATTTATATATAGATGTACAGAAACTGACCTTAAACCGAAAAATACTTTTTGGTCTACTTTTAGGCATTAGCATCTGGTTTTCAAATGCTGCAGCCGTTGCTTCATGCGCTGTCGGTATTTTACTTCTTATAAAAACTTTTAAAAGAGAATTAAACTGGAAAAGTTTATTAATATTAATGCTTCCAGCTGCACTATGCGCTGTCCTTTATTTGATAGTAATGCATGATACCTTTGGAAACAGCTATTTACATGAATACTGGACAAAACATTTTATAAAATGGAATTTTAGTAATTTATATCCGATACTAGCAGGCTGCTCAAAATACTTTTTCGGAAGAAAAATAATGCCGCTTATACTTGCACTAATAGGATTTTTATTTTTTGCCGCAGAATACAAGAAAGAAAAGAATTTAATTCTGGTTTTACCATTTTTAATAACCCTTGCACTTTCCTATCTGCATATATATCCGTTTGGGGACAGACTTATATTATTTTTGTTTCCGCTGATAGTAATCTATATAGGCAAAACAACCGATGAAATCCTATCTAAAAATAAATACATAGGTTTAGCGGTTGCATGTATTGTAATGCTACTCAGTATCTATTGTTTCCATACTAATTACAAACAAATCATCTTTAAAAAATACAATGAAGAACGGGTTTATGATTTGCTAAAAATTAGCGAACAATATGTAAAACCTGGAGACACCATATATTTATTAGCACCTTCCAAAAACTACAAATACTATATAAGGTTTTTTAATTTCAAAGATGTAAAAGTTATACAATACTTTATACTGTTAGAAGAATATAATCAGCAGAATTTTTATAAACATCTCATAACACTTCCTAAAGGGAAATACTACTTTTTAATGGCCGGACAGCGTAAAAACATTATGAAAACGCCATTAGAAATACTTCAGCACAAATACAACGGAAAACTGCTGTATCAAGATAATAAATTAAACTCAATATTTTATATAGAAATAAAATAAACTATGGATAAAACAGTTAAAAATAATTTATATTTAATCATAATAGCAGTTATTTTTATCATCGGAATTCTGTTAAGACTTAAAGCCTATTTGCTTGTAAGGCCTCTATGGCATGATGAATGCTCTCTAGCAATTTCAATTCTGGATAGAAATATTCTAGGTTACTTTAGAGCACTTGCGCATCTGCAATCAGCACCGCCACTTTTTATGATGTCAACAAAATTTATAACACTCATTGCGGGTTTTAAAGAATTAGCACTAAGATTTATTCCACAAATTTCAGGATTACTTTCTATATGGATTTTTTATCAACTTACCAGACAAACATTTAAAAAGAAAACTTCTATAATCGCAGCCAACATATTATTTAGTATTAATTATTATTTGATATATTATTCACAAGAATTCAAACAATATTCATCAGATGTGCTGCTAGTAATTACTGCTATCCTTGTGTTCAGCAAAATCAATCTTAAAAATTTAACAACAAAACAATTATTAATTGCAGGGATTTTAACATCACTATTACCGTTAATTTCGATTCCTGCCACATTTGTCATAGGAGCTTTCTTGATTACACAAATAATTAAGTATAAAAAATCGATAATAAATGAATTATTAATATTTTTTGCTCCGATAGCCTGTGTAATGCTAGTCTATCTCATTACAATAAAACAACAGACGCAGCAAATTGAACAATTAAAATTATACTGGAATGACCTTGGTTTTATAAAACCAAGCATAAAAAATATATTATTAACTATTAAAACTAACTATGCATATTACTTTAGACCTAACAAATTAGTAGTTATTGCTATAATTATGACATTAGCAGGCATATATGAAACATTTAAAAGACGAACAAACACAGTGCTTATATTGGCATTTTTCACAATCTTGGAAGCAATATTCTGCTCCATAATGCAAATATACCCAATATATGAAAGAGTATCACTATATTTAGCTCCGTTGATAATCCTGTTGATTTCAATACCTTTTGAAAAATTTTCAAAGTCAAAAATATACTATACAAGTATATACAGTATCCTCTTTATACTATATTTCAGCGGATATAATTCAGGATACTTTAAACACTTATTTTCAAACGACTTATTTTTACGGAAAGATTCCAGAAGTGCACTGCAAACAATCATTAATTCTTATAAAGAGGATGAATATATCTTATATAACACCTCCTCAGATTCAGAATATTTTTACTATTCAAGATACTTTAAGTTTTCAACACCCAAAACAGGTATAATCAATTTACCCGTATATAAAAAAGAATTATACAATTCAATATTAAATTCGCTGCCTGATGACAGAAATTATTGGTTCTACTATGCGTATGATAATTCAAAAGAACCTGTAGTAGAATTCTTACTTGATTGGAGCAAGGATAAAAAAGTAACATTTCAAAAAGAATTTAACGGAGCAGTTATTTTACGAATTCAAAATGACTGATACCTTCTAGTTGACATTAAAAAATCATTTTGCTAGGATTACTACACAAGGGATAAAGTGAGGTATCTTATAATGTATCTGCAACCGGTCAATTTATATTCAATTACTAATCACCAACCTGTGATTAAAAAAAATAAAATTAACAAAAAAACTGAAGGTGTAACAGATTCTTTTGATAAAAGCACCACATCTTTCACAGGTTATAAAGAATCACTTCTAAAAATGTCCGAAAGGAATTTTGATAATGTTTCAAAACTCAAAGAGGGATTTCATGAACTGTTTAATCTTGTAACAAAAGACACCGAAATCAAAAAGACAGATAACTTTCAGATTATAAAAACAGCATATGAAAAGGATGGGTTACGCGAATTATTGCGAAATTTATGGCTGCATAATTCAGACAATCCCGTAGGAAAGTTTTCAAATAAACTTCTTGAAGAGCCTAACGAAACACTGATCCTTGCGACTAAAAATGAAAAACCGGTGCTAACAATTAAAAACTGGGGCCCGTTTAAACTATGGGATGCACTTAGCGACAACAGAAAATGCCCGAGAGATGTAAGAATCCAGTTTACAGACAAGAATAAAACAATGGCTACAGAATTCACTCTTGATAAAAAAGGTAACTACGTCACTCATCATAGCGCAAATGAACAATACATATTCAGCAGCTATTATGAAAGTACAGGATTAAAAAAACAAGAAACGATACATCCAAGCATAGGTCATCCTGAAACAACTTACTATAACGAAGACGGATCAAAAGCATTTTTCAAAAACTGGTTCTATGGCGGACCAGCAATTCCTCCTGTGTGGTAATCTTACCACTTTTTAAAAATAAAAAATGCAGCAAGAACAATAAAAAGGAATCCAACGAGGTAATTCCAGCGGAATTGTTCTTTCAAAAACCATACAGAAAAGCCGCTGAACACAATCAGAGTAATAATTTCCTGAATAGTTTTTAATTGAGCAGCAGAATATACTTCATGCCCAATACGATTTGCTGGGACCTGAAAACAGTACTCAAAAAAGGCAATTCCCCAGCTGACAAGTATAACAATCCACAACGCAGGACTTTTAAATTTCAAATGACCATACCATGCAAAAGTCATGAAAACATTAGAAATTGTAAGTAAAATAATCGGTGCAACATGTTTAAACATAGGATTAAACCTCAATAATAAGCTTATTACAAAACAATTATAGCTCAAAGAAAAAAGTATTGACTTTTAAATATGTTCTTAATAGAATAAAAACTGTAAGCCGGCATAGCTCAACGGTAGAGCAACGGTTTTGTAAACCGTAGGTTGTAGGTTCGATTCCTATTGCCGGCTATTTTATCGGACAAATCTGATAAGATTGCACATTCTCAAAAATAAATCAGAAATATTGATACTAAATTGCTAAGATATTTTCACTTGTTGATGATTGCCTTTGTGGCAAGGATTCAGCGAAATCGATTAAGTATCGATTGAGTGGAGGAAGGTAGCAGCACTCACTTGGTTTTTCCGATTTTGCCAAATGTTATAAGACCTTGTGGAAGGGTTGCCTTTGTGGCAAG
>CALUVN010000013.1 GCA_944324235.1 Candidatus Gastranaerophilales bacterium
GAACAAAGTGAGTACATCCGCCACAAACGGTCAATGAAAATAGTGAAAATTTAATAAAAAGTTTATGTCGATGTGGCAAGGACTCCGTTTTTTTTGATTAAGTATCAAAAAAATGGAGGGTACGAACAAAGTGAGTACATCCGCCACAAACGGTCAATGAAAATAGTGAAAATTTAATAAAAAGTTTATGTCGATGTGGCGGAATCGGTATACGCGCACGTTTGAGGGGCGTGTGGAGAAATCCTTGGGGGTTCAAGTCCCCCCATCGACATTTTTCATTTTTAAAGGTGTTTTTCTGCTATTGTTGAATTTGGAAAGTTTAAGTAGCCTCTAATCCTTTCTTGATAAAAATAATTATAAGGAGATTATCAAATGCGTGTAAATTCAATCTCAAATCAAAATTTCAACGGTCATTTTTTGCAAACTAATGCGTTGAAAGCTTTAAGAACATCTTTGAGTGCTGGTGATAATACTGTTTTGGATAAACAATTTAAGCTGATGGAAAAGGTTAAAGATGGTAGAGTTTTCGGCTATGAAACTTTTCCTAAAAATGAAGATGGAAATACTTCAAGAATTTATGAATTGGTAAAATTTCATGGGAAAGAGTATAAATTAACAAAATTCAGTGCTCCTAAAGAGGATTATCATTTTCTTTTTAATTCCCTTCATAATGAATATAGATATAATCTTGTGACAGGCATAAATTTGGATATCAACGGGTAAATTCTTTTGCTGCAGCCTGCTGGTTTTTGATGTCTTTTGTGGGCTCGGTTAAGAATGCATCTCTGTAAAGAAATCAGAAGTAATTTAAGAATAAAGTGGCATAAGAGTATATATCTTAAAAGGTTATGTTTATTTAAGTTTCCTTATTCTATTTTTGAGTTTATTAAATATAGCATGGAATATGGTTTTGTATTTTGCACATTCAGGATCTAATAAATACAGCTTTCCATCTCTTGATATTCCAATTTGTTGAATATCATAGTCATAAAAGTCAAAAGTTTTATAACCTTTTTGCTTGATTGCTTGTTTCACATCATAAACAAATTCCTGGGACAATCCGTGCTGGAATAATTTTTCTTCTAAATAATAATGCATTTTCCCGATTTTGCCTTTTGCGTATACAGGTACATCAAATGTCTCGTGTGGACGGTTCATTGGGAAATGATTTCCTATAGATAATTTAAGAATTTTTCCATCTTGTGTTTCAAATGCTGCTGCTGTGGAGCCTAAGCCGGCTAAACATCGTACTTTTTGAGATGATAATTCTAAATTTTTAGATGTTTCTTTAATAAAAGTGTCAAAATTTTCATTATTATCTGTTACTCTGATTTTACGCAATGCTTCAATAAGCGATATATTGTCAGAAAATGCTTTAAAGTTGATATTTGATAAATTGGTGTTTTTATTAGTTCTATTAAAATTATTTATAATCATATATGTTATTATTAAATAACACCGCTAAAAATAAAATTTGCTATTTAATAAATATATCAAAGATACTTTTGATATTAGTTGCCAAAATAAAAAGATTTTTATTTTACATTTTAATAATACTGATCAAAGACAACATCGCAAGGAGATGTTTCTTCAGTACATCCGGTTTTGCAGCAAGGTTGTACTGTAGGATTTGTTTCACAGGATTCAGGGCAAGTTGTAGCCGGTAAACCGTTATTGAGTTGCGGCGGAGTCGGGTATGATACTTTCAGAGGGCTATCTGCGGGCAAATCATTACTGAAATTCAATGACATCATTTCTGTACTGTCAATATTATCCCCCCACGCAACGTGCTTAGCATCCCAGTAAGACATCGGAGTGGAGTTGTACCCATCCTTGCAGCACATGCAGGCAGGAAATGAAACAGTAGCTGTAACATATCTTGTATCAATTTCCGGCGGACCTATCGGTATAACATCGGCGCTTTCGGTTACAATAAACGCAACTACATCACAAGCCTTTTTTTCGCTCCATACAGTGGAATTTGGCGGTCTTTCACCTGTCAAATCCACATATACAATAAAGTATTTAATAGGTGTATCAACACCGTAGTCATCTTCTTCAGTGTGTTCATATTGTTTTGTAATATAAAATCTCATAGCATTACTTGCGATAAAATGAGGTTCAATGTCTGTAAAATTTGTTGTTTGATTTGTTGCAAGTTCGCCGTCAGCTATATCACAATTCGTGTATGAAGTATTCATATATTCTATCAATCCTTCACAGAGTTTTTTAGGTGTGGAAAAGAAGGTGTCTTCAGAGTTATCAATATATGCATTATAAGAAGCATTGGCAACGGATTCAAATGCACGTGCATATAAAGATCTAAGGGCTTTTTCAAAAGGTTTTACAGTCATAATGGCAATCATAGCAATAAATGCCATAATAGACATTGTTATCAATATTTCTCCGAGTGTCATCCCAAGTTTTTTATTTGTCATACGTATTCCTCAACCCTTAACATAATAATATACATATTATTTCATATTATTTAAAATAAGTAAAGTATTTAATGAATATTTATTTAATGTAACAAATTATAAAAAAGTTGTTAATATTTGTAAAAAATGTGATATAATAATAATATGCGAGGTATAAAAAGATTCAATAAAAAGTTAGCTGCATTTTCATTGGCAGAGATGTTACTGGTATTACTCATAATGTCGTTTTTATCAGTGGCAATCGCGCCATTTGTAACCAAAAAAGTAAAAAAAGATACATTAAGACAACCCCATGGCAGATTTGAGTGTTTTTGGGACGGAGACAGACTTGTTCAGTACAAGGTACTTGAATCAGGCACCGGAGTTGAAGAAGACAGGACTGCTACAGGTTATTGTGAATTTGAACCGGCAGCTCGTGCGACATTTTATCTAGTACAAGGTGTTGGCGGCGGCGGTGGTGGCGCTTTTGCTGCACTAGCTCCAAATATAAAAACTTTTACTGCAAAATATACTGACAGGGATGAAGCAAATCAGACTGTTGACGCTGGTTATTATATTCCTTGTTCAAGGTTGAAAAATGACTCAAATCAAGTGAGAACTGAGTATTATGCAGCATGTACAGGCCATATAAAGGATAGTTTTAGTGACAGTTCAGCTCCTTCAGAAACTTCTTCTAAATGGGCCTGGGTAAATGAAATATGGAATGATCCGGCATATACACCAACAAGAACATATAAAATTTGTTCCGGACATGGTGCCGGCGGCTGGGGTGTTGGTGCATGGGTTCTTGTAGATGATGGAGTAAGCGGTTGCGTTAATCCTGACGGGTCCGCAAATGCATCACCGATTTTCCCTGAATCAAGCGACCCTGCAGATGATTTAGATCCTTGTTATGATTATCCTGATGCACGGGGCGGACAAGGCGGTGATGGCGGCTGTGTCGAAATTACAGTAACATTGCCGCAAGGTTCATTGGTTGAACGCGGAAATTTAAATTATGGTTTCACTGTCGGATACAAAGATAATGGCCCTGATATATACGCAACATACGGTATTGAAAGCTGTCTTGTCACAGGAGGAAAAGTAGGCGAAGACGGTGAAGATTCACGTGCTAACGGCAACTGGGTTCCTGGTGCGGATGGCGAAGATGCCACATTGTCAGTCTTTAATACAACAGACACATTGGATTCAGTACCATATACTTGTACCGGTGCACTTACTACAGGTTCTGTCGGCGGCGACGGCGGCGACGGCGGTATGTGGAATCCTAATGCCTTGCCTTGGACACTTACTTACGGCGGTTCAAATTCAAATAATTCATTTGAGTTCAGTAAGTCTTTTGTTCCTATATCCTACGAATACAAAAGAGCATATAACTATTACGGAATGGCCGGTGGTGCTGGTGAATACAATATGATGTTTTTCCCTGAAATAACTCAGAAGATAAAAATAGTCCCGGGTAAAGCAGGAAAAGGCGGTACAGGTACTCTTGACGACCAGCAAGGACAGGCCGGCGGTGCTACAACGGCTACATTTGCAAACGAAACTACACCATTTTTATCTTTAGCAGGTGGTCGAGGCTCAAAAACTAAAATGGCAGGAAATTATTTTAACTTGTATTCCCAAGATCCGGTGTATAACAATGATACATCTATGGTTACAGCCAGAATTGGTGAATATTCAGACTTCGTAGCTGCAATTTCAGCAGATGAAGGTACAAATCTTCAAAGTATTATTCCTGATGATGCAAAACCGGGAAGAGGCGGAGACGGAGGATATACGGTACTTCGTGATACACGTAACGGCGGAAAGCGTGCATTTGACGGGCATGATTTTACAACAGCAGGTGATGAACGTTTTGAATATGGCGGGGACGCTCTAGAATTGCCTGTAAATTCTGCCAAGGAAATTGTTTGTCACGACCATGGTCCATTGTTGCCGGAATACAGGCTTAAAATCGCCGGTGAAGAAACATACTGTCCTGGTGAAGATGGTGAAGACGGAGCGGTAATTATTATATGGTAAAGATTTCTCAACATAAAAAAATAGCCTTTTCTATGCTGGAAGCCTGTATAACAATGTTTATGGTTGCAGTATTCACAGCGGCAGCTACAAATATTTTTACCCAGAAACACCAGAAGGTCGCACACACTACAAGCCACGGTGCATTTGAATGTTATTACAATGAAGAAGGCGCATTATGTCAGCGTTCAGCCTCAGAGGGAATATACCAAAATCCTACCTGCGGAATAGTGGAATGCTCATTCAGACCTTCAAGAGCCGCAGAATATTTCGTTGTTAACGCAATAGGCGGCGGTGGCGGCGGTAATACTGCCGGTTTGGGCGGTACATCAGGTGAATACAGAACATTCTTTATTCCGTCAATAGCTAAAGAATTACGTATAGTTCCGGGCGTTGCAGGACTTGCCGGCTCAAGCCCGACTGCAGGTTCTAATACTGAAGTCAGAAATACTGACGGTGAAATTCTGTTGATTGCATACGGCGGGAAGGCCGGTTTTGTTAATACCACTTCTTATATAAATACTATTAAAGCAGAAGAAATATTTTCTTGTTCTTTGTACTTTGAAGATGGGTCTACAGCACTCGAAACATGTGCGGAAAAAGGAACGAACCCTTCTTGCAGCGTAGGAACGAGTTCTATTACAGCGAACTATTGCCGTGCAATGACTTCTCGGTCATTACCTACAAATAGTGATTTGTTCTTTGATTTGGACGATAATTTGTATTTTGCGGACAGTTCAATGCGTACTGCCGCAAACGGTGTCAAAATGTACCTTTACGTGCGCGATGAGGTTTTGAATTTTAATGATACGGTCAATGAAGATCCTTCAAAGTTAAATGAATATCTGGATGCTGCCCAGCTTGGCGACGATATTGATGTACGTGATGCCGGAACCGGCGGCCGAGGCGGAGCCAGCGCAGAAAACGGCAAATCCGGAGCAGTTTTAATTGTTTGGTAACAATAATAAAATTGAGGATAGTTATATATGTTTAAATTGCGTGATACAAAATTAGGTTTTTCTTTAGTTGAAATGATGCTTTTATTGCTGATTTTATCATTAATGACAGCAGCATCAGTTCCTATCTTATCGCGTAAACACAGAAAAGCTCCGGTAAAGGCTTTTCATGGCCGTTATGCGTGCTTCTGGAACGGTAATCAATTGTGGGAACAACAATATTCAGGTGAAAACATAATCAAAGACGGTGCAGTAGCTCAATGTAAATTTGTTGCGCCTAAAAAAGCAAATTATTTCTATATCCAGATTGTAGGCGGCGGCGGTGGCGGCGGCAATGCAGGATATTACAAGCCTGAAGACAGAACTGCTTTGCGTGTTACAAATACTCTTACCGAATCTGCGCGTTATTATGTCCATACAGGTAAAGCGTCTTCAAGTTTGTCTCAGTTTGATTTGACCGAAGAACAGTTTAATGATTTTGTCGGAACTAAATACACTTATCTTGCCGTAGGTTCAACAAAAGGAAATTATTGTAGTGAACACGACAGAGAAGAAGACAAATCAATGCAATGTGAGAGTTTTAACTATAACTCAGGTATCTATCGTTGTGCGGATGCAAATGATACAAAAAAATATTTACCAGAGTTTACAACAAGGGATGCCTGTTTGGCTGGTAATATAACAGATCCGGCAACAGGAGAGCAGCAAATTATACATGTTTGGATTGAAGACGTAACTCAAGGTCCTTGTGAGAATGAACGATACGGAGATGCCGGGCCTGTTGTTTATACTAACGCAGAACAAATAAGATTCGGTTTGCATACAAATTATTTCACTGATTGGAGTGATTCAACAACGTGGAATTCATCTTCTAATCATAATAACAGTGGTGAGTTCGCCGGTTTTAGAAATGAAATGGGGGATAAGATTTCTTCAGATATAGAGCGTGCTCTCGGCGGTAAAGGCTACAGAAAATATTTTAAATTCAATACTGAAAATATAGTAGAGAATATGGCTGAATCTCAGGGTGGCGAAGGCGGTGAAAAAGCTATATGCCGCGGAGCTGCAGAAGATCCGCGACAAACTTGTGCATGTTATGCGGATTCAGTTTATCTTACACCGGATGACGGCGGTGCTGTCTCAGGCCGTGAAACTGAGCCTACTTCCTCAGAAGTTTGTCTGGGTGCAGATGCAAACTGTCTTGTAAAAGTAACTGCAGATACTCCTAAGTTTGGACGTAACGAATACTATCAATCTCAAAATATGAAATATGGAATGGGCGGTCAGGCAGGTGAATATAAAACATTCTTTGCCAGAGAAATTGACCCTGATACTATAATTTTACCGGGTAAAGGCGGTCAAGCCGGAGCAATGTCTGATGATACAACATCTTACGGCTCGGACGGTGAAGCGTCTCAAATGGGTAATATGATTGCTGATGGCGGTGTCGGCGGTGTCGGTAACAGAAATACAGGTAAACTGCGCCTCCCGACAAAAGACGATCCGGAATACATTGCAAACGGTAATAAAAAATATGCTCAGGGCGATCCGGGTGCGGTTTCCGCTTTCCAATTTGAGGCGAACCTGCTCGGTATAAAAAATCCTAGAGAATCTGAATTTGATTATGCTAACTTTGGTTCAGGCGGTAACGGCACTACAGTTACAAACTTCTGCTGGGAAGGATATTATAAAAACGTATTCACCGGCGCATTCAATCCTGACAAAGGTGAAAATGCTGATATAGAATATAAAACTCAATATCCATGGGCAGAAGTTACTTGTAATGCTCCTGGCTCGGCATATCCTTGGGTTGGCGATACAACTCAAAACAATAATACGTCCGGATATTATAACGGCGCAGTTGTTGTAGAATCCGGCAACGAAGCTCAAGACGGTTACACAGGTGCAATTCTAATAAGCTGGTAATTAAGAAAGGTGTATAAATTATGTTAAAAACTAAAAAGGCATTTACATTGGCAGAACTTATGGTTTGTTTGTTACTTATTTCAGTATTGGCAACTATTTTGCTTCCTGCGATTATTCAAAACAAGCCTAATAAAAGTAAAGTGCTCTTCAGAAAAACATACTACATTATAGAACGTGTTGTCAGCGAACTGATAAATGATGAGGATATTTATCCTAATAATGAAGAAGAAGGCCTTATGGGATTTGCAAACTATGGAGAAGTCACTTATGCAGGTAATGATTACAGCGGTGTTACTAAATTTTGTAATCTGTTTTTTGAAAAATTGAATACAACTTCTGCATCTCCGCGTTGTGTCTCTTCTGCTGAAACCCCTAGTGCAACCCCTACTTCCGCAGAAAATGAAGGTTCTTTTATGACTAATGACGGTGTTATCTGGTATTTACCTGCAACAAAACGTTTTGCATCAGAGAATTATGAAGCTATACCTGAGAGTGATGATGGTACGGGGCATATAATTCCGGGAACTCCTGGCGGTGCTGTAGAACAGGAAGTCCATGTTGATGTTAACGGAATTACAAAACCTAATTGCTTTTACGACGTTGATACTTGTTCTGAGCCGGACAGATTTACAGTTTATGTAAGATATGATGGCAAAGTTCGAGTTGAAGGTGAGAAAGAGCGTGAATATTTGATGTCGAATTCAACTCTTAAATAAATTTTCCAAGGCCTTGAAATTATTTCAAGGCCTTTTTCAATATTTGAAAATTTCCTTTTACGTGCCATAATAAAATTATGTTGGACAGGATTATAATAAAAGGCGCAAAAGAGCATAACCTGAGGGACGTATCGCTGGAACTTCCGAAAAATGAACTGATTGTTTTTACAGGCGTTTCAGGTTCCGGAAAAAGTTCTCTTGCTTTTGATACTATTTTTGCGGAAGGTCAAAGACGCTATGTCGAAAGTCTTTCTGTTTATGCAAGACAGTTTTTGGGTCAGCTTGACAAACCTGATGTCGAATATATTGACGGGCTTTCCCCTGCAATTTCCATTGACCAGAAATCAACAAGCAACAATCCGCGTTCTACCGTAGGTACTGTTACTGAAATTTATGATTACCTGAGACTTTTGTACGCGCGCGTCGGCACTCCTTATTGCCCGAATTGCGGAGAACCTGTCAAGCCGCAGTCTATCGATGAAATAGTCAATAATATAATGGCACTCGGTGAAGGTACTAAGATTCAAATTCTTGCACCTGTTGTAAGGGGTAAAAAGGGAGAATTCCAATCCATATTTGAAGAACTCCGTCAGGAAGGTTTTGTCCGTGTTAAAGTCGACGATGAAGTTTATAACCTAGATGAAGACGATATTGAATTAAGCAAAACAAAAAAACACACAATTCAGGTTGTAGTAGACAGAATTGTCGTTAAGGATTCCGCTCAATCGCGTATCGCAGACAGTGCCCAGATTGCACTCAAAAAAGCGGACGGGATTATGGTTGTGGATGTGATTGGTGATAAGGAAATTATTTTCAGCGAAAAACTTGCCTGCCCTAAATGTAATTTAAGCTTTGAAGAACTTGCCCCGCGGATTTTTTCATTCAATAATCCTTACGGAGCCTGTGAAAGATGTTCAGGATTAGGTGCGGATTTCGTTATTGACCCTAATCTTGTTGTTCCTGACAGAAAAAAATCTATCTCAAACGGTGCGATTTACCCGTGGTCAAAAACATCAACAAATTATTACGATGATGTTTTGAAATCAGTTTGTGAACATTACGGTATTAATATGGACACTCCGTTTGAAGATTTACCGGACTCTCAGCAGCAAATTATTCTCTACGGCGGCGACGACCTTGTTAAATTCCGTGTAATGAAATTCGGTACTCACAGGTATGAAACCAAATATCATAGATTTTCCGGTGTAATTCCGTTTCTGGAAAAACGCTATAACGATTCTACAGCAGAATACTGGCGGGAAGAAATTGAGAAATATATGGTTACAACACCTTGCCCTGCATGCAACGGTGCCAGATTAAAACCGTTCCCGCTCGCCGTCAAAATTTTGGACAAAAATATATATGATTTTACTCTGATGTCGATTGATGAGGCTATTGAGTTCGTATCAGATTTGTATCTTGAATTAAGTGAATATCAAATTCAAATCGCAAGGCAAATCCTTGACGAAATCCGTGCACGTCTGAAATTTTTAAAAGATGTCGGTTTGGGCTATCTGAACCTTGCCCGTATGGCAGGCACGCTCTCCGGCGGCGAAGCTCAGCGTATAAGACTCGCAACTCAAATAGGCAGCGGACTTTCAGGGGTTTTATATGTTCTTGATGAACCTTCAATCGGACTTCACCAGCGTGATAATGACAGGCTTATTAAAACACTGATTAAACTTCGAAATCTTGGCAATACTCTGATTGTTGTTGAACACGATGAAGAAACAATGCGTAACGCTGATTATATTGTTGATATCGGGCCAAAGGCGGGGATTAACGGCGGTAAAATTATTGCACAGGGAACTCTTGACGATATTGTTAAATGCAAAAGCTCGCTTACAGGACAATATCTAAGCGGGGAAAGGTTTATTCCAATCCCTGACAAACTCCGTGAAGGCAACGGGGCAGTGCTTTCTGTAAAAAATGCTCATCTGAATAACCTTAAAAATATCAATGTAGATATTCCGCTTGGTAAAATTGTAGTGTTAACAGGCGTTTCAGGTTCAGGTAAGTCAACCCTGATGCAGGATCTTATTTCTGAATACGCGCTGCACGTGCTCCGCGGTAACAAACCAAAACCGCAGGGTGTGGATGAAATTACAGGTTTTGAAAATATTGATAAAGTTATTTCCATAGACCAGTCGCCGATTGGTAGAACTCCACGTTCAAACCCTGCAACTTACACGGATGTCTTTACGCAGATAAGAGAACTTTATGCTAAAACCAATGAATCAAAAGTTCGCGGTTATAAAGCCGGAAGGTTTAGTTTTAACGTTAAAGGCGGACGCTGCGAAGCATGTAAAGGCGACGGTGTTATTAAGATTGAAATGAACTTCCTCTCCGATGTTTATGTCAAATGTGATGTCTGCAAAGGTAAACGCTATAATAGAGAAACTCTTGAAGTTAAATATAAAGGCAAAACCATATCAGACGTCCTTGATATGAGTGTCAAAGAGGCGCTGGAATTTTTTGACAGTATTCCGTCAATTAAAAATAAGTTGAAAACGCTGAATGACGTAGGGTTGGATTATATCAAACTCGGGCAAAGTGCAACTACACTTTCAGGCGGGGAGGCTCAGCGGATTAAGCTGGCTTCCGAACTTAATAAGCGAGCAACAGGCAGAACGCTTTATCTGCTTGATGAACCGTCGGTTGGTCTGCACTGGTATGATTTGGATAAACTTATTAAAATCCTGCACAGGCTTGCAGATCAGGGAAACACAATTCTTGTGATTGAGCATAACCTTGACTTAATAAAAGTGGCAGATTATATTATAGATTTAGGGCCGGAAGGCGGCGCCGGCGGAGGTCAGGTTGTGGCAGCCGGAACTCCGCAAGAAGTAGCTAAAGTTCCGGAGTCTTATACCGGACAATATTTAAAATGTATTTTCTACAAGTAAAGGAACTCAATGTATGAAAAAATGGTTATTTTGGTTATCAGCAGTATTTTTAACTTCATCTGTTTCTTTTGCTGCGGAGGTTTTGCAGGTGGAATCTCTTACTAAATTTTCGACTGCGGAATATCCGTCTGAAGTACGTGTAAAAGCTCTTAATGACATAGACTTAGCGCCTGATATAAATATAAAAGAAGGGTACACTCTGACAGGGAAGCTTGTCGATGTTGCCTCTCCAAAAAGATTGAAACGTGATGCAAAGTTTTCGTTTATGCCAATGTATTATGTTGATAACAACGGTAAAACTACTATGATAAAAGATCCGTTTGAAGGCAGATACACAAAAGATATAGAGATAGATAAAGGTCAGCTTGCAAAATCTGCAGCACTTGGCGTTGGCAGTTACTTTGTGCAGGGATTGAGCGTTGGCTATTATGCTGTTGAAGGCGCGGTTAAAAATGAATCCGATAACAGATTTAAATCGTCAGTAAAATCAATATATAAACATTCTCCGTTATCTTATGTCGAAAAAGGACAGGATATAGAAATTAATGTTCATGATGTTTTCGGGTTGAAGTTCAAGGTTGAAGATGAACCTGTTCAGGAAGTCGCCCCCGGAAAATTCAGAGCAGGAAATTTTGAATATAAAATGGATAGTGAAAATAATCCCGCAAATTAATAATTTTAAGTTGATTTATAATTGAAAAACTCCTCTGATAATCTCAGAGGAGTTTTTTAGTTGTTATTTAAAGTTTAATTAGCCGTTGATTTGGCTCATAACTTCTTCAGCAAAGTTATCCTGACGTTTTTCAAGACCTTCACCGAGAACGAATCTTGTGAATGCTTTGATTGTCAATTTACCTTCGATTAATTGAGCGATTGTAACGTCCGGATTTTTAACAAACGGTTGTTCAAGAAGGCATCTTTCAGCCATAAGTTTGTTAACACGGCCTTCAACGATTTTACCTCTGATAGCTTCAGGTTTCTTTTGAAGGTCTTCTTTACCCATTTCGATTCTTGTTTCTTCATCGATAACAGATTGCGGAATTTGTTCTCTTGAAACAAATTGCGGAGCAGATGCTGCAATGTGAAGACAAATATCATTCATCAATTCATCATCTTTTTTATCTGTTTGAAGAAGAACGCCTGTTTTGCCGTTGTGGATGTATGTAGCAACAGCGCCTTCATATCTTACAAATCTTCTGAAAGTGATTTTTTCACCGATAGAAGCGATTTTTTCTTTGATGATATCAGCAATAACTTTTCCGCATTGAGGGCAAGTTGAAGCGAGTAATGCATCAACATCAGCAGGGTTTGCTTTTGCAACAAATTCAGCGAGGTTGTTAGTCAGAGCTTTGAATTCATCATTTTTAGCAACGAAGTCAGTTTCGCAGTTAACTTCAACCATAGCGCCGCAATCGTCTTGAACGTAAGAACCTACAAGACCTTCTGCTGCAATTCTGCCCATTTTCTTTTCAGCAGAAGCAATACCTTTTTGGCGGAGCAATTCCATAGCTTTTTCCATATCACCGTCAACTTCAACGAGGGCTTTTTTAGCATCCATCATGCCTGCGCCTGTTTTATCGCGGAGTTCTTTTACCATTTGAGCTGTAATAGTCATTTTAAATTCTCTCCTTTTTTTAAGTGGGGAGCGGAAATTCCGCTCCTCAGATAATAAATAATTTAATTATACTTCAACGCTTTCAACGCCGGCATCTTCAGGTTTAATTTCTTCGATTTTAGCGGTTTTGTTAGCGTTGTTTTCTTTTAATTGTTTACCTTCAAGAACAGCGTCAGCCAGTTTAGAGGTAATCAATTTGATTGAGCGGATTGCATCATCGTTACCAGGGATGATGTAATTAATGCCATCCGGATCTGCATTTGTATCTGCAAGGCAGATTACAGGAATATTCAATTTGTTAGCTTCCTGAATAGCGATTAATTCTTTTTTCTGGTCTACGATAAAGATTAAGTCAGGCAGACCTCTCATTTCTTTAATACCGCCTAAAGTTTTGCTCAATTTAGAGATTTGTCTGTTAATTTGAGCAATTTCTTTTTTAGGTAATTTGTCAATATGACCGCTTTCAACAAAGTCTTCAAGTTCTCTTAATTTGTTAACTCTTGAGCGGATTGTATCAAAGTTGGTAAGCATACCGCCTAACCATCTTCTGTTGATATAATAAGCGCCTGCTCTTTTAGCTTCTTCTGCAATTACTTCTGCAGCTTGTTTTTTAGTACCTACAAAGAGGATGTTTTTATTACGTGCTGCATAATCTCTTACTATAGCGTATGCTTCATCAAGCAAATCAGTAGTTTTACGTAAATCAAGAACGTAAATACCGTTTCTTGCACCGTAAATATACGGTTTCATTTTAGGGTTCCATCTTTGTGTTTGGTGTCCGAAGTGTACACCTGCTTCTAAAAGTTCAATCATAGATGCTACCGGCATCGTTTTTCTCCTTTATGTTAATGTATTGTACTACGGGCTAAACCGTCCCATTCAGTATTTTGCGGAGTTTAAGTTTTGTTGGTAAACGTACTGTGAAGTGTTACGTTTCCGGCTTTTACCGCCGCTGCCTGAACTAGGGCAAAACCTATCGGACTAGTATAACCAATATTATGATATAACAAACATAAATATATTCAAATCAAATATTGATTTTTATTAAGTTTATGGGGGATAAAATTTTTACCTTGTTCGGCAATTTATTCAAATTTTAATGAATATTATACTGACGTCGTTATGATGGAAAAAATTAAAAACTTTTTTTTAAGATTTAAAGTACATGTTTATGTTGTGTTTATCCTGATTCTTGCATTGTGGGGGCTGCATAATATGATGCACAAACATATTATTGCAGAATTTACCGAACTCGCGCCTTTTTCGAGAAATATGCCTGTTTATTACAAAGGTTTCAAGGTTGGTAAATCCATAAGTATAAAGCCGAATAAAAATTATACGGCAACGAGAATAAAGTTAGTTCTGTACCCGATGGACTTGATTTTACCGGCAAATATAATTGCAAGGGTGAAGAAAAGGGACAAAGAGTTTGACTATATTGAGATTGAGTATCCTTCGAGTCCTATGATAAGAAAATTGCGCAGCGGTGATATTATAGAGGGTAAGACATCGCTTGATTTTAAAGATATTTTGCAGCAGCAGGCGGATTCAGGTGCGCTTGATGAGGTTGGGGATAAGCTTTCGGATGTCCTTGACAGTGTTAAAAATACAAGTGATGCCTTAACACAGTTGTTTGAAGTTTTGCAGGTTACAGTTGAACAAAATCAACAAAATATTAAAATTACGACTGATAATCTTGCTCAAATGTCTAAAAATGTAAATAATCTTACTTATAAAGTTGATGATTCAATGACAGAAAAGCAGCTTAAAAATATTTCAAACCGCTTGAGTCTTACAAGCAATCATCTCGAACGGACTACAAGAAATCTTGAAAATATTACAAAAAATATTAATGCTTCCACTCAATCGTTAAACAGTACAATGAACGGAATAAATAGTTCAGTTCAAAATGTCAGTGGCATTACCTGTGATGTGAGAAAAATTACTTACGGTTTATCCAACACTATGCAAAAGAACTTTTCCGGTTTCCGCCTGCTGTTTGGCAAGGCTGTTGATATCCCAAAAGCTTGTAAATAATTCTGATTTATGAAATAATTCTTGCATAAATAATTTTCGGGATTAGTTCAATGAAGTGTATCAAAGATTTTGCTGCAAGTTATAAGGCGGATATTATTGCTCTGTTGTTTCTTGTAACTGTATATTTATTAATAGTAATAATGCAGTGGGGCTATTGGGGAAATCTTTTTACAGACTGCGGGAGAGAAGCTTTTTTACCGGCAGTAATACTTAAAGGCAAGATTCTCTTTAAAGATGTTTTTGCTATGTACGCACCGCTGCCTTATCAGATTAATGCCTTGTTGTATATGGTTTTCAAACCGGATTTCAATTTGATGCAGATAATTGGCGTCATTTCTTCATTATTTATACTTGCAGGACTTTATCGTATTTGCAGATTTTTTACTTCTCCGTTGTATTCCTGTGTTTTTGGAATATTTGTTCTCGGAGTTTTTATGTTAAGGAGTTTTACTTGTATAAATTACGTATTTCCTTATTGTTATGCAATTATATATGCTCTGGCCGGCGCAATATATTTTACGCTTTTCTCTTTAATGTATATTGAACAGGATAACAAGAATTGCATGTATGCGGCAGGATTTTTTATGGGAATATCTGTGGCATGTAAGCCGGAATTTATTTTATGCTACATTCCGTTTTTAGTGTTGATGTTATATAAAAAAATAGGGCTTAAAGCGCTTGTGCTTTATTTAATACTGTTTATTCTGCCTTCTTTATTGAGCTGGGGAATATTGTTTTTGCAAGGTTTTACATTTGAAGATTTAAGCCGTTATTTTGTGTTTTTACAAAACTTTTTTGCGTCTGATGAACAGAAATTTTTTAATGAATTTACTGCGTATAATTGGAATTTAAATAAATTTTTGTCAGTTTCTTTAAATTTTGTCATATTTGTACTTTATGCTGCTATAAATATTTCACTTATTTATGTTTTTGCAAAGACAAATAATCTTTTTTTTAAAATAGTTATTGCCTGTATATTATATGTTTTAAATTTAACCTTCTTAAGTACATCAGGTGCATATCGCAATTTGAATCTTTTTTCCTGGATAGGTTTGTCTCTTATTTTTGTATGTATATTTTTGTTGTATAAGCTTCATAAAAATTTTGATAAAAAATTATTTATGTTGTTGTTTTTGTCAATTACTGCAATAACAGCATGTTTGCGAACAAATCTTTTACTTTTTTCTGATTACGCTATATATCTTGCACTGCTGCCTGCAGCTGCAAATTTTATATTTATTGATTTTTATATTAAGAATGACAGGTTTAAAAATTCCGTAATGTGTTTTTTGATAATTTCGTCTATATTTATGCTGGGATTGTCAATTCATATGAAGAAAAAGTTATTCATACCTGTGCAAACTCCGCTTGGCAGGCTTTATTCTTTCCCGAAAGATACTGAGCTATTTGAAAATGCATTGAAATATACACTGGAGAATACATCTGCTGATGATACAGTATTAATGTTGCCTGAAGGAGTTTTGCTAAATTTTGTAACCGGACGAAATACAAATACAAAATTATATCACCTGATTCCGAACCATATTGCCGCATTGGGAGAAAAAAATATTATTACTGAACTTCAAACAAACCCGCCTGATTATATATACATAGCGGATATAGATTATTATATGTATGGCAAGTCTTTTATATGTAAAGATTTTGGTGTAAATTTCTGCAATGCCGTATATGAAAATTATCAATTACAGAAAAAGTTTGACGGGTTGGAAATTTATAAACATAAGTAAGAAGAAATAAAAATTATGCGTAATAATCAATTTTCTTTTTCTGTTTGATATTTTCCGCTTCAGCTCTAATGTTTCTGGCTTGAGCTGCGACTCTAAAATCCTGTCCTGAAGGGTCTGCAGGTGCCATAGCTGCTCTGACTACTGTGTTTGCGTCGTCAATTGTTTTTTGAGGGTTGTCAGGACGGAGTACCGGCATCATTATTGCAACGTGTCCGCCGACAGGAATTCCTTCTTCATTCGTTTCTATAACGATAGCTCCTGCAAGAGGCCCGCCTGCAGCTTTATGTGCGCTTTCGTGTGCATAAATATCGCGGTAGTTTTTGTTAATCAGTGCCTGACGGGCATCATTATTCTGCTGTTGTTGATATTTTTGAACAGCCTGAGTTCTCATTATCGGATTTGACGCAAAACTTATTGCACTGACACCACTAACCATAATTTATACTCCTTATCTTTCACCTGCTACAATTATAGCATAACTTTTAAAAACTTGCAAGCTGTATTAAACCAATTCTAAATTTTTTGTAATAAACGGATTGATAAAATTACATTTTTCATCATTTGCGAGTTTGCATTTTATTCTTCCGTCAGGGTATTTCCCCGAGTGGTAAACGGAAGTTAAAACCATTACTTTAGCCGCGTCAAGTATGTTCATTGATGTCAAATCCATAACAATTTCAGATGAATTTACCCCCGATAAGCATTTTTTGACTTTTGTCGAAAGTTCTTCCTGTCCTTCTATTTTAAACTCTATATAATTTGATTTTTTCATATAAATGTTTATCGTCGGAATTTATAAAAAAGTTAAAAATTTTGATACATTTAGTACTTTTAAAGGATATTTATTGTATAATTAAAATAGAAAATACAAAGGGGAGTACTGTATGGTTATGGCTGCAAAAACTATCACTGATATAGCAAAAGAAGTATTAAAAATAGAAGCCGATTCAATTATAAGATTGATAGACACTATCGGTGAAGAATTTGATAAGGCTGTTGAAATTTTATACAACTCAAAAGGCCGCGTAATAATTACAGGCATGGGAAAATCAGGACTCATAGGCAAAAAAATTGCCGCAACCCTGACATCAACGGGCACTCCTTCATATTTTCTTCATCCTGCGGAAAGCACTCACGGTGATTCCGGAATTATTACAAAAGACGATGTCGTAATCGCAATCTCAAACAGCGGTGAAACTCAGGAATTATTAAACCTCCTGCCGCTTATTAAACGTTTCGGGGTTACTATGATAGGGATGACAGGCAACAAGAATTCAACACTTGCCGCGGCAAGCGATGTCGTAATAGATATTTCAGTTGAAAAAGAAGCCTGCCCGCTTAACAAAGCCCCGACGGCAAGCACTACGGTTACTCTTGCAATGGGTGATGCTCTGGCTGTTTGTCTTCTGGAAAAAAGAGGTTTTACAAAAGAAGATTTTCTTGTGTTCCACCCGTCAGGAGCGCTCGGCAAAGGTTTTACTTTCCGTGTAAAAGATTTGATGCTAACTGGCGACAAACTGCCTATCGTTAATGAAAACGAAGAATTCACTGATGTTATTGAAATAATTTCAAAATACAAACTCGGTATGGCTATGCTTGTAAATTATAACGGAGATTTGACCGGTATTCTTACTGACGGTGATATAAGAAGAACTCTCATTAAACACCAGAATGTATTGAATTTAAAAGTAAAAGATGTTATGACTATAAATCCGAAAGTGATTTCGGCTAACGATTACGGTGCAAGTGCTCTCCATTTAATGGAAAAATATTCAATCACTGCGCTGGCTGTAGTTGATAACGGCAAGCCAATCGGCGTAATACATATTCATGATTTATTGAAAGCAGGTATCGCATAATGGACAGATTAGAATTAATTGAAAGAGCTAAAAAGATTAAAATGATGGCATTTGATGTTGACGGCGTTATGACAGACGGCAGTATAACTTATGATGAAAACGGCGTTGAGTATAAAACATTTAATGCAAAAGACGGACACGGACTCGTCAGAATGTCTAAAGCCGGATTCGTAACCGCAATTATTACCGCAAGAAATAACGGAACAGTCACTCACCGTGCTGAAAATCTTAATATTACGGAGTTATGTCAGGGACAGAAGTTTAAACTTCCTGCACTCGACGCTTTGAAAGAAAAATACAATCTTTCTTACGATGAAATTTCTTATATGGGTGATGATTTACCTGATGTTTGCGTTCTTGAAAAAGTCGGGCTTGCCTGCTGTCCTGCTGATGCCGTTGACGAAGTGAAGGCACTTTGTAATTTTGTTTCAACCAAAAACGGAGGCAGAGGTGCAGTGCGTGAACTTTGTGATTTTGTACTTGATGCGCAGGGCATTAAAAAGGAATACATAATTTGCGAAGGCAAAAACAGATAAAAGGAGTTAAATAAATGTACGAAATAAAAACACAGGCTTTTTTCGCAGCGGCACACCACCTTCTGAACTATGAGGGAGAATGTGAAAACCAGCACGGTCATAACTGGATGGTTGAGGCTTACGTAAAGGGCGAAACTCTTGATAAGAGCAATATTCTTATTGATTATAAAGTACTTAAAAGAGAACTTAACGCGGTTCTGGATTTGCTTGACCATAAGGATATAAATGATTTGCCGGAATTTAAAGGCGAAAGCCCTTCAAGTGAAATGATTTCTGCTTTTATTTACCACAAGTTAAAAGAAAAAATTGTGCAGCTGAGTAAGATTACAGTATGGGAAACTCAAACATCTTGCTGCAGTTACTACGAAGAAGAATAGAAAAAGGATAACAGAAAATGAATTTAATACAGGCCGTTTTAATGGGAATAGTACAGGGATTGAGCGAATTTTTACCTATATCAAGCTCTGCCCACCTTGTTTTTACCTCAAATTTTTATAAAGTTTTCAAAGGGATTGAAATAGTTCAGCATTCAAACGAAGAAGTATTTTGCGATATAATGCTCCATTTCGGGACATTGATTGCAGTTTTAATATTTTTCAGAAAAGATATCATCGCGATACTCAAAGCTTTTTTCACGGCGTTAAAAACAAGAGATTTTTCAAACAGAGAAGCAAAGCTCGGGGTATATATCATTATTGGTACAATATTAACAATAATTCTTGCACTGCCACTTCAGGAGTTTGCCGAAAAATTGGTATTCTCTCCTGCGATAGTCGGAATTTTGCTTGTATTGACAGGAATTATGTTATTTGTCAGCGAATATTTTTCCAAACATCATGAGAAGAAAAATGAACTTACTTTGAAAAATGCAATTTTAATAGGTCTGGCACAGGGGCTGGCTGTATTGCCGGGGTTGTCCCGTTCCGGCTGGACGATGGCAACAGGGCTGTTTTCCGGATTAGACAGGGTTACGGCGGCTAAGTATTCATTCCTGCTCAGTATTCCGATAATTTTAGGTGCATCTATGCTTTATCCTGTGATAAAAATTGATTTGCATGAGGCTGTAACTTATAACTGGATAGCAATTTTCTGGGGAACATTTTCATCAGGCATTGTCGGATATTTATGTATTAAATATTTTATGAAGTTTTTGAGTAAATTTTCTCTGTCAATTTTTGGATATTACTGCGTGATAGCAGGTTTAATAACAGCAATATTCTTTTATATGAACTAAACAGAGGTAAGCGCGTCGGCTTTTTCAAACATTTTTTTTGCTTCGGCAGGTTTGTTGAGGTTTTGGAGTGCGCATCCTTTTAAATAAAAAGCCTCTGCGTTATTTCGGTCTAAAAATATTGCCTGATTGGAATATTCAAGGCATTCATGCCACATTCCGATTTGTGAATAACAGTATGCGGCGGCAACAAAATTACAAACATTCGCGCTGTCAATTTCGATAACTTTTTTGAAAATGACAACAGCTTTTTTTGCTTCTCCGAGCATTGTTAATGCCTGTGCTTTATAGTAAAGCAAAACAGGGTTATCCTTGTTAAGCATCAGGCCGGTATTGGCATATTCGAGTAATTTTTTGTAATTTTCAACCAACGCATAGCACTCGCAAATATCTTCAAAGTTTTCAGGATCAGTCGGGTCCATCTGTATTACACGCTTGAACGATTCAATCGCCGGCGTATATTGTCCAAACCGTGAAAGTACAAAACCTTTCAAATAATAGGCATAAGAATCATCCGGATTTACTGCTATTGCAATGTTTGCATATTTAAGGGCTTTATTATAATCTTTAAGGTTTGTATAAAGGTAAGAACATTTTGTGTAGAATTCACTCACGCTTGAATTTGCTTCAATCGCTTTTTTGCATGCTTCAAGCGCAGCTTCGTGTTTTTCCATGTCGGTTAAAATTTGACACTTCATAAAACTGTTGTTTGCGTCGTCTTTGTTAAAAATTAAAGCCTGATTAACATATTCCAGTGCCTTATGATAACGCTTCATGTTATACGCAGCAAGCGCCATGCCGCCATATATAATATCATCCTGATGCCCTAAATCTATACATTTTTTCAAAAATTTTATCACATTTCCGTTTTGATTCAGGGCAACATAAATTTTTGCGAGCAGATAGTAAGCTTCGTAATCTTTATCGTAAATATTAACGGCTTTTTGTGCGTGTTTAAGAGAGTGCTTGTAATCCCCTGTTATAAAATATAAATCGGCGAGCTGCAGGTTTAGCCCATATTTGTCGCAATAACCTTTATCATCGGCTATATGCATATTTTCAATCGCGCTTTCAATATCATTAATATAAAAATAAATACATGCTTTCGTATAATAAAAATCAGGAGTATCCGCGTGAATTTTTTCAATTCTTTTAATGAGCATGTCTCTTTCTTTTTCCATGCCGCAAGAGTTAAAAAGTGAAATTAAAATCCTGATAATGATGTAGTTGTCTTTGCAAAGTTTTAAAGCTTTCAGTCCGTATTTACAGGCATTTTTCTCATCATTCAAAAACAGATAAGCGTAAGCAGCTCTTGCAATTCCGTAAGCGTAATCAGGTTTCATGTTAACGGCTTTTAAAGCCTCTTCAAGAGCCTGTTTTTCTCTTTCGGTGCGGAGATAAACTTTAGAAAGATAAGCATGCAGCTGTGGAGTGTCATGCCCCGATTTTAATTCCGATAATATATACTTTTCAGCCTCAGCATCATTTGTGGTGCTGAGTATCATTACGGCGGATTCGTAAGTGTCATTTATGTTATCGTACATGCACACTCTCTTTCATTAAATATTATCGGCAAAAAAATTGAAAACTTTAATGTAATTTTTTTATTTTTGTATTATAATTTTTACGCAAATGTATTTTGTTTAAAAATTAATCGTTTTCAGACTTTTTAGGGATTAATGACTTTGTAAAAAAATGTTAAATTATTTAAAAGACATGGCAAAAAAAATCTTTTAGGGATTTTGAACTAACTAGATTGTATGTGGAGTAAAGATGATATCAGCAGTAAATAGCACCAATAATAATATTCATTTTTCTTCGGGGGGGAACGCATCTGAGAAGAAGCTTGCCTATACAAAAGACACGTTGTTGAAAAATAATATATTTACAAGAACACGTATAGGATTTGATAAACTTACAAATGCATTCACGGTATATCCGGCCAAAGGGTTAAAGGGAAGTAAAAATGCTAATTTCTATGAATTTTTGACAATGGGGACAGTTCCATACTTAATCGGAAGTGTCATGTTGATGTCAGTATTCAATTCCGTTAACACAAAATACGCATCGGATTCCGTAAGAGGTGCATGCCGTCTGGGAAGAAAAATGGGGCTCGGTGTACTGTTTTACGGATTAATGAAAGGAATATCCAAACCGTTTGTAACAACACCTGTCAAATGGTTTACCGGAGTTGACACCCAGCTTCCGTACGCAAAAGTCAACTATGAACTCCCTGAAGATATCAACGATACTGATATAACAAGTATTGAATATCACAAAGTCTTTGAAAGCGTTGAATTCCCTAGATGGGATTTGTTATACGGCGATGAAACAAAAGGCGAAAAACGCAACTGGCGCTATGATAAAATAGCAAAAAGATTGGGACTCGGAACTAATCTGAATGATTCCGATCAGGAAGTTAAACCTCTTATAAAAGAAATAGTCGTTAAAACATCCGCAGCAACAAATATTTCACAATACTTATGGGCCGCAAGCGGCGTTGCATTTGCATTCCAAAAACCTTGGGAAAAATTCTTTAATGTAATGAATTTCAAATTCTGGAAACCTGAACAGTTTGCCAAATCCGCAGAACAATTCGGAAGAAGCTTTGTAGAAAGTGCAAAATCATTATATTTTGGCAACGGTTCAAGTTTTATAAATCGTCATGGCGGTAAAATGCTTCTATATACCGCACTGGCATCATCCGTAATCGGTGTTATGAACGCTGTAACAAGCAATAACAAACCGTCAAGACTTGATTCGGCAGATATTATCGAAAAAGATAGAAAGTATGTGGTGAACTAATGACAAGCCTGATTAATAACTATATTAATAATCCACATTCAAACATCCGTCAGCAAAATACAAATACAGGTCTGCCGGTAAATACAAACGTTGAAGAGCTTGATACAAGAAACTTCCTTAAACCGCTTAAAGGTCAGGGCAGACTTGTCAGAGGTAATATCTTTGAAGCTCCCGGTGTTATGATAAAAGATATGGCATATGATACCAGAGCTTTGAAACATGCTCTTAAAGGTAATGCAAATGACCATGAACTCGGAAAAATTAATGATACAGGTATGAAGCTCGGCGGACTTGCCATTGCTGCGTATCTGTTCACTAAAAAACAAGCTCCAATGCAAAAGGCAATGGAATTTGTAGGTCTTGCATCGTTCTTTGCATCAATGGCAATATGGCCTAAAATTGCAATCCAGCTGCCTGCTAAATTAATACACGGTATAAATGTCCAACAAGAATATATTGACAGTTTCGGCAGAAAGAAACCTTTCCACCTTGATCCGCAATTCAAACCTTGGGATTTGTACAGTGAAGAAAAAATATATAAAACAGGTGACAGGCTTGGAGTTCCTAAAAATATTCCGAACAGAAAAGCTTTCATTCAGGAAAAAGCTAACAAAATAGCAACTCAAAGCAATACATTATGGATGTTAACTGCAGGTGTCGCAACTCCTATTTTGAGCGGTCTAATTTGTAATAAACTTGAAAAACCGGTACAAAATCTTATAGGTATGTATAATACTTATCGTGCCGATCAAATTTTTGAAAAATTTGACGAGTATGTCGAGGTCGCTAATAAAAAACAAACCCAGAAATTTATTAACCGTACTATTGAAATGAATAAAGGTCAGATAATAGATGAGACTCTATATAGAGAAATTCTGGATATATTCGCAGGCGATTTCGGTCCTGTTACAAAAGTAGGTTTAGATAAAGACCTGAGAAATCTTTTATTTAACAACAAATATGAAATTAACAGTGTAACAGTAGAAAATCTGATTACAGAGATAAATAAAAAACTGAAAGGCACACCTTACGAAGCCTATAAATCAGTAATAGTACCTGAAAAAGCAAAACTTATTGAACAATTAACTCAAAAGGGCATCTTTGGAAAAGAACATGATATAAAAGATATCAGAAAAATTTCCAGAGAAATACAGGTGATTTTCAGAGATAATATTCTGGCATATAATAAGGAACACCCTGCAGCCCCTATTAATTGGACGGACTTTGCTAACAGACTCGGCAATACTGAAATAAATAAAGCCGGCCCGATTGTTAAAGGTTTAACAAGTACGTCAGCATCAAGAATGACTCCAGAAGTTCAGGCTTCATTGAAAGCAATGGCAAAAGTTTTTGATAAATTAAATGCCGTTAAAAATGTTTTGAGTAAATATGCTTATCTGAAAGTTGCAGCAGCGCCGGAAACAGAACTTGCTAATTACTGGAACAATACGGCAGATTCTTTGATTGATTTATTCAAAATCACACCGGAAGAAATAAAAAATACAAGATATGACAGCGAACTTGTATACAAACTTATTCGCGAAAAGATGACCCAGATTGCTACTTCAAGCGAAGAAGATTATACAAAATTCATGACCGCTTTAGGTAAAAAAGTTGCCAAAATTAACGATATTCTGAAAACAAGTGATAATGAAGTCGGCATTTCGGAAAAGAAAACAGCAGGTTTTGCAAGTAAAGTAGATTCAGCAATTAATAGTGTAGCATCCGAACTGGATACGGATACATTAAAAATGCCTAACTTCTTACGTCGTCTTGTCGGCTTGTCTAAAGTCGAACAACAGGGTGATAAAAAGGTTTCATATATCATATACACAGGCGGCACATATGTAGATACACTTAAACGTGCAGTTTCAGACAGAATGCTGGGCGTTGAAAGTTCATTCCTGCGTCTGATTAATGCGGTTGATTTGATGCGCAGAATTGCAACTGATCAAAATGTTAACCAAATTCAGCTTATGCATAACGGTTACGCGACAGAAACAAAAGAAGAATTGCTGGAAGCCGCTGTTCGCGGAGTATTTAATGACCACAGCGCTGATTTTGCAATAAAAGGTTACACAAAACGTAATGTTAATCCTGAAAGAGGCGACGGTAATATTTTAAGACGTGCCGGTCGTGTAATCTACAGATTCCTGAATAAAATTCCTGAAGATGAAAAAATTGATATCCCTATGGATGAAGGGTTCTTCCAGGAAAAAATGAAGTTGACGTTCGGTAATCCTCCTCATAAAGATACGCAGAACGCTCTGGCTATAAATATTCTGGAAAAATTGGAAGCTTATAAGGCTAACGTACTTGATATATTAGGTAACGATTTTAATTTCGCAAAACCTGATCACGTAATAAGCGGAGCTAAAAAATTCCTATCTCCGAAATATAAATTTAATATCTGCGGAATTTCAATTACGGAATTGTTCTCGAATTTATTTAACCAAAAATATAATACTAATAAATGGTTTAAGACATTTGTAAGTGTATTTGCATCTCTGTATGCGGTATCAGTAGGTTCGCAGTTCTTCTTCGGTAAACTTAAAACCCCTGAACCTGTAAAAAAAGGATAAGATATGATTAATTCAACAAATTTACTGGCACAAAAATTAAATATTCAAAAAACAACAGCAGAGAACAACGGCGTTACTAAACCTGCTGCCTCTACAAACCATTCTCCTGTTGTAAAATCAGGTTTGTTGGCATCATATCTCGCAAACAGAGCAATGATTAATGCTCCTCTGGTGAAAAAAACATCTGCAGTGCAGCTTGAATCGGCTGCTCCTGTTAATTACCACAACAATTTAAGAACTTTATTCAAAAATAATAATGCAAAAATTTTGATGATAATTCCGAGATGCTTTAATGCTAATGACAAAAACGGAAATGATTACATCGACGGTGATGAAGAACACGGAACATTTAAAAATGCAGTGAAACGTCTTGATGAGATAAGCACCGGCAGATTTAACACAATACACGTTCTGCCGATAAGTACTCCCGGCAAAATAAAAGCTATGGGAACTGCAGGTTCTGTATATGCGCCGCGAGATATACTTGAAATTGATCCAATGCTTCTTGATAAAGATGATCCGCGTTCTCCGCGTGAACAGTTCAAGGCATTTGTTGACGAGTGTCATAAACGTGGTATTCACGTAATGCTGGATTTACCGAGCTGCGCATCATACGATTTGTTTATAGAACGGCCGGAGCTTATGGCAAAAGAACGTGACGGATTGGCTAAAACTCCTCAGGGCTGGAATGATATCAGAATGTTTCAACCTTGGAAGGATGAAGGTAAAAGAACTCTTAATCCTAAACTTCTTGAATATCACAAACAATTTATTGATATGTGTATAGAAGCAGGTGTAGACGGTATCAGAGCTGACGTTGCCAGAGCGAAACCTACTGAATTCTGGGATATTTTAATTCCGTATTCCCGCAGTAAAGATCCGGAATTTGCTTGGCTGGCAGAAACTTATACTTATGAAGATGCATCTCCGCAGGCAAATATGCCGTTTGACCGACCAATGGATGCATTGCGTGCAGGATTTGACTCTTATTACGGACAGTTCCATATTTTCCACGAATGGGCAACCGCTAAACAATTTATGGATTATGTAATTGAAAATTTGGATATGTCTTATAAACTTGATAAAGGTAAATCCTTGATTGGTTCTTTCGGAACTCACGATGATATATCTCCTATGTTCCACGGCGGAGTTGATTATTGCAATATGACAACGGTATTACAATCAACTTTACCTATGCTTAATCCATATTACGTTGACGGATTTGATTCAGGTGATTATTACACTTATGGTTACGCAAATAAATTCTCAACATCCACAATGACAGATAACCATATTATGGATGTTCACCACGGCCGTCCAGATATTTTCAACCTTTCAAGAAGACCAGGAGGCAGCCATCCGGAGATTGGAAACTTCAGAAAACTTGCGTTTGAGTTCAGAGATAATCCTAAATATAACGATATTATAACGAAAGGTTCTCTGATAGAACTTGATAAAGAAGGCGATAAAAACGATCAGATTATTGCCTATGCACGCCACCTCAACGGCAAAACTCTTCTTGTTGTTGTAAACAAAAACGTAGACAGAGCAGTCGCATGTACTGTCAAAGTTCCTACATTAAAAGCAAGTCAGGATATGCTCAACCTTCTTCCGTCTTACGGTAAAGAAAGTATTATACAGGCTGCAGACGGTGAGGTCAGAATTGATTTAGGCCCTGCAAGAGGTCATGTATTTGAAATAGATACTCCATACATCGAAAACCATGTAGATCCTAATAAAATTCATAAACAAAATCTATAGGCACACATTAAATAAACAACAAAAGGAATGCAGACTAAAATTTTTGTCTGTATTTCTTTTTTGTTTGGTATATAATTATTAGGCGAGGTATAAGACAATGTTACAAGAATTTTTACATTCAAAAATACACAGAGCCACAGTCACAGATGCAAATTTAAATTATGTAGGCTCAATTACAATAGACGAAAAATTAATGCAGGCTGCCGAAATAAAAGAATGGCAAAAGGTTGATATTCTGGATATCAATAATGGTGAAAGATTTCAGACTTATGTCATAAAAGGTCAGCCGAACTCAGGTGAAATTTGCCTGAACGGTGCTGCAGCAAGAAAAGTTCAACCGGGTGATAAAGTAATAATTGTGTCATACGCATATTACACTCCGGAAGAAATCGAAACTCACAAACCGGTCATCGTTATGGTTGACGAGAAAAATAAACAAATATAGAAGTTTTATTCCAAAACTATTAACTAAAAAACTCTGAAATAATTTTCAGAGTTTTTTCAGTTACGTAAAATTTTATTTTGTTATCTGTAATTTGTAAACTGAAGCGGGTAATCATATTTATCTTCGTTTGAACGCAGCATTTTAATTACTGCCTGCAGGTCATCCTTATCTTTACCTGACACTCTGACCTGATCACCTTGAATTGAAGCTTGAACTTTCAGTTTGGTGTTTTTGATATCAGCAACGATTTTTTTTGCTAAATCTTGATTAAGTCCTTTTTTTAGATTGTAAACCTGTCTTACATTTCCGCCAAGAGCATTTTCTACAGGCTGCGGATCAAGAATTCTGATACTGAGATTTCTTTTCACCAGTTTTGATTGAAGAATATCATAAATATTTTTCAACTTCATATCGTCTGAAGTAGTGACAATAATAGCTTTGTCTCCGTCCAGAGTAACGTCGGAATTGGAATCTTTCAAGTCAAAGCGAGAAGAAATATCACGTTTGACCTGATCAAGTGCATTCAAAAGTTCTTGTTTGTCAAACTCGGAAACAACATCAAAACTGCAATCTTTAGCCATAGACCCTCCTTATCTTAGTTTAAGACTATTATAACACAAAAAACCGCAGAATTGTCCTGCGGTTAAACGAATATATAATAAAAATCAAGGGGAACAAGCAATTTAAGGTGTTGCAGGCGGTTTGCTTTTTTTGAAAAGACCTGCAAGTTTGCCTAGTCCTTTAAAAATAGGCTTGGCACATAAAATACCGGCTATGATAAGCGGAATTTGAACCATTTTCCAATTATCTTTTTTCTCACGTTTTTGGTATGATTCAAAAGTATCTTTAGGCGGTTGGTCAAAAATTTTAGTTCCGTTGAGATAATTAGTGCACATGTAAGGATTCATAAAGCCTGCACCCATATAAGGCATCGGTGTAAATCCCATTGTCATTGCACCTAAATCCCTGTCAATTACGGGAGTATGAATATTAAACATACTATTTTCCATAATTTTTCTCCAGTTACACAACCTTACATTTATATAAAGTATTTTTTAACTGAAAAATTTACTTTTAGTTAACTTTTGTAAAGAAGTTGATTTTTTGATTTTTAGTGGATAATATCGTTACATTTCTTAAATAACGGCTGTAAAACTAGCAAAATTTTTCATATAGCGCTTTAATACCTATATGAAACCAAGTGCAATTACATCAAATTTAGAAAATGCCGCAAATAAAATCTGGCATGCAAAGAGAAAAATGGAATGGTCGGGGAAAAATCCTATCAGATTTGAAAAGTACCCGATACAAACTAAAACAGGTTTAAATTATTTGACATTCAGTTATCCTGATGACGGCGGACCTCTGGAAGCTTTGATTTCTGTTGAACATCCCGTAGGGTTTGAATATGGAACAGAACGTATTCTTTTTAATATATTTGATAATTATATGTTCGGTAAAGAAATTTATGTCGGGGAAAATTATCAGGATTGCGGTATGAGGATAGGGGAAATTTTAAAACTATCCAGTATAATGCTTTTGATTAAAAATAATTATAATAAAATAAAACTTTATTCGACAAACCCTTCGGTTTTATTTCAGGCGAAATATAAATTTGAGCCGGAGATAACAAGATTTTCAGAAAGAAAAGCCTCTCTTCGCTCAATATTAAATTCACGCGAGCCTAATATGCGTGCTCTCAAGCTTAAGGCAAGTGAACTGTTGACAGAGGTTAATAAGATTGATGTAAACAGTAAGGATACATCAGCTCATACCGGATTATTTCAGGAAATAAACAAGACTGTTAATGAATTTATGCAGCAGATGTTTAAGAACAGCCATAGAATTACGGACGCAAGACAGCCTTTTACATCAGGTTTTGGTATGGTATTAACTAAAGAAAAAGTTCTGCAAAATAAGGACTTCTTTAATAACCTGTACCAGAAACACGATATTGATTTTCAAATTTAGAAAATATAAATTGCCAGAATTGCAAATATTATAAGCGGTATGTTGTAATGTAAAAATGTAGGTACGCAGGTATCCCAAATGTGATTGTGCTGCCCGTCAGCATTCAACCCTGAAGTAGGTCCAAGAGTTGTATCGGATGCCGGAGATCCAGCATCGCCGAGTGCTGCGGCAGCCGCAAGAAGAATAATTGTTGCAGCAGGACTTAAACCAAGATTAATACATATCGGTACAAATAAAACTGCAAGAATAGGAATTGTTCCGAAGGATGTTCCGATTCCCATAGTTATAAATAATCCGATAAACAGCATCAAACTTGAAGCTGCCAATTTATTGTGAGCCATCAGAGGCATAAGTGCATTTACGAGTTCATCAATTCCGCCTGTTTGTTTTAAAACCATTGCAAATCCTGCGGCGACCAGCATAACAAATGCAACATAACCCATAAGACCAACGCCTTCGTTTATAAGTTTGTCCATTTTTTGGTGGTCAATCGCTCCTGTCCCGAAAATTATGCAAAGCCCGACAAGCGCACCGAGCGGTAGAGAATTTGTTAACAGCTGCACGCCTAAAGTTGCAAATGCTGCAAATAGAGTTATATAATGGCTTTTTTCAAGTTTTAAAGATTTGTCAGAACAAGGATTTTCACATACGGAAGCCAGCGGCATATCTTTATATTCGCGGGGTTTTCTGTAGCTGATAAAAACAGCAATCAAAAGACCTACAACCATTGCAAGTCCGAGAAACCATGTAGATTTCCAGATTTCGTTTTTTGCAATGGTCATACCGTTTTGTATAATGTTATCTGCAATCAGACCCTGAAATATAAGCCCGAAACCTGCAGGTATTGCAATATATGGAGCTTTTAACCCGAATGCCAGCGCACAGGCTGCAGAACGTCTGTCTAATTTTAATTTGTTCATAACAGACAGCAGCGGCGGGATTAGTATCGGAATGAACGCGATGTGCACAGGAATTAAGTTTTGCGATAACACGGCAATTCCTGCAAGAATTGCCAGTAATAAATATTTGTTATCTTTAATAACCAGTGCAATTTTTTGTGACAATAGCGGAGCTAAGCCCGTATGTGTCATAGCAGCGGCAAATGCACCGAGCAGAATATAGCTGAGAGCTGTTTCGGAATTTCCTCCCATCCCTGAAATAAAGGTATTCATAACTTCCTGCACCGGCATTTTGCCTGCAAAACCTGCTGCAAGTGCTGATAATATTAATGCCAGAAGTACGTTTATTCTGCATAAGCACAATACACACAATAATACTACTGAAATTACTATAGGGTTTAAAATTATTTCCATACTATATTCTTTTATGTTATCTCGCTTTAAAAAGAATAACATAAAAATTTTTAGTTTTACATTTAGAAAATTTTAAACGATATATTTATTTAAATGCAGAGTTAGGTTAACTTTAAAAGTTTCGATGTCAGGGATTCTCAAAACATCGTACAGTGCAAAAGTTTGTATTCTTTCCATCCCGCAATATTCCTGAGTTTTGTGGAATGGAATAAAAATATCGTCACTGTTTCTTCCGTCAAAGAATCCTTTGTTGTTTTCAAATGAATTTTCAGGCGCGCTCCATGTAAGAGACAGCATGTATTTTTTGTCGGTTAGTTTTCCGCCTCTTCCGTATGAATCTGCACTTTCAAAAAATACCCCGTAATTATAAACGTCATCTATATATTTTTTTAGTATCCACGGAATAGAATACCAGTTGACAGGTGATTGGAATATGATTATATCTGCCCATAAAAATTTGTCTCTCTCTTCCCGTAAATCGTATCCGTGTTCAACTATTGTCGTTTTAATTTCGTGTTGTGCGGACAGTATTTTTATAATTTCATCAAAAAGAGTTTGGTTAAGTTTTCCTTTTGCATAAGAGTAGTATTTATGTCCGTTAATTACAAGAATTTTCATATTTTAAATCTTAAGGAAATATAGTTATTAATTTATCCCTCTTGCGGGCAATATGTATTGATAAATAATTTTCAAAGTTTTATAATACTTTTGAAAGGAGATATGGTATGTATCACGTTTATACGGAAAAAAATCACTCTGAATTTACAAGAAGTTTAGTAATAGAAACTCCTGATTATGATTTGGCTATGGAAAAAGCTGAAAAAGCAATAGAAGGTAAGCCGGAATTAAGATATATAGTCGAAGAAACAGACGGCTCAATGAACAGTTACGGTGAACTCGTTGCAACGGTTGTTGCCGAAAGCGACTAATTTGTACATCCAAATTTTAATTAATATCAGCTATTAAATTGATTTTTCCTAAAATTTAATATATAAAGTTATTAATTGGGAGAAGTTAGTAAATGAGAAGAAAGTTCATCGGTGTGTTAAACGGTGCGATAGCTGCTGCAAGTTACGGGACAAATCCGCTTTTTGCACTGCCGTTATATTCAGGCGGCATCGGTGTGAATTCTGTGCTGTTTTACCGTTATGCTTTTGCTGTTGCCATCTATTGGCTGTGGTTGAAATTTGTCAAAAAAACTTCTCTAAAAATTACAAGACAGGAATTTTTTCCGCTTTTTATAATGGCAATGTTTTTTTCACTGTCATCTTTGACTTTGTTTGAAGCTTTCAAATACATAGAAGCCGGTATAGCATGCACAATTCTTTTTATCTATCCTGTTCTTGTTGCAGTTATAATGGCATTGTTTTTTCATGAAAAAATTACAAAAACCGTTGTGTTTTCCATACTTTTGACATCATTAGGCATAATCCTTTTATACAAAGGCGGAAACGCAGGAACAAGTTTGAATTTACACGGAGTTGCAGTCGTTTTTGCCTCTGCACTTTTATATGCCCTCTACATCGTAGGTGTGAAAAATATTAAGGCACTTAAACATATAAAAACAGATAAGTTAAGTTTTTATGTAATGCTTTTCGGACTTTTGATATACATATATAATTTGAAATTCTGCACACAATTACAAATTATAAATCAGCCTCATTTGTGGTTGAATGCTATTGCACTGGCTCTGTTTCCGACAATTATATCACTTGAGACAATTACTGTTTCAATAAAATTAATAGGTTCTACAACAACTGCAATTCTCGGGGCGTTAGAACCTTTAACCGCAATATTTTTCGGGGTGGTCGTTTTTCACGAACAATTAACCGTGAGAATTTGTATAGGGGTTATGTTGATTTTAACGGGAGTTATTCTTATTGTTACCCGTAATAATATTAAAAAACTCTGTCATCATAACTAAGTTTAAGGCTCTCATTCTCCTTGACTTGTAATTTTTACCAAAGTAAAATTTACTTGTATATAACGTGAAGGGAGTACAAAAAAGATGATGGATCGTATACAACTTACACACGAAGTAGAAGAAATGTGCTGCGTAAAACGCGGCGTAAAAGGCGAACCTGCTCCGATTCCTCAAGAAGGTGAATGGACCAAGGTTAAAAAAATTGAAGAAATTTCAGGTTTGACACACGGCTGCGGCTGCTGTGCACCTCAACAAGGTACTTGTAAATTAACATTGAACGTTAAAGACGGTATAATTCAAGAAGCTCTTGTTGAAACTCTCGGATGTTCAGGTATGACTCACTCAGCTGCTATGGCTGCTGAAATCCTTCCTGGTAAAACTATCCTTGAAGCTTTGAACACAGACCTCGTTTGCGACGCAATTAACGTAGCAATGAGAGAATTATTCCTGCAAATCGTTTACGGCCGTACTCAAACAGCATTCTCTGATAAAGGTTTGCCGGTAGGTGCAGGTCTTGAAGATTTGGGTAAAGGTCTTCGTTCTCAAGTAGGTACAATTTTCTCTACTAAACAAAAAGGCCCTAGATACCTTGAAGTTGCAGAAGGTTATGTTCTTGAATTAGGTCTTGATAAAAATGATGAAATTATCGGATACAAATTCGTTCACCTCGGCAAATTCATGGATGCCGTTAAAAAAGGAACAGACCCGAAAGAAGCTTTGGAAAAATTCACAAGCACTTACGGAAGATTTGACGAAGCTGTCAAAAAAATTGACCCAAGAAAAGAGTAATTTTAAGTTAAGAGGAAATAAAAATGAGTATTAAATTTGAAGGACAAGACAGACGTCAGGCAAAATTAAATAAAATTCTGCCTGAATACGGTTTCAAGTCTTTGGAAGATGCAAAAGCATTATGCGATTCCAAAGGTATTGACGTAGACGCAATCGTTAAAGGAATTCAGCCTATCGCATTTGAAAATGCTGTATGGGCTTACACACTCGGCGCAGCTATTGCAATCCAAAAAGGCGCTAAAGATGCAGCTGAAGCAGCTTCTTTAATCGGTGAAGGCTTACAAGCTTTTTGTGTACCTGGTTCAGTTGGTGACACAAGAAAAGTAGGTCTTGGTCACGGTAACCTTGCAGCTATGCTTTTGAGAGAAGAAACTAAATGTTTCTGCTTCCTCGCAGGCCACGAATCTTTCGCAGCTGCTGAAGGTGCTATCGGTATTGCAAGAAACGCTAATAAAGTTAGAAAAGAACCTTTGAGAGTTATCTTGAACGGTCTTGGTAAAGACGCTGCTTATATCATTTCAAGAATCAACGGTTTTACTTCTGTTGAAACTAAATATGATTACAAAACAGGCGAATTAAAAATCGTTAAAGAACAGGCATTCTCAGACGGCGAAAGAGCAAAAGTTAAATGCTACGGTGCTGATGATGTATCAGAAGGTGTTGCAATTATGATTCATGAAGGCGTTGACGTTTCTATTACAGGTAACTCAACTAACCCTACCCGTTTCCAACACCCTGTTGCTGGTACTTACAAAAAATGGTGCTATGAAAACGGAAGAAAATACTTCTCAGTAGCATCAGGCGGCGGTACAGGCAGAACTCTTCACCCTGATAACGTTGCAGCAGGTCCTGCTTCTTACGGTATGACTGATACTATGGGCAGAATGCACGGTGACGCTCAATTCGCAGGTTCTTCTTCAGTTCCTGCACACGTTGAAATGATGGGTATCATCGGTATGGGTAACAACCCTATGGTTGGTGCTACCGTTGCAGTTGCTGTAGCTGTTGCAGGCGCTTTGAACAAGTAGTTTAAAGTTAATCAAACATAACAAAAAGAGCGGCTCATTTGAACCGCTCTTTTTTTGTTGTCTTTTAAGTCTTTTATAAGTTTTGTATTGCTCTTTCCAGAGCTTCTGTTTCGGTAATTCCGTTTGCAGCTGCGTATTCTTTCAATTTATTGATAGATTCTTCACTTAGTCTTCTGTTAAACGGGATTCTCGGATTTTCGCATTTTCTGCCGGCGTTTTCACGTTTGCCGCCCCAGCCGCCTTTGCCGTGGCATTTGCCGCGGCCTTCTCCTCCGTGACAATGATGTCCTTCTCCTTCACTATGACAGTTGTGCTCCCCGTGGCAGTGCCCTTCACTGTGGCAGTGATGCTCTCCGTTGTGTTCGCAGTGTCCGCCGTGGTGGCATCCCTCTCCGTGGTTGCGGCATCCTTCGTGAAAATTTTCTTCGTTATCAAACATTTTAATCGCCTCCTTTATAATAATTATAACTCTTGATTTTGAATTTGTCAATACATAATCAAAATAAAATAAAAGATAATTTTGTTACAATTTTTAATTTATTTACATCATTAGACAGTGGTTGTATTATTATATAAGTGAAGATTGATAAGAGTTGTTTTTTCAGGAGGAAATGTGACTGAAAAATTTTATATAAAAGGCGGCACCCCTTTAAAAGGCGAAGTATCAATAGGTGGAGCAAAAAATTCAGTATTGAAATTAATGGCAGCTGCAATATTGGCAAAAGGTGAAACAAAGATTTACAATGTACCGGATTTGACGGATGTTGAGATTATGCTCAGTGTGATAGAACAATTGGGCGCAAAAACAACTTATAATAAGGCTGAAAAGTCATTATCAATAGATGCAACAGATATCACCAGCGTAACCGCAAAGTATGAATTAGTGAGCAAGATGCGCGCATCTTTTATAATACTAGGTGCACTGGTTACAAGGTGTAAAGAAGCTATAGTAGCACTTCCTGGCGGGTGTGCTATAGGTGAACGACGAGTAGACTTCCATATTAAAGGTCTGGAAGCTCTGGGCGCAAAAATAAAGATTGAAAACGGCTATGTTCATGCAAAAGCGAATAAGTTAGTCGGTACAGACATATATTTAGACTTACCGTCAGTAGGTGCAACCGAAAACTTGATGCTTGCAGCAGTTCTTGCAGAAGGTTCTACAAGAATTCAAAATGCCGCGCAAGAACCTGAAATCGTTGACCTTGCAAACTTTTTGAATGCAATGGGTGCCGATGTCAGCGGAGCAGGCACATCCGAACTTGTTATAAACGGAGTCAAACAGGCTGACCTTCATCCGATTGAATACACAACAATTCCTGACAGAATTGAGGCCGGAACTTATATGGCAGCCGTAATAGCTACAAAAGGAAAAGCTATTATAAAAAATGTATTTCCTGCACATTTAACATTTTTCACCGATAAATTGTTAAAAATGGGCGCAAATATCAAACTTGTAGACCCGACAACTCTGGAAGTCAGCTGCAAAAACAGATTAAATTCAATAAATTTTGTGACCCAGCCTTATCCGGGATTCCCTACAGACCTGCAGTCAATGGCAATGGCATTATTGACAACTGCAAACGGGGTTGGGATTATTACGGAAAGTTTGTACGAAAACCGTTTTATGCAGGTGCCTGATTTAAGAAGGATGGGTGCTGATATCCATCAGGACAGAAATCACGCTATTATCAAAGGTGTAAAAAAATTGACAGGAACCACCTTGACCGCAAGTGATTTGAGAGCGGGAGCTTCTCTTGTTGTTGCGGCGTTGATGGCTGAGGGAAATTCTGTTATCGAAAAATTACATCATATAGATAGAGGATACGAAAATTTCGAAACTAAGTTAAGATTGTTAGGAGCGAAGATAGAGAGAAAAGATGATGAAATAATTTCTCCTGTTGACCTAACGGAGGGTATTAGGAATGAATCCTACTTATAAACGATGGTATGATCACGATCCACTGCTATTAGAGGTAATTGAACTTTTGAGAAATTACCAGACCGAGTTGCGTGCGCAAGCTGAAATATTTTTACAAAAAATAGAAGAAAAGGTTTCAAAAGAAACGGTTGATAAATTTTACGCGATGGTGAAACCTGTAAATGCAAACAACCGCTGGTATGATAAAGACCCTGTAATTTCCAGAACAGTTGAAATTTTGAGGATAGTTCCTCCGGAAGCTCAAAAAATCTGCGCTCAGAACTTTATCAAAACGCTCAAAGAAATGGGGATTGAATACGAAAGCCCTAATAAAGAAAATAAATAAATTTTAAAAAGACTTTCCTAAATCAGGAAAGTCTTTTAGTATACATAAAATTTCATTATGGGAAAATATATAATACAAAAAATCAGTGACAATATTAAAAAATATAGAACTCAAAATCACCTGACGCAGGAGGTACTTAGCGAACGTGCATGCATATCAAGTGATTATTTGTCGGAAATTGAAAGAGGTAAAAAGATTCCAAGCTTGAAACGGCTTATCAAAATAGCTGAAGCTCTAGAAATTGAACCTTATTTATTGTTGATGTAGTTTGGAAACGGATTAATCTTTCCTGCCTTTTGTGCATATTTTAGCGGAAACTAAATCGACTTTGGCTGATTTATATGCTAAAATATGTTGTATGTTTGAAGTGAAATTTACGGAGCATAACGAGAGTTTCAGCCAGTTCAGGTATAATCTGATGCATTCGTTTTCGTTTGCCGTCACAGGTTTGACATCTGTACTGCGGCTTGTTTTGCTTACGAAAATTCGCGAGATTACAAAAAAGAAGGTCTTATTTGTTACTTCAACAGAACAAAATGCCCTCAGATACCAGAATGACCTGAAAAAAGCGTTTGACATTGATGCTAAGCTCTTGCCGTTCCAGAATATTTCAATGTACGAAAGTGTTATGCCGAATGTCTACGATTACGCGGAACAGATAGAGATTTTGCGGGAAAAACCTGACCTTGTTATAGTTCCTGTCAAAACTCTTTTAGAAAAATTCCCGCACGAGGGATTTTTTGAGATAAATAAGATTAGGCTTAAAGTCGGGGATGAGATTGATATAAAAGATTTTGCCCGAAAGGTTACACATCTTGGCTACAAGCGCGCAACAATGGTTAGCGATATATCAGAATTCAGTATCCGCGGAGATATAATCGACATCTACGGAATTGATGAAATGCCGGTCAGAATTGAACTCTGGGGCGATGAAATTGTCGACATAAGGTATTTTAATAACGAAACACAAAAATCCGTAAAAAAAGCCAAAGAAATTGAAATCCTACCTGTTTATAAATTCGTTCTTGAGGATATGAACACAGGTTTAAGTGAAGAAGAGGGCTATTTTGAGGGGATAGGAGTTTACCAGAATTATTTTAATTCAAACCTTGTGAGCGTTCTGGATTATTTCAAGGATTACATAATAGTTTACGATGAAGCCCCTGAAATTTACGCTAAATACCAGTTTATGGACGATGAGTACGATAAGCTTGCGGAAGAAAACCTAAAATCAGGGTTAAACAAAGAGTTGAAAGGCAGAAATCATTTTACATTCAACGAATTTCTTCAAAAGTCAGCTTGTTTTGTAAAAGTCGGTTTTAACAACTTCCTCGATAGTGAAATGGATGAAATTGTTGAATTTGACTCTCAGCCTGTAAAAAATTTCGCGGCAAATCTTGACGATATCGCCGATTTTATAACCTCAAAACACGGTTATAAAGTAATTATAGCAACCGACTATCCCGAACGCGTCAAAGAGATTCTGAATGAAAGAGAAATTTTTGATGTAGAATACACAGAACTTCTCTCCTCACACGGCGCGGTGCTTGAAGATTGTAAGACGGTTATCCTGACAGACAGAGAACTTTTTAACAAACGAACAAAAGAAATTACCGCAACAAAACGCTCATATTACAAAGAAAAACCTGAGTATATAGAAAATATCAATGATATTCAGGAAGGCGAATACGTAGTCCATTCAGTTCACGGTGTCGGAATATATATGGGCTTGAGCAAGCAGGAAATCGACGGGCAGTTGAAAGATTACCTGACTATAGAATACGCTGCCAAAGACCGCCTGCATATTCCCGCAGAACAAATTAATATGCTCTGCCGCTATAGGGGCTCTGGTTCTGTCAAACCTAAACTTTCCAGAATGGGCGGTAAAGATTGGGAAAACACCAAAACACGTGTTAAAAAAGAAGTTGAACAAATTGCCTATGATTTGCTCAGACTGTATGCAAGACGAAAAATGCAGCAGGGAATACAATTTCTCCCAGATACAACATGGCAGGTTGAGATGGAAGAAGCCTTTGAATATGTGGAAACTCCTGACCAGATGCGGGCTATCGTCGAGGTTAAAGCTGATATGGAAAGCGACAAACCTATGGACAGACTTATTTGTGGCGATGTAGGTTTCGGCAAAACAGAAGTTGCCATGCGTGCTATTTTTAAAGCCGTAACATCAGGAAAACAGGTTGCCGTCATCGTTCCTACAACAATTCTGGCACTTCAGCATTTTCAAACGATGTCCGAACGCTTCAAACCTTTCGGGGTGGAAGTCGAACTTATGTCGCGTTTCAGAAGCCACAAAGAACAAAAAGAAACTATCAAAAATCTCGCAACCGGCAAGTGTGATGTTGTTATAGCGACCCACAGACTGCTTCAGGACGGGATTGTTTTTAAGGATTTAGGGCTTCTTGTAATTGACGAGGAACACCGCTTTGGTGTCCGTCATAAAGAAAAATTAAAACAACTGCGCGAAAATATTGATATTATAACAATGTCGGCAACCCCAATCCCGCGTACACTTTATATGTCGCTTTCCGGGATTAAAGATATGTCTGTGATTAATACCCCGCCGAAAAACAGGCTTCCTATTAAAACATACGTCGGCGAGTGGAACGAAAATATGGTTAAAAATGCCATAGTCCATGAACTTGACCGCGAAGGACAGGTTTTCTATCTTTATAACAGGGTCGAAACCATAGAAGAATTCAGACTACAGCTGCAAAAACTCGTTCCTAATGCCCGTATCGGTATCGGCCACGGACAGATGGATGAAAAAACTTTAGAGCAGGTCATAATAGACTTTGCAAATCATGAATACGATGTTCTTCTCGCAACAACCATTATTGAAAACGGAATTGATATTCCAAACGCAAATACAATGATAATTCATGATGCGGACAGATTCGGTCTGGCTCAGCTCTATCAGCTAAGAGGCCGCGTCGGGCGTTCACAAAGACAGGCCTACTGCTATTGTTTCTACAAGAAAAGCAAAGAAATTACAAAAGATGCAATTCAGCGTCTGAAAGCAATAAAAGAATTTACAACACTCGGCAGCGGTTACCAAATAGCACTGAGAGACGTCGAAATCCGCGGTATCGGCAATATTCTCGGTACAAAACAACACGGGCACATGATTAATGTCGGGTTTGATACATATTGCCAGTTGCTGGAAGAAACAGTTCATGAACTTCAGGGTGAAAAAGTTGAAAAATCAAATCCTGCAATCGTCGATATAAATGTAACGGCATTTATTCCTGATGACTGGGTAGGTTCTGCCGAGCAGAAGATGATAGAATACAAACGTCTTGCCGATGTTAAATCCGATGTTGAACTCGATTGTATTGTGGATGAGTGGAAAGACAGATTCTCCAAACCTCCTGAAAGTGTTGAAAACCTTATTAAATTAATAAAAATCAGACTGTCAGCAACTGAGGTTAATATTTCTCTAATCAGGGAAACAAAAGAAAATATCCGTATCTATACTCCGTTTACCCAGCCGGAATGGAATATCATCCGTGCAGCACTTCCGGGTGAGATACTCAAAAAAGTAAAATTTACAATCGCCCCTGCATCCTGTCAGGAGGGTAAATCTATACTGCTGTTGAATAATGCTTATATGAACTTTAATGAAGTATTTAACTTTTTAACCGATTTGTTCTATTATATGTATAAAGTTAGTCATGAATTTACTTATTAAAAAAGAAAGAGAGACATTATGAAGGGAAAAAAATTACTGATAACTCTTGCAGCATCAGCTGTTTTATTCGCAGGCTGCGGTCTGAAGTCAGGTGAAACAATCATAAAAGTTAACGATACAAACATCACTCAGGCTCAATATGACAAAATGTTTGATAAACAAGTCGGCAACTCTATGATTTCCCAGCTCGGTATCAATGTTAAGGACGGTAAAAACACTTTCCTGTATAATCTCATTAAAGAACGTGTTGTTAATGAACTTATCGTAAAAGCTTTATTAGATCAGGAAATTGCAAAACGCGGCATCAAAGTTTCAAAAGATGATGTTGACGATGCAATAAAAGAAATCGTTGATAAAGTAGGTTCAAAAGAACAATTAAATAATATTTTAAAGAAAAACGGAGTTTCATCAAGCCAGTTTAAAGCTGATTTAACCGAAGAAATTAAGATGAAAAAATTGGCTAAAGAACTCGGAAATTCAGATGTAACTGATGCGGAAGCTCAAAAATTCTATAACGAAAATATTGATAAATTTAAATATCCTGAAAGAGTCAGAGCTTCTCATATCCTGATTTCGGCAAACCCTGCTGAAATAGGCGAAATAATTAAATCAGACCCTAAAAATAAAGAACTTGCAAATGAAGATGTAGCAGCAAAAGTTACAGAAGAAATGAATGCTAAAAAAGCTAAAGCGGAAAAACTTTTAGCTGAAGCTAAAGCAGATACAACTCAGTTCGCAAAGTTAGCAAAAGAAAATTCTGATGATACAACAACTGCTGTTAAAGGCGGCGATTTAGGTTTCTTTGCAGCACAAGAAATGGTGCCTGAATTCTCTAAAGCAGCATTTGCTCTGAGACCAAATTCACTTTCAGGCATTGTGCAAACTCAATTCGGCTATCACATTATTTTTGTAACCGACAGAATGGCTGCAGGTCAAGAACCTTTTGAAAAAGTTAAAAACGAAATTAAAGGCTATCTGACTAACCAAAAACAATTACAACTTGTTGATAATCTTGTTGAATCAATGAAGAAAACAGCAAAAATTGAATTTGTAAACAAAGAATATGACCCGTCATCTATTAGAAATGACATCCAAAAACAACTTAAAGAAGCAGCTCCAAATGGTGCAAATCCGGCATTTGCTCCGGAAGTAGCTCCGCAGCCAAACAAATAACAGAAGCAAATAAAAGTTAATAATTAAAAACAGGACAACTTTAAAATTAAGTTTGTCCTGTTTTTTTTGTAAAAAAATAAAGCAGTTCATAAGCCGTGTTCTGTTTCTAAATAATCATCTGTCTGGTATTGAAATTACTTTCAATCTCAAGCGGTAAGTTTGAAGTGGGCGGACAGCCTTTATAGCCTTCAGGTTAACCTTGCATTCTACCGGGGGTTGCCTGGCCGATACTTCTCAGTAATCGCCGGTGAGCTCTTACCTCGCCGTTGCACCATTGCCTGAAAAATCAGGCTGTATATTTTCTGTGGTCCTATCCACCGACTCGCGTCGTCCGGAGTTTCTCCGGCGGTCTGTCCTTGAATGCACGGACTTTCCTCACCTGATAATTTCAGGCGCGATTATTCGGCTGCTTTATTTAATTTTCAAAATCTAAACGAATACTAGCATGGCTGTTCGGTTTTTGCAAATTAAATGTAAAAAATTTTTTACATACTAGCAAAATAATTTATTTAGATGAGTTAATATATTATTCAATCGGGTATAGTTTAGTAAACACGATGTAAATATAATAATGACTAATACTTGATTGAAGGCGTGTAGAAGTAATTCTATACAAAATGAGGGTTAAGATATGGTCGATAACAGATCAGCAGGATTTTTCGGAGTGGGAGGCGCGTTTAACTTCAAAAGCGGCGACATTTCGGGGACTGCAGCAAGAACTCAAGATGATAAAATGGGGCAAGGCGGAGAATACTTCGCACAGCCAAACGGTGAAGAAGAAACCGAACCTCGCGCAAATGAACAGTATATGGATAGAAGTGCTGTTTTGCGCGCAACCTTGAATTCGCTTGCAATGATGAATGTCGCAAATGTTATTAACGCCAAAAAGCAAGCAATTGCAAAAGACGAAGAAGAGCGTAAGAAGAAAAATAAACATCAGAATTATCAAAAAGAAGAGTTTAAAGAAGATTTTCAACCTGAAGAAGATGTTGATAACGAATTGTATTAATTTATCATGGGTCATGGTTTGACTTTTAGCTTATTTACGTGTTTTGCGGAGTCAGAAAATATGAATAAATCGAAAACAATAAGGGTTATTTATCCTCAATGGCAGGGTGGTAATGTCGCACGTATCCTTCCCGAGTTAACGCCGGAGGACGCATCAAAAGGTTATATTCTTGGTGCGCATCTGTTGAATTTTCTTGCTCCTGAAACTGAAAATAAAATTATTACAATTCCGATTTCCGATGATATCAACAGGGTGGAAGAAAACGGTATAATAGGTTATAAAGAGATTTTTTCCCAGACCGTCGCGGCTTTAAAACTTATAAGGGATGCAAATCCCGAAAAAATTATAGTGTTGGGCGGAGAATGTTCGGTGAGTGTTGTTCCGTTTACTTATCTTGCTGAAAAATACGATAATGATATCGCAATGGTTTGGATTGACGCGCATCCTGACATAACTCTTCCTGAGGATAAAACATACAACGGATACCATGCTATGGCTGTTACGGCAATTATGGGTAAAGGAGACAAGGGGATTATATCAGTGCTGCCTGCTTTTATACCTGAGGATAGAATTTTATTTGTCGGGCTCAGAGACTGGGAGCGTCAGCAAATTAAAGACAGGCAAAAAGACTACGGGGTTAAACATCTGACACCACGTGATGTTTCCAAAGACAGTCATAAAATTCTGGACTGGCTGAAATCTACAGGCGCAAAGCATGTTGTTATTCATTTTGATATGGATGTTTTAGACCCGAATGAAATTATTGCGGCAGTCGGAGTTGTTCCTGGCGGAATGAAAATAGATGAAGTCACAAGAGTGATTAATGATATTGCAAAAGAATATGATGTTGTCGGGCTTACTGTTGCTGAACCAATGCCACGCATTGCAATTAAATTAAAAAACATGTTAAACCAATTACCGTTGATAAAATAGTAATTTTATGTGTTTTACAGGATTGTAATGAATGTAATAGATTTAATTTTTTAATTGTATGTTCCCGATAACGTCTCTGGAAAATTCCTTTTTCACGCTTATTTTTATATCCGCTTTTCAAATCGTCGGTTGGGCAGCCTACAATTTAGTTTATATCCGACGATCCGGACGTTAAAATATAGGTACAACAATTGTAAAAGGACACATGGTTTGATTATTTTGGGCAACATAAATTTGAATATTAAATAAATGAGCAAATTTGCAATTTTAAGAATATAAAGTTACTGTCATAAAAACAAATTAAAATATATAAG
>CALUVN010000014.1 GCA_944324235.1 Candidatus Gastranaerophilales bacterium
TTAAAGTTTTTTGAATATCTTCGAAAGGCGACTTTTTGAAACTTGAAGAGTCGTATTGATGCAAACATTATGTTTGCTGCAGGAAGGTTCGGAAACGTAGTTTCTGATGACTCGTTTCATTCGGACGCGTTTTTCTCTTTCTTTGGTTGCGTTTCATTCTCTTTTACTCGCAATAAAAGAGAAAGAAATGAACTAAATAAAAAATATAAAATAAAAATCATTTTTGGGATACGCTGACGCTCTGCTCACGCTATTGTCCTCAAATAATTTTTATTAGTAAATCCGACCTACAGCTAGTATCAATAAATTAGATGGAATAATTAACAGGTGACATATAAATAATGTCCTCGGTTATAATATGTAATTCGTAATTTGTTAGAAATTGACATAGAGGGGTGGCATTGATACAATAAAATATGAATATGAAAAAGATTTTTTTATTAATTTTTTCTGTGCTGTTTACAGTGAATATTGCGCATTCTGAACAATGGTTAAATCTTTCTGAAGATAGCAAACTTACGGTGTTGCTGGATACAGATAGTATTGAAAAAACAGAAAATTTATATAAGTACAAGGGGATTGTGAAATTCTATCCGGATGGAGAGGATGTTTATATATATAATATCTCTGATTGTGAAAAGAATATCGCTGAAACTTATTATTATTCAAATTCTTCACAGGATAAGCCTAAAACAACTCCGGATTTTCCGGTACATAAAACAGCTTTAGAAAAATCTCTTCCATTGCATAATTATATATGTAGAGCACATCTTTCCGCAGATGATTCTGATACCAGCCGGCAAGAGGCAGAAAGTTTAAATACTTATGTAAATACTTTAAGTAGTATTTTGCATGAAAAATGGAGAGCTCTGCCTAATGTAGATAGAAGAAATAATATCAAAACAAAAGTGTTACTGAGACTTGATAAACAGGGAAATTTAATTTGTTCTGCAATAGTAAAAACATTTAAAAATACTGATAATTCACCTGTACTTTCATTAATTAACAATTTTTTCCCATACAAACCTTTTCCTGTAAATGCAGACTCAAAACTAAAGTCGTTAGATATAGAACTTACTTTTGAACAAGAAGTATTACATTTTTTTTCCCGATCTGGTAACTTAGATAGCAGTTATGCATCTTATTATGACCGTTATGAATATTTTAAAAATGTAAGAAAAGAGAAGAACCAAGCCGGACATATCACAAACAAAAGAACAAAATATGTGGTTGGTGAAGATGGTAAAGTAGAAATTTTGAATTTAGATTAATTCAATATTATTCACTTTCACTTATAAACTTTTTATCATATAATTATTTTATGTTTGAAACTTACACAGAAACGCTTGAAGATTTAAAATCACACTCACATCTCAGGGCTCTTAAAGATTACGGGGACAAAGACGAAAAATATATTTATTTTAAAGGTCAAAAGCTTTTGAATCTTTCGTCTAACAATTATCTCGGTCTGGCTGATAACAGAGCGGTGACTAAAGAATTTTTAGAGTCTGCCGGTGCTGATTATTCGTTCGGGAGTGCTTCTGCAAGACTTCTCACAGGCTCTTTGCCTGTTTATAAAGAGCTGGAAAATCTTATTACCGATTTGTACAAAAGCGGCGGAACGCTTCTGTTTAACAGCGGGTATCATGCAAATGTCGGAATTAATTCAACACTTGCGGGTAAAGGTGATGTAATTTTTTCCGATAAATTAAACCACGCAAGTATAATTGACGGAATGCGTCTTTCTGACGGTAAATTTTTCCGGTATCCTCATAATGATATGTATGCACTTGAAAAACTTCTCCTCCGCGAAAGAGCTAATTTCAATAACGCAATTATTGTGTCTGAAAGCGTTTTTAGTATGGACGGTGATATTGCGGATATCAGACGTCTTGTTGAATTAAAGAAAAAATACAATTGCATTCTTGTTCTTGATGAGGCACACGCGTTTGGTGTGTTCGGTCAAAAAGGGCTTGGTGTTTGTGAGCATCTGGGGCTTATTGACGAAGTAGATTTGATTATGGGAACATTTGGAAAATCTGTCGGTTCAATGGGTGCGTTTGTAACAGGCAGAAAAGTTTTGATTGATTATTTAATAAATAAAGCCCGTTCGTTTATTTTTTCAACGGCATTGCCGCCTGTAAATATTGCATTTTCAAAATGGATAATTGAAAACAAATTCCCGCATACTTTTGAAAAACGTCAAAGGATGCTGGCGCTCGGACGTAAACTTGGAAGTGAGAGCCATATCATCCCTGTAATTATCGGGGAAAATGATAGAACTGCGGAAGTTTGTGATATTCTTTTTGATAACGGATATTTTACACTCCCGATAAGACCTCCTACTGTTCCTAAGGGAACTTCCCGTATCAGATTGTCACTTACTACAGAAATTGAAGAAAGGGATTTGGAAAAATTATGCAGCATTATTGGTTCAATAAACAAAACAATAAAAAGTTAATAATATTCTTTTGCGGCTGGAGTTTTGATTACAATCCTTTCAAATTTTTAGATTGCGGAGATTATGATGTAATTACCCTGTATGACTATGCATCATTGGATTTTGACATAGACTTTTCAAAATATGAACAAATTCATCTTATCGGCTGGTCTATGGGGGTATTTATTGCATCATATCTTAAAGATAAACTGCCGGAATTGACATCAGCAGTTGCAGTTTGCGGTACAGCTCTTCCTGTTGATGATGAACTGGGAATTCCTCATAAATCTTTTGAACTTTCTCTGATACACGCAGAAAAGGGTTTGCAGGGAAAGTTTACGAGAAATGTTTTTGTTGAAGATGATTTGCTTGCCAGATACGAAAAAACTCCGGTAGAACGTTCAATAGAAAATCGTGTGAATGAACTTGTCAAACTTGATGAACTTATCAAATCATATAAATTTGAGTTCAGCCCGTTTTACACTAAAGCTCTGGTCGGCATAAATGATAAAATTATTCCGTCAAAGAACCAGCTTAACTTCTGGCATAAATACAATGTGCCTGTCGTAGAACTTGATAGCGGCCATTTTCCGTTTTATAATTACAAAAGCTGGGAAGAAATTTTGTTATGCAAATAGATGCCAGAACTGTAAAAAAACATTTTGAAAAAAGTATGGAAGATTACGATAAAAATGCCGTAGTCCAACGTCTTATTGCAGGTAAATTAATTGATGAACTTGTAAAAATAAAGACTTCATTTTCTGATGTCTTGGAGCTTGGTTCTGGTACAGGACTTTTGACAAAGGAATTTTTTGCGCGCTGTAAATGCACATCTTTTACGGCAAACGATTTGACTGCAAGGTCAAAATTTTATCTTGATAAAATTTTGCCTGATTATGAATTTATCGCAGGTAATGCAGAAAAAATTAAGACAGGCAAAAACTTTGATTTGATAATTTCGAACGCGATGTTTCAATGGTTTTCCGATTTTAAAAATTCAGTAAATTTCAAACTGTATTCAATGTTGAAAAATGACGGGCTTCTGGCATTTACTACTTTTTCTGAAAATAATTTTAAAGAAATAAGAAAAACGACCGGTATTTCGCTGGAATATAAAAAATTTACAGATTTAAAAGAAATTCTTGCGGAAAATTACAAAATATTACACGCTGAAGAATTCGATTATAAAATGAATTTTACAAGCGCACTTGAACTTCTGGCTCATATGAAACATACCGGAGTAAACTCCCTGGGGACAAGAAAATGGACATTTGTAGAAGTGAAGAAATTCTGTGAAGAATATCAGAAATTATACCCCGAAATATCACTTACATACTCGCCTGTAATTTTTATCGTACAAAAAAAGTAAATATTTTTTCAAACACTAGCAAAAAAAATTTTTCTGATGTATTATTTCATACATACTTATTTTATGGAATCTGAAAATTTATGGATGAAAAAATGCAGCTGCTCATAGAAAAAGAATTAAATTCCACGGATAAAATTATGAAACCGGATTTTAATCTCAAAACCGGCAGAGAATTACTGGCATTTTATCTGCAGACAAAGTTCAGACAAATTCTCGCCTATGATAAAAAATGCGATACCCCGATATTTAATTATATGAATCCGGATTTTATAAACAGATTTTCCCGCAGATTAATCAATACCCCGTCAAAGCGGCTACTTATAGGTATTACAGGAGAATCTGCCTCAGGTAAATCAACTATTTGTAAAGCAATTAAAAATATTATTGAACAATTTGATATGCCGGTCACAGTGCTCAGTACAGATAATTATTTTAATGATATTTCATCATTAATTTCACAATACGGCACATTTGATAATCTGCGTGATAACGGATACGATATAGACGCTCCGACAAGTTTTCAGCTGGATGTTTTGAAAAGTGACCTTCAGGATTTGGCAGAAGGTCTTGATATTAAAGCTCCGATGTATCTTCCAAACGGCACAGGCGTTTCAGTACCTTCAGCGTTTGACGTTGTGTCCAGAAAAATTATCGTAGTTGAAGGCATTGCAACTATGTATGAAGATGTTAAAGATGTCTTTGATGTTAAGCTTTATGTCGAAGCAGATAATGATATTCGCAAAGAAAGATTCATTACCCGCGCGCGTGAAGAGAGAAATCAGAGTGAAGAAAATGCTCTCAAGCATTGGGAGTATATTAAAAACGCCGGCGAAAAATATGTAAAACCATTCCGCGCACAGGCAGATTTTGTACTCAACGGCAATGCTGATTTAGATTATTTTTCTAAAATTCTTGAGTATATTTATGCAGTGACCAATAATTTTCAATAAGAAATTTCCGGTAATATTAATTGTAAAAAGTTGTATCATTTTTGCCATTTTTTATATAATGTGTTAATCTGATATAGATTTATAGTATGTTCAAAATTTTGAATTAAATACATTAAATAATTGATACTAATATTTTTGGATTTTGCTATAGTTTTAATGTAACGTATACGACAAATATGTGGAATCAAAATGAGAGAGTATAGAACAAAACAAGAATTAAGAAACAAAGTGAAAAAGATAAGTTTATTCTTTATATTAATGGGTGTGATTGGATTTGTTACAAGCGGTTGTAATGGAAGCAGTGACGACAATATTAGTACGGCCGATTTAAAACCGGCAGCACAACCGGCACAAGAATCCGTATTTGATGCAAAAGCAGCCTCCGTAATGACGGATGAGAGTGATGCAGCTGCAGATGCAAATGCAAATACAAACGCTGTAGTAGATTTGGATGAGACAAATTTATCAACATCTGTTGATAAAATGGCAAGAATGACTATAGAAGATTATGGTCGTCCAAATCCGTTTTTGCCGCCAAGTGAGGCTATAGACACCACAAGAACTGTGTCTGAGATGCCTTTTGAGCTGGTTAATCCTCCGGAAGATCCAACTGTAGATTCTGATGCCAGCAGAATTATTAAAACCAAAGTCTCCGGAATTTTATACGATGATCACAATCCTGCAGCCATCCTTAACATGGAAGGTACAGATTATCTTGTGAGAACAGGTGATGTTATAAATAATTATAAAGTTCTTGCTATATATAAAAATGATGTAGCAGTTCAGCTGGGTGATAATATTTATAAAGCAGGCGTTGGAGAATTGCTTGCTACCAATAAAATCCACCATAACACCGTTCCGAATCTTGACAAAAGATTTGGCGGTTCAGATGTAAAAATGAGTATAGAAAATTAATTATAAGAGGAATAAATCAGGAGCAGATATGAAAAACGGAATTTCTAGAAGAATCATTGCGAGTTTAATGTTATCAATATTTGTTGCGACAAATATGATGACATTCGTCTTTGCAAAGGAAGATTATAACTTTATCAACAACTATGAGTCGGATAAGCCCGAAATAAGGGGAGAAAAAGACAGTAATAAAGAAGAAGTTTTGAAATTAAAAGCTGATATCTCTATTACTAAAAGTACTGAACCAATATCATTGAGTTTAAGAAATTCTGATGTAACTCAGGTTTTACGTATGTTTGCGGATAAAGCAGGCCTGAATATCATATTTGAAGAAGGTGTTGGCGGTAATGTTACTATGGATCTTGTAGACGTTCCGTTGAATTCCGCATTTGATCTTGTTCTGGAAGTTACTAATCTTAACTATACAATAGATGGTAAAACTCTTATAATTTCAAAAGCCGGCTCAACATCTAATATTGCAAAACAGGAAATGACAGTTATTCCTATAAAATATGTTGATGCAAATGCTCTTGCAACATTTTTGAATAAAAATATATATGGTATGAAAAAACCGGGTATGTCCGGCGCTGAAATTGCCGTTACAAACCCTTCAACAAACGAAATATTGATATTCGGCTCTAAAAACGATGTAGCAATAGCAAGAAAAGTTGTTGAAAAATTTGATAAAAAACCTCAAATAACATCTTTTAAAGTAAATCATACAACTCCGTCAGAAATGGCAAATATGATATGTAATTTGTTATTGCCGACAACCGGTGCAGGTAGCGGCGGCAAAACAGGCGGAGCTGCAGGTATAGTTACAGGCGGTGCAGCAAGCACTGAAGGTTTGACTCTCGGCGGCGCTACAGTAGCTTGTTCATTGAATACAACAGTTGACGCTGGTGATTTATCATCACTTCCGATTCAGGCTCTAGCCGTATCATATTATACAGAACTTGGTGAAATAAGCATTCTCGGCGGTTCAGAATCTCAACTGGATATGATTAAAGAATTTGTACAACTTAATGATAAAAAACAACCTCAGGCTTATCTTGAGTTGTCAATTATAGAATTAAACGAAACTGGAAGTAAAACTCTTGATAACGCATGGCAAATCTGGAGCAGATTCTTCTCCGCAAACTTTGCAAACGGTACAACAAGTACAAATGCTCAGCACCCTACATTCTTATCAGGCAGCAGATATCCTGTATACTCTGATGATGGCGATGGTACTGTAGATCACTATGTTAATAAATATCGCGGACCTTTTGTTCTTACATATACAATCAGATATATCTTAGAAAACAGAAAAGGCAGAACAGTTGCTAACCCTCGTATCCTGATTACAAACGGAAAGACTTCAACTATTGACCTGACATCAGATTATGTAAAATCAGTAACATCTCAGGTTGTACAAGGTTCTCTGAACTCTACCGTTGCAAGAGAATACGAAGTTGCTGATGATAACGGTATCAAAATTGAAATTACTCCGTTTATTTCACCGGATGGTTATGTAACTATGGATATCAAACCTGAATATTCAACAATCAAAGAGCAAATCTATACTTACGTAGAAACAGAAGACGGCGAAGAGCCGGTTCAGGATTTGGCTGCAACATTGCTCCAAAGAAGAAACTTAGACTTAAAGAGTGTAAGAATTAAAGACGGGGAAACTCTTGTTATAGGCGGTATGATTCGTGAAGAAGATTCAAAACAGGTAAATAAAGTGCCTATTTTAGGTGACATCCCTTATATCGGTTCATTATTCAGAAGCTCAAATACTTCCAAAGCTAAAGAAGAAATGGTTATTATGATTACTCCAAGAATTATTGTGGATAATGATGATGTCAAAAATAACGAAACTACTCTATAATGTAATAAAATGAATGAATTATTAAACAGATTAAAAAACAGTGTTAATAATGAAACACTCAATAAAGTAGACAAAGCACTGATGGAACAATATCTTTTTGTTCCACTTAGTGTTAGAGATAACTTTTTGTATGTTGTAATTTGTTCATCGTCAAATAAAGAAACTATAAGTGCAAAATTAAAAACAATATACCCGCAGCAAATAAAATTTTTTCCGGTTCCTGAGCAGGATTTGAAAGATTTAATTGCAAGTTTTTCCCAAAAAACGGACACCGCAGCATCAAAAGCTGATGATTCGGAGCATGCCCATAATACAAGAATAGGGGAGATGTTCATTGAACGCGGGTATATTACTGATGTTCAGCTTTTGCAAGCTCTTGCTGAAAGTAAAAGACAAAAAATCCCAATCGGGTCTATGCTTTTTAAACTCGGGTTTATCAAGCTGGAACAGTTGAAAGAAATTCTTCAACTCCATACCGGATTGGATCTGGTAACTAACGATCAGCTCGCTAAACAGGCAAATTTTATAAATATTTTGCCTGAAGATTTTATAAAAACAAATCGAATTATTCCAATTTCTTCAGACGGTAAAACTTTGATTTTAGGGGTTGTTACTCCGGTAAAGCCTGATGTATTGAAAGAAATAATTTATCTCACAGGCCAAAACCCTAAGCAATTACTGATGACCTATTACGAATTTGAAAATGCTTTAAACACATTTTTCAGTTCGCAAAAGAAGGAAACTCAAAAGATTATCCAGCAGATTGAGGCCGAAACCAGTGATTTGGAGCAGGAAACCTCACTTTGGGAGCAGGTTGACAGTGAATTGCAGGATTCATCAGGTTCAGTTGCAAAGTTTGTAAACCAGATTATTACAACAGGTATTGATAATAAAGTTTCCGATATTCACATAGAACCTCGTCTTCACGGGTATATCGTCCGCTACAGAAAAGACGGTATGCTGCAAAAGGCATTTGATATTCCACCAAAGGTAGAAACGTCTGTAATTGCACGTTTTAAAGTACTTTCCAGAATGAATATCGCAGAACACAGAAGACCGCAGGACGGTACTTTTTCTATCAAGTATAAAAACGGTTCTTACGATTTCCGTATAAATACGCTGCCGGTTTCAGGCAAAGAAAAGGTTTGTATCCGTATTTTAGCGCCTGCTGTCAGCTTGAATGCCGATGACAAAAATATTAAACTCGTCGGAGGTACGCCTGAAGATATTGAAAAGATTAAAACAATGGTATGCTGCCCGAACGGAATTATCTTAACTTCAGGTCCTACAGGTTCAGGTAAAACAACAACGCTTTATTCCGTTTTGAAAAGTTTGAATGACGAAGACGTTAATATTACTACAATTGAGGACCCGATAGAAATTAAGCTTGAGGGGATTAACCAGTCGCAAATTAATGCCAAAGCAGGTATTACATTTGCATCCTGTATGCGTGCAATCTTAAGACAAGACCCTGACATTATCCTCGTCGGTGAAATTCGTGACTACGAAACATTGGAAATTGCGATTTCCGCAGCACTGACAGGTCACCTTGTATTAAGTACCGTCCACACAAACTCTGCTGCCGCTACCGTTACCCGTATGATAGAAATGGGTGCAAAAGACTATCTGGTATCCTCAACACTTTCAGGTGTTATAGCTCAGCGTCTTGTAAGAAGACTTTGTGACGATTGCAAAGAAGAATATTTCCCAACCTACGAAGAGGCCAAACTTGTTATGAAGGATGAGGAAGGTATTCAAAAATTAATGAAAACACCTATTTATCGTTCGAGAGGGTGTGATAAATGTGATTTTCAGGGGTATAAAGGGCGTCTCGGCGTTTATGAAATTATGACAATGAATAAGGAAATCAAAAAACTTATTGCAGACGGTGCTCACGATTTGGAAATTGAAGAAGCAGCTGTCAGAAATGGTATGAGAACTCTGTATCAATCCTGCCTCGGGCATATTTTGAACGGACTTACCACTATAGATGAATTTGTTCGTGTACTCGGGATTGTTAACGATTAGGAGAATTGAGAAAGTATGGCAATATATAATTATATAGCATTAAAGGATAACAAAGATATCGTAAAAGGAAAAATTGAGGCCAGCAACCTTAAAGAAGCCCGTGATAATGTCAGAAAACTCGGATTTTTGCCTACAAAGGTTTACGAAGAAAAGGGTAAGGCAAATGCCGCAGCAGGCGCTACGGAAAAAACCGCTGAAACAAACGCTCAAGCCGGTAAAATCAGCGCCCTCGGGCTTCAGGATCAGATGGATTTTACATCGACTCTGCAAATTCTGGCGCAATCAGGGATTCCGATTATTGAGTCCTTAATGTTTATTGAAAATGATGCTGCAAAATTAAAAATACGTCTTGTAGCGAAGGAGCTCAGACGTCAGATTATGGCAGGGTCAACGTTTGCCGATACAATCGCCAGATATCCGCGTGAATTCGGTCAGATATATATCGGTCTTGTAAGAGCCGGTGAAGATTCCGGTGAATTGGAAAAAACACTGGAACGTTTGTTGGAACTTTTAGGTAAACAGGCTGCAATCAGAAGTAAAGTTGTAGGTACTCTTATGTATCCGATGTTCGTAATCGTTCTTGCTTGTTTGATTGTACTTGTCATGCTTATGTTTGTATTCCCTGTATTTAAAGATATGTTTGACAGTATGGGTAAGGATTTGCCTTGGATAACCCAGACATTAATGAATGCAGGATTGTTCCTGAAGGCTTACTGGTTTCTTGTACCGTTAATGATAGGTTCAGTAGTCGGCGGTATAATCTTTCTTTTCCGCTGGGATACAAGTAAGAAAGCAATTGATGATTTTGTTTTAAAGATTCCTGTTCTTGCCGATTTGATACAGTTTTCAAATTTTGCAAACTTTATTGCTGTCATGCAGGTCGCATATGACGCAGGTGTACCGATTATTGAGTGTTTATATCTCGCAAATTTAACATTGACAAATAATACACTTAAACTAAAAATAGAACAAGCTACAGGTAAGGTTCAACAAGGTCAGCACTTATCAGTTGCATTGCGTTCTACTCAGGTTATGCCAAAGATGATTTTGTTTATGATAGCAACCGGTGAGCAGTCAGGTCGTCTCGGGGAAATGCTTGGACAGGCAACAAGATTTATTGATAAAAAATTGGATGCAATTATTGACACTATGACTAAAATGATTGAGCCGATAATGCTTATTGTAATTGGTAGTATCGTATTAACACTTGCATTAGCATTGTACCTGCCGTTGTTTGGTTCATATATGTCAGATTAAGAAATGGATTGGGGTTAATGAAAACATACGTAATCACAGGTACAACATCAGGTATAGGCAAAGCCCTTTTAAAGGCTTTGTGCAAAGATAATATTGTTTTTGCAGGATACAGAAAGTTTGAATTGGAAGATAATTTAAAATCCTTATCAGATAATGTTATTCCTTTTTTTATAGATATGGAAAACAAAACATCAATAAGATTGGCTGCAGATTTTATCTTGTCCAAAACAGACAAAATAGATTCATTGTATAATGTTGCCGGTTGTGTAGTGGCAGGCGCTGTAGAAAATATTGATATAGATGATATCAGAAAGCAATTTGAGATTAATACATTTTCACAGCTTGATTTCAGTCAGCAGTTATTAGATGCATTGGAAGGCGGCAGAATTATAAATATAAGCTCAATGTCATCGTTCGGAATCTTTCCGTTTATATCTCCTTATTCTGCGTCAAAGCGTGCAATGGATATATTGTTTAATGCTATGCAGCTTGAAACACACAGAAATGTCAAAATTATATCTGTCAAACCGGGAGTTATAGCAACTCCAATCTGGCAAAAATCGATTATACTAAATGAAAAATCAATACAGTTCCCGAAAAGTTTTGAAAAAGAAATGAAATATATGGTGGCAAATGCACAAAATAACAGCAAAAATGGGCTTGATGTGCAAAAAGTCGTAGATGTTTTGTTGAAAATAGAAAAAACTCATAATCCTAAGTCATCTTATACTATAGGTTTTGATGCTAAAATTGCAGAGATTTTTTCAAAATTACCGCAAGATGTACTAAATTTTATTATAAAATTCAAGCTTGCCCAAAAATTGAGTAGTAAATATGGCATTATATAAATATGTTGCTTTAAGAAATAATAAAGAGTTGTTCGAAAGCTGTATTGAAGCTGCTAATGAACGAAATGCACGAGACTTAATCAGAAAGGCCGGATATATTCCGGTAAAAGTATATGAAGAATCAGATGAACAAGTTTCAATAATTCGACAAGCAAAAAGTAATATAAGATTATCATTGAAAGAGAAAATACTTTTTACAAATTCACTTCAGTCAATGTTGGTATCAGGTATTCCGATAATTGAAGCTTTAATTATATTAAGTAAAAATGGAGATAATCTACGTATTCGTAAGATTGCTGATGATATAAAAACGAAGATTTTAAATGGCCATACATTTACTCAGGCTTTAGAAATTTATTCTGAAACCTTTGGGTCTGTTTATTTAAAACTTTGCAAAGCCGGTGAAATGTCAGGAGAGTTAGATAAAGTTTTATTTCGACTAGTAGAATTATTGAAAAAACAATCACAAATAAAAAGTAAACTTATTGCCGCAAGTATATATCCTGCTGTAATTGTAATTATATTAGTCTGTCTGATGGGTGTATTAGGTAATGTTGTATTCCCTAGATTGATAGGATTTTTTAATGCCAATGGCGCAGATATTCCCGTAGAGACTTCAATTTTAATAAATATTATAGAATTTTTAAGAAATTATTGGTATATGTTGGTGATTTTTGCCTGTGGAAGTTGTTATGGTTTTTATAAACTTTTTAAAGTTCCTTTTATAAAAAAGGAAATAGATGCAATATTATTGAATATACCTGTGATAAGAGATTTTGTAAGATATCATTCACTGGCAAATTTTGTGGCAGTTTTATATGTTTCTTACGAATCGGGTGTTCCTATTACTGAAAGTATACAAATGGCAAGAGATTCTATTGAGAATAATGTTCTTCAAAAAAGATGTGATAGTGTTGTTTACGCTATTAAAAAAGGTGCATTATTATCAGAGGCTGTTATAAATATAGATTTGTTTCCACCGGATTTAATGCCGATGATACCTATTGGTGAAAAATCAGGACGTTTAGGTTCTATGCTTAAAGATATGAGTGATATTATTGATAAAAAAGTATTTGAAATTGTTGATAATTTATCTACTTTATTTGGACCTGTAATGTTGTTGGTATTGGGTGGAATTGTTGCTTTTGTAATGATTGCTTTTTATAAATTTTATTATGGAATGTTTGGATTATTTTAATCTTGGTGAACAATTACAATACAGATATTTCCATGTTAAACTAAAAAGAAAAGAGGTTTAATATGAAAGTTGCATTAATCAGTCACGGCTGTGCGAAAAATCTTGTGGATTCGGAGTTAATGCTCGGAATGCTCGCAGATAAAGGATATGAAATAACTTTAAACGAAGATGATGCTCAAATAGTTATTGTGAATACATGTTCTTTTATTCACGATGCTGAAAAAGAATCAGTTCAGTCAATTTTGCAAATGGTAAATGAGGGTAAAAAGGTTATAGTTACGGGTTGTCTTCCGCAAAAGCATAAAGGTGATTTGAAAGATGCAATTCCTGAAATTTCTGCCATGGTAGGAACATCAAATATAAATGAAATAGTCGGAGTTGTAGATGAAGTTGCAAAAGATGCGCAGCAAGAATATGTAGAAAAAATTTCCGAAAGACCTGAATATATATATCCGGAAACCGTAGAACGCCAGCAGATAACTATGGGTGCAAGTTCTTATATTAAAATTGCAGACGGCTGTAATTACCACTGCGGTTATTGTATAATCCCTCAGCTTCGCGGAGTTTATCATTCCCGTACAATTGAAAATATTTTGAAAGAGGCCAAATCTCTTGTCAAAAAAGGTGTTACCGAAATTGTACTGATTGCTCAGGATACAACAAGCTACGGCTTGGATTTATACGGACGTCAGGCTCTTCCCGAACTTCTTGAAAAGTTGAATGAAATTGAGGGACTCGGCTGGATTAGAATTATGTATGCGTATCCGACACAGATGACGGATGAATTAATTGATGCTATTGCAAGACTTGATAAGGTTGTAAAATATATAGATATTCCGCTTCAGCATTCGCATCCTGAAATATTGCGAGCAATGCGCAGACCGGATTTTGATTACAGTGAATTAGTCGAAAAAATCCGTACAAGAATTCCTGATGTTGCGATTAGAACAGCTTTTATTGTCGGCTATCCGGGAGAAACTGACGAACATTTTGAACATTTATACAATTTCGTTAAAAAAATGCGTTTTGAACGTATGGGTGTTTTTGAATATTCGCGCGAAAAAAATACAACTTCATACGGCATGTCTCATCAAGTGCCTGCGAAAATAAAACACGAGCGTTACAAAAAATTAATGGAACTTCAACAGGGGATTTCGTACGAAATAAATCAATCTTATATCGGGAAAACTATAGACTGTATTGTTGAAAGTTTTACTGACGATGGTGTTATAATCTTACGATCACAGCATGATGCCCCTGAAATTGACGGCGTTGTTTATGTGAAATCAGACAGACCTGTTGTCCCAGGAGATATTGAACCGGTAAATATTACAAAAGCAGATGAATATGATTTATTTGGTGTATTTATATAATAATATGTGGTAAAAATTTTTCGTTTTGATATAATAAATTAAAGAATAGTAAATCTGTGGGTATTGATGGAATTTGTAGAAAACAGAAAAGTTGAGAAAGAACAGATAAAAGCGATTTTTCAGGACATGCTGAAGTATTCGCCGTCAAAATTATGCGGCATGCTCGGGAATGCCATTATCGTTCCTGTGTATACAAGTTTGTTAACGCCTGAAAAATACGGACTTTACTCCATATCCATAGCATTATTATCATTTTTATGCATATTGTTCTCAGATTGGATAGGGTTGTCCGGTCTGAGATTTTTTAGACGGCATCAAATTATGGAAGATTTACCGAAATATATTTCACTTCTCGTTTCCATGCTTGTCGGCAATTTACTCGTAATGTATTGCGTGGCATTTATATTCAGGTCTCATTTCTATTCGTTTTTCAAAATTCAGCCGGAATATTTCTACGCCATTTTACTGTTAATAATACCTGTAGCGGTCAGAGCTTTGTTATTTCAGCTTCTGCGAGCACAGTTAAAATCAATATCGTTTACACTATCTACAATAGTAAACCAGATATTGACGATATTTTTATCAATTTTCCTTGTAAAATATTGTCATATGGGTGCAATGGCACTTTTGCTAGGTATGGGAATTTCGATTTCGCTTGTTGATTTGTTGTTGATATATCAGAGCGGAATTTTGAAAAGTTTCAGATTTACGAAACTTCAGTTTGATGCGGTTCTGCCTATTTTCAAATACGGGATTCCGATTGCGGCCACATCTTTAAGCTCGTGGATTATTACCCAGAGCAACAAATTTATTATGAATAACATAAACGGATTTTCCGACGTAGGTATAGTCGGGGTTGCGTACGGTTTGACGCTGCCGCTTTTGATGACGATATTTTCAATAATTCCTGTTGCGGCAATACCGCGTATAATTAATATGTACGAAGAAAGAATAGATGTCCGTCCTATAATTTCAAGATTTGCAGGCTATTTTATAGGGATAGCCGTTCCGCTTATCGTTGTTATGTCTATATATTCTACTGATTTTGTGCGTATGCTTTCCAATGAAAAATTCTTTGCAGCATATCGTTTAATTCCATACTTTGCATTCGGAACATTTTTCATGGCGCTTGCTGATTATACAACACTTCAGTACCATCTTGAAAATAAAACATACATAGATTTCATAATAAAACTTACATCAGGTATAATCGGTGTTATTTTAAATATTGTTTTAATTCCGAAATACGGTCTTGAAGGTGCAGGTGTTGCAACACTCGCTGCTAACTTTATGTATTTCTTCTTAAGTATTATTGTAGTTCTGCCTGGATTAAGATTGATGTTTCCTTGGCGTTCAATAATAAGACTCGGGATAACATTTATGCCGTTTTTATGTATTTATAATTATTTCAAAAATTCAACGGATTTACCTGCATTATTCCAGATGCTGACACTTTTATTTTTCTTTTATTTCGGCAACTGGTTTCTCTCTAAAACTTTTATAAAAAATCCTGATTAAGTTTGTAAATTTTTTCGTAACAAATATTAACAAATTAGCAATTATTTTTATGTTTGAATTTTGATTATCTATAAGGGGTAAAATTTTAAAATTAAACATAAAGGGAAAATTATGACGGAAAGCAGATTAAACAGAAAGAAATTAGTGGCTTCAATTCTCACAGTATGTTTTGTAGCTCACCAATCTTTGATGCTTAATGCAGTAGCATCAGAAATTACCGGTATTACCGGCAATAACGGTATTTATAATATTGACCCTAGTGCAATGAATGGCGCGACCGGTTTCAGACAATATGACAAATTCAACCTTTCTGAAGGTGATATTGCAAATTTAATTTTTAAATACGGCGAAAAAAATATTGAAAAATTTGTAAACTTAGTTGACGGCAAGATTAATATTAACGGTATAGTTAATTCAATGCGTGACGGCAACTTCTATAACGGACAGGCTGTATTTGTATCACCAAACGGTATGGTAGTAGGAGCAAGCGGTGTTTTGAACGTTGGTTCTCTTGCTGTTTATACTCCAAATTCAAATGATTATAAAAATTATAAAGAAAATTATCTCACACAAAGTATTGATACTGTAAAACAGGGAAATGCCGATGTAACAATAAACGGTAAAGTTTTAGCAAGAGATAATATTGAACTTCTTGCCAAAACTGCATCTTTAGGTGCTGATTCCGCATTAATTGCTGGTGTTGGCAACACAACAGCCCTGACTTCAATGCAGCAAGCTAACAATTTGTTTAATCAACTTGTAAATACAGATGCAACAAATGCAAATTCATTTGCGTCAGAAAACGGTCAGATTGTTATTAAAACAGAAAATTCTACAGGCGGCATTATTGCCAACGGTACTATGAAAAATTTCGGTGAAGGCAATATTTCTCTTACAAACGATGGTGCAAAGGGCGTAAGAATTAACGGCAATATTGAAAATGCCAACGGTAATACTATTGTTACCAATAACGGCGGAGCATTGAATGTTGCAGGTTCTGTAAATAACAAAGGAAATATTACCCTTACAAATAACAGTGCTGACGGGCTTTCTGTCAACGGTAAATTGAACAATAAAGACGGAAATATCCTTCTTGCAAATAATGCTGGAAATATGACAGTATCAGGTTCTACCGATAATAAAAACGGAAGCACTATATTAAAGAATGAATCAGGCGAACTGAACATTCTTGGTTCTGTAGCAAACAAAGACGGACGTGTAAGTGTAACGAATAACGGTACAAAATTAACCCTTGCAAGTTCAGGAAGCATTTCAAATAATGGTTCTACTGTTTTGTTGAATAACGGTGCTCAAGGTACAAATCTCGCAGGTAACATTTCCGTATCAGATGCGAACCTTCTTGTTCAAAACGAAGCAGGCGCTTTGAATATGAGCGGAACTACCGCAAATAACAACGGTGATATCAGAGTTCTCAACAACGGTACTCAATTAAATATCTCATCAACCGGCAAAATTACAAACAATCAAAAAACCGAAGTTTTAAATAACGGTGAAGGCGGATTGAGATTAGACGGTTCACTGGAAAATACGGCAGGAGAATTAATCGTTCAAAGCAACGCAGGCAATCTGGATATTAAAGGTTCTATTGCAAATTCTAACGGGAATACAGTTGTTTCAAACTATGACGGAGCATTGAACTTTAATAAAAACGCTAAAATTACAGGCAACGGAAAAACTACCGTTTACAATGAAGGTAAAGACGGTATGAACCTTGACGGTACAATTAATAATACCGGCGATGCTCTTATTACCAATGAAGAAGGCGTTCTTGCCATTAACAACACAGTTAAAAACTCAAACGGTAAACTTTCAATTACCAACAATGGCTCAGAACTCGTTGTTTCTTCAACAGGTAACATTGTAAACGATGACAGCCTGACAATGCTTAACAACGGCGAAGACGGTATGACAATCGACGGTACAATTGAAAATACCGGAGATGCAATTATTACAAACCGTGAAGGTACAATGAACCTTAACGGTAAAGTTTATAACTATAACGGAAAACTGAATGTTACAAACCGCGGAAGAGGTTTGAATATCGCAGGTGAAGTTGACAGTGATGATACATTAAAAATCTGGAATACAGGTGTAGACGGAACTAATATTTCCGGAACAGTTTCAAACAACGGCGGCAGTGCAGTAGTTCAAAATGACAACGGCGTGTTTGAAATTTCCGGTGTTATAGAAAATACTGACGGACAACTTGATGTTGTAAATACAGGTTCCGGCATGACACTTACAAATACAGGTAAAATTACAAATAACAATGTAACAAATATTTTAAATACCGGAGCAAACGGTCTTGCCTTGAACGGTACAGTTGAAAATACAGGCGATACTACAATTACAAACAAAGCAGGCAATTTGAATGTTGCAGGTACTGTAAACAATAATAACGGTAATTTAACATTAACAAATGAACAAAATGCAGGCGCTTTTGATATTTCAGGCACATTATCAAATAACGGCGGCAAATTATCTGTTAAAAACAACGGCACAGGCCTGACTCTTGTTAAAAACGGTAAAATTGTAAGTAACGATGAACTTGAAATTACAAATTCAGGTGCAAACGGACTTGCTCTTAACGGTACTGTAGAAAACACGGGTAATGCAAAAATTACAAATACAAACGGTGCATTATCAGTACTCGGTACTGTTGCAAATCAAAATGGTAAGTTACAAATTACCAACAGCGGTACAGGTTTAAGTATCGGAACAACTGGTAAGATTACTAACAGTGATACTTTGACAGTTTTGAATACAGGCGATGACGGACTTTCTGTCAGCGGTATCGTAGAAAATACAGGTAATGCGATTATTACAAACCAAAGCGGTGATTTTAATGTCCTCGGAACAATTTCCAATACAGACGGTAAATTGAACCTGACAAACCACGGCAATGCATTAAATATCGCAACCGCAGGTAACATTATAAATAACGATACATTAAAAATTTGGAATACAGGAAATGGCGGAACTACCGTAAACGGTTCTATTTCAAATAACGGCGGTAATGCTGTAGTCCAAAACGACAATGGTTCATTTGCAATTAACGGAACAGTTCAAAATGACGGCGGCCAGTTGAAAGTTACAAATAACGGCACCAATTTAACTGTTGCTCAAAAAGGTTTAATTGAAAACAACGGTGATTTAGATATCTTGAACACAGGCGACGGCGGATTTATCAATGCCGGAACTATCACAAGCACAGGTAATCTTGATATCACAAACACAGGCCTTGGCGGATTTAACACAACAGGTACAATTACAAATGAAAACGGCTCTATGACATTAACCAATAAAGACGGTGCAATGAGAGTCGGCGGAACTGTAACAGGTAATAATACCGATACAATAACAATCAACAACGAAAGCGTAAACGGCGGATTGACAGTTGACGGCATTATAACAAATACAGCCGGAGACATAGATATCGCAAGTGCAAACGGTTTAAATCTGACTAAAACAGGAAAAGTTAACGGCGATACAATCTCAATAGCCAATGACAACGCCGATATGCTTCTTGCAGGTGATGTAACTGCTAACGAATCTGCAGCAATCACAAACGCAGGTTCAGGAAAAGCAATTATATCAGGAAACGTTTCAGCACAAAGCGGATTGTCAGTTGATAATTCAGGCTTAGGCGGCGCTGATATTACAGGTTCACTTGTAAATAACGGCGGAGATATGTCTGTTGTAAATACAAACGGAACACTCTTAATCGGCGGCAATTTGCAAAATGCAAACGGCAAACTTTCAATTACAAATGCCGGTGACGGTTTGGATTTGACTTCAGCAGGAAACGTTAAAAATAACGGAGACCTTGTTGTATTCAATACAGGCGCTAACGGTATGAACCTCAATGGTGTTATTGAAAATACAGGTGATTCTATCCTGACAAATAATGCCGGTGATATGAATATAAACAATACTTTGACTAATACTCAAGGTAAATTAAATATTACAAACCACGGCAATGCGTTAAATATTGCAGGAAAAGTTACAAATGATGATACTTTGAAAGTTTGGAATACAGGTGCAAACGGCACAAATATTACAGGCACAGTATCAAATGCAAACGGTGACGCTGCAATTCAAAACGATGCAGGTGATTTGAAAATCGCAGGACTCGTAACTAATAACGGTAATACTGTAATTACAAATAAAGGCGGCGTTCTCGATATTTCAGGTGCTGTAGATAATTCTGACGGCAGCTTAAATATCACAAATAACGGTACTGCATTAAATATCGCAGGCAGTGTTGAAAATAACAGCGCTATGAACATCGTTAACAACGGTGTAAACGGTACAACAATAGACGGAACTGTTAAAAATGCAGGTCAAACAATGATAACAAACAATGCTGGCGACCTGAATGTTAATGGTGTCGTAGAAAATACAAACGGTAAATTATCACTTGCTAACAACGGCAATGCTCTTAATATTAACAGCGATGCAACAGTAAGCAACGATTCAGAACTTACAATCGTAAACGCCGGACAAGGCGGTATGAATATCGGCGGTGCAGTAACCAATACTGATACAACTCTGTTAACAAACAGAGCAGGCGATATGAAAATCACAGGTACTATATCAAACGAAAACGGTATTTTAAATGTAATTAACAGTGGCAACAGTATGCACCTTGATACAACAGGAAAACTTGCTAACAACGGTTCAACAAAAATACAAAATATCGGTCAAGGCGGTATGTCACTTGATGGTATCGTTGATACAACAGGAGATACTTCAATTATCAATACACAAGGTGCATTGAATGTTAACGGTACTGTTGATAACGAAGGTACATTATCAGTAAACAACAGCGGCACAGGCTTGAATATTTCAGGTGATGTATCAAATATCGGTACTACATCAATTACAAATTCAGGTGCTGACGGTGCTTTAATCAGCGGTAACTTGAACACTCAAGGCGCAACAACAGTTATCAACAACGCTGGCGATTTGAATGTTTCAGGTAATATCAATAATCAAAACGGCAGATTAAACATTACTAACAAAGGTACAGCAGTTAATGTATCAGGTTTAATCAGCAATAACGATGATTTGAATATCCTGAATGAAGGCGTAAACGGTACAACAATTGACGGTACTGTTAAAAATGCAGGTCAAACAATGATAACAAACAATGCAGGCGACCTGAATGTTAATGGTGTCGTAGAAAATACAAACGGTAAATTATCACTTGCTAACAACGGCAATGCTCTTAATATTAACAGCGATGCAACAGTAAGCAACGATTCAGAACTTACAATCGTAAACGCCGGACAAGGCGGTATGAATATCGGCGGTGCAGTAACCAATACTGATACAACTCTGTTAACAAACAGAGCAGGCGATATGAAAATCACAGGTACTGTATCAAACGAAAACGGTATTTTAAATGTAATTAACAGTGGCAACAGCATGCACCTTGATACAACAGGAAAACTTGTTAACAACGGTTCAACCGTAATTCAAAATATCGGTCAGGGCGGAATGGTCTTAGGCGGTTTGGTTGATACTGAAGGTACAACAACAATTAATAACACTAACGGCGCATTAGATATCAGCGGTATGGTTGATAACAACGGCAGCCTGACAGTTACAAACCTCGGTACAGGCATGAATATTGCAGGTACAGTTGCCAACATCGGTACAACAAAAATAACCAATTCAGGTGAAAACGGCTTAACAATAGATGGTATTGTTAAAGCTGACGGAGATACTACAATTCTTAACAACGATGGTGAATTAAAAGTTGCAGGTCTTGTAGACAATCAAAACGGTAAATTGAACCTTACAAACAAAGGTGATAATATTAATATCACAGATACTGCGGTAATCAGCAACAACAATAACCTGAATATTCTCAACTATGGAGAAAACGGAACAATTATTGACGGAACTGTTAAAAATGCAGGTCAAACATTAATTACAAACCAAAACGGTGATTTGAACGTTAACGGTACAGTAGATAATACAAACGGTAAATTGTCACTTGCTAACAACGGCAATGCTCTTAATATCGGTGCAGATGCAAAAGTTACAAATGATTCTGATTTAAGAGTCTTCAACACAGGTGCCGGCGGAGTAACAATTGACGGTGTAATCGAAAATACAGAATCAACAGCAATCACAAGCCGTGACGGTTCAATTTTGATTAACGGTTCAGTAACAAACAAAGACGGTAACTTGAATATTACAAGTGCAGGTACAGGCTTGAAACTTGGAACAGAAGGCGTAATTTCAAATAACGGCAGAACTGTTATCCAAAATACAGGTAACGACGGTATGACTCTTGACGGTACTATCAATTCAAACGGCAGAACCGCAATAACAAATACAGCCGGAACTCTTGAAATTGCAGGCACACTTGAAACTAAAGGTGATTTGAACTTGACAAGCACCGGTGACGGTATGCATATTACAGAAAACGGAGTTGTACACAATGTAGACGGTTCAATCTTTGCACAAAATACAGGTGAAGACGGTATTACAATTGATGGAACAATTTCAAATGCCAGTGGTAATACAACTATAATGAACCACGCAGGTTCTGTAGTTATCGGCGGTTCAGTAGACAATTCTGACGGCAAACTCGGTATTACAAACCATGGTAAAGGTGTTATCCTCAAACAAACAGGAAAACTTTCTAACAATGATGACTTGAGAATTTTCAACTACGGAGAAGACGGTACTCAACTTGACGGCGTAATTGAAAACTCAGGTGATACAACTATAATTAACAAAGCCGGTGATTTGAATGTAGACGGTGTAATTAAAAATAAAGACGGTAATCTTGCATTCACAAATACCGGTAATGCCTTGAACTTCGGTCAAAATGCAAAAGTTTCCAACGATTCTACAGTAAGAGTTGTAAACTCAGGCAACGGCGGATTGACAGTTGACGGTACAATTACAAATACAAAATCAACCGCAATTACCAATAACGCAGGCCAATTCACAGTAAACGGCAAAATTGAAAATACAGACGGTAATCTGAACCTTACAAACAGAGGCACTTCTCTTGTAACCGGTAAAGACAGTATGATTACAAATACAAATGGCGAAGTCCTTATTCAAAACATCGGAAACGGTGGTATGACTCTTGACGGAGCTATTGCTAACGGTGTATCAACAGATGCTGAAGGTAATGTAACAGGTACTGCAGGAACAACTTCAATCACAAACGTAAACGGTGATTTGAACTTTAACGGTTCAATTGCATCTCAAAAAGATTTGGTTATCCTGAATGACGGTGCTAAACTTGATGCAAGTTCAACTTCCGGAATTGTTGCCGGCGGTCCTGTAAAAATTATCAATAACGGTGAAAACGGTATGAACCTCGACGGCGGCATCATCGGTTTTGATTCAATTGCAGTTACTAACAGAGGCGGTGACCTGAACATCAACGGTACTTTAGCTAACCAAAATTCTAATATGAATATTACAAATACAGGTAACAAATTAAACATTAATGAAGATGCTAATATCCTGAATTCAGGTAAAGTCTTAATCCAAAATACAGGCGATGGCGGTATGGATGTTAACGGTACATTAAATACGGAAGCTCAGGTAACTATTTTGAACAGAGCCGGCGCACTTAATGTAAACGGTAAAGTTAACAACCAATCCGATTCCGTAATAATTTCAAACTACGGCACAGGTCTGAATGTTGGTGAAAATGCTGAAATTAACAATGATAAAAATGTAAGATTTGTAAACTTCGGCGAAGACGGCACTGTAATGAACGGTAACGTAACATCTACAGAAGATGTTGTTCAATTCATCAACAAAGGCGGTGAACTGGAAATTAACGGCAAGGTAACTGATATCAATTCTGATAAGTAATCTGTAAGCCGTGTAAATAAAAGAAAAAAGAGATAATCTTTATAGATTATCTCTTTTTTTATGTAAATTAGTCTTAATAATAAAGCAATTTTTTTTAAAGAATATTTTTTATATATCTATACAATAAAATGACATTGGAAATTTTTGAAAAATATCGGGGAAAATTGAAAGGAATTACACAATGAAAAAAATGAATTTTTGCAAAAGCAGACTTATTGCTTCTTTGCTTACAGTATGCTTTTTGACACATCAATCTTTTATGTTGAATGCATTCGCAACAAACATTACAGGCGTTACCGGAAACAATGGTGTATACAATATCAATCCGAGTGACATAAAAGGTAATATAGGTTTTAGAGAGTATCAAAATTTTAATCTGTCAGAAGGCGATATTGCAAACCTTATATTCAAACACGGTTCAAGCAATCTCGCAAAATTCGTAAACTTAGTCGACGGCAAGATTAATATTAACGGTATAGTAAACACAATGCGTGACGGTAATTTCTATAACGGTCAGGCAATATTTGTATCTCCTCAAGGGATGGTCGTCGGAGCTTCAGGTGTTTTAAATGTTGGCTCTCTTGCAGTTTATACACCTACTTCCGCAGACTATAAAGATTACAAAGCTAACTATATGACAAAGGATTTAAGCGCAATCCAAACAGGAAAAGCTGACGTTACAATAAACGGTAAAGTTTTATCCCGCAGCGGTGTTGAAATTCTCGGGAAAAAAGCATCACTCGGTGCTAATTCTCAGATAATGTCAGGTGTAAAAGATTCTACAGCCTTTAATTCTGCCTCACAGGCAAATGCTCTTTTTGAACAATTAGTAAACACTTCCGTTACAAACGCAAATAAATTTGCATCAGAAAACGGTAAAATTGTTATAAAAAGCGACTCTGTTGTCGGAGAAATCAATACATCCGGTACAATAAAAAACTTTGGAAAAGGCCAGATAACATTTACTAACTCAGGTTCTAAAGGAACTACCCTTGGCGGTACGATTGAAAATGCCAATGGCAATGTCATAGTAAATAATAATGGCGGATTATTAAATGTTACAGGCAAAGTAAGCGCAAACGGCAATATTTCAATGACCAATAACGGCGTAAGCGGTATGCAAATTAAAGGCGATATTGAAACTCAAAAAGGTAATATTCTTCTTGTAAATAATAAAAATAAAATGTCTGTTTTAGGTAACATAACCAATGAAAACGGCGCTACAACATTAAAAAATACCGCAAGTGATATGAAAATTTCCGGTAATATCAAAAATAACGGCGGAAATTTACTTGTAACAAATACCGGAAGAAGTTTAGAAATTCAAGAAGGCGCAAAACTTTCAAATAACGGAACAATACGACTATTGAACTCAGGAAATTTTGGACTTACGGTAAACGGTGAAATTGAAAATGCAAAATCAACAGTTTTGACAAATAAAGCCGGTAAATTAACAGTAAACGGTAAGTTAAATACAGAGGGCGCTTTAAATCTAAACAGCTCAGGTTCCGGCATGGAAATTACCGAAAATGGAGCAATAAATCATAAAGGTGCTGTTTTTGTACAAAACTTTGGCCAAAACGGCGCAACTATAAACGGTAAAATTGCAAATGAAGGTAATACTACCATTTTGAATTACGCAGGCTCGCTTGATGTTAATAACGGAACAATAGAAAATGCTAACGGCAAACTTGCACTCACTAACAAAGGAGACGGAGCAATGAATGTCGGAGCTAACGGTGTAATTTTTAACAACAATGGTACTACTACAATACTAAATTACGGAGAAAACGGCACATCTATTGACGGTTCAGTACTTACTGACGGTAATACAACTATCATAAATAAAGCAAACAACCTTGAAGTTAATGGAAGGGTATATACCAAAAACGGTAATTTAAAACTTTCAAACTCAGGCGATGGAGTAATAATCGGTGAAGACGGATATATTGGAGCTGAACACGGTGATGTATCAGTCCAAAACTTTGGTGAAAACGGTATAACACATAATGGGCAGATAAGCAGTTTTCACACTTATGATGAAGATTTTAACATCCTTGCACAATCAGGAAATACAACAGTGACAAATACAAAAGGTGATATGCGGATAAACGGTGCAATAACCAGTGACAATAAGGTAACCGTAAAAAACACCGGTGATAATATTCGTTTGACCGGTTACGTGCTCGGTGACAAGGCTGAGATGACAAATACCGGCAGTAATGGATTGATTATTGACGGCGGAGGGGTATCAGGTTTTTCCTCTGTACATGTTAACAATAAAGCAGGTCAATTAAAGATGGAAAATGCTTTATTTTTAACTAATCCGGACGATGGAGTTGAAATTCAGACCGTTATCAATAACGAAGGTACAGGTCTGTATATAGATAAAGACTCATATATTGCCGCAGATAAACTTTTAATTAAAAATTCAGGCAGTGACGGAATGGAACTTAACGGCAATTTTGATACAAATAAATTTACTGCAATAAACAATGACGGCAGCTTATATATTGACGGTCAAATTAACAATAAATCCGATTCAGTAGTATTATCCAACTATGGTGCAGGTTTAACCGTCGGAGCAAAAGCCCAAATTAATAACGATAAAAACATCAGATTTGTAAACAACGGCGAAGACGGTATGAAAATAAACGGCAAAGTTACATCGACTGAAGATGTGGTTCAATTCATTAACAATAAAGGTGAACTTCAAATCAACGGCGAAGTTGCAGATATAAATAAACCGACAGATGCCGAAGAAATTCAGTAAAAATCTTATAATTCCGACTAAAAAGAGGTAATATTTATATTACCTCTTTTTTATATATCTAATATATTTTTGTTGTAATATTTTGTTACAAACAGGCAATATTTTTTTTCTTCAGTTTTTTATATAAATATACATTCAAAGGGCATGTTAATTAATTGTAATAAAATTAAAAATTACTAGAAAAAACAAAACCATCTTGATAAAATAAAGATTACACGGAATATAAATAGTTAAATTGGGAAAAATTGAAAGGAAGTACAGCATGGATCACGGAAAAATTAACAAAAGAAAACTTGTAGCATCACTGCTCACAGTATGTTTCTTAGCACATCAAACAATGACATTAAATGTAATGGCAAGCACTATTACCGGTGTAACCGGCAATAACGGAGTATATGACATCAACCCTAGTGCAATAAACGGTTCAACAGGTTTCAGACAATATAAAGACTTCAATCTTTCAGAAGGCGATATTGCAAACCTTATTTACAAATACGGCGAACGTAATGTTGAAAAATTCGTAAACCTTGTTGATAACCAAATTAATATCAACGGTATAGTTAACACAATGAGAGATGGCAACTTCTACAACGGACAAGCTGTATTCGTTTCACCGAACGGTATGGTTGTAGGAGCATCAGGTGTTCTTAACGTTGGTTCTTTAGCTGTTTATACCCCAAATTCCGATGATTTCAAAAACTATAAGAAACACTATTTAACCCAAGATATTTCAATGGTTAAAGACGGTACTTCCAATGTAACAATTAATGGTAAAGTTATTTCCAGAGGAGATGTTGAAGTTCTGGCTAAAACTGCCTCAATCGGTGCAAATGCAGGAATTATGTCAGGTGTTAAAGGTAACTCTGATGTATTCAACTCAGCAGCTCAAGCTAACGCTTTATTTTCTCAATTAGTTAATACAGAAGCAACAAGCGGAAATACATTTGCAGCAGAAAACGGAAATATCGTAATTAAAACTTCAAACGGAATTGAAGTAAACGGTACAGTTAAAAATATGGCAAACAACGGCAACATTGAACTTACAAACGGAGCAAACGGCGGTATCAAAATCGCATCAGCTGCAAAAATTCAAAATGCCGGAGATGATACAATTCTTACAAACACAGGTTCTCAAGGTATCAATGTTAAAGGTAAAGTAACCGGTAACAACATCAAAGTTACAAACTCAAATTCTGATGTTGTAATCGGTGATGCTTCTACAAACAACAATTTGGATGCAAGAAATGATATTTCACTAAACCTTGAAAACGGTGATTTATTAAACGCAGGTTATGACAAAACTTTATTAAAAGCAGGTAATGATTTAACCATCAATGTAGAAAACGGTAAAATCGGTGTTTTCCATAACGACGGTGTTGGCCCTGACGCAAGAGATTTAACTAAATCAGTTAACATCAATGTTCAAGGCAAAGTTAATGCAAAAACAACTGATACAAATAATTCTGGTAACAACCTGTCAATCAATATGGCAAGCAAAGATTCAAATATGAACGTTGACAGCATTATTGCAGACGGTCAGGTTGCACTTCTTGCTGATTCATCAACAAAAGGTCAAAATCCTTACTCTATCTTGAACGCTTCTTCTGATCCTACAAAAGCAAACGTTCAAGGTAAAGGTATTTCATTGATTGCCAGCGGCAACATTGGTGAAAAAGACAATAAATTAACATTCAACCAAACAGATGCTGATAATTATGAATTCAATGCTCTTGCAATTAACGATATTAATATTAAAGGTTTAGACGATGCTCATAGCCAAACTAACGTTAATACAATGATTGCAAGAAACGGCAGTATCAATGCAGAATTTGCCGGAAACGTTAATATCAACGAAACAACAGCAGCAAAAGATTTAAATATTACAACTCGCGGTGCTGAATTGAATATTAAAAATTTAGGTTCAGTTCCTAACACCCCTGTTGATTACTATGGTCCAAACGGTACTATTAAACCGCAAAACGTTGAATTAAAAGCTTTAGATATTAACAAAAATACAAGAGTTGATAAAAATTGGGCTGATTCAATCGTTAAAGTTGAAAACGGAAGACTTCAAGACGGCGGCGAAATGACTATCACAGCTGATAATATTTACGCTGACGGTGTATATGTTTCATTAGGAAAAGATAATTACGGTACAAGAGTTCAAGATGACAGCACAAACGCTATTGAAGGTGAAGATTTAACCTTAACTGCAAAAGCTGTAAGACCTGAAGATGTTACCGCAATCGGTCGAGATGAAGATGAAAGAAATTATTATGGTGACGACGAAATTCCATTAGACTCAGATGCTGATGCTGATGCCGATGCCGATGCAGACGCAGATGCTGATGCCGATGCAGATGCAGATGCAGACGCCGATGCTGATGCCGATGCTGATGCCGATGCAGACGCAGATGCTGATGCTGATGCAGACGCTGATGCCGATGCAGACGCAGATGCTGATGCTGATGCCGATGCAGATGCAGATGCAGATGCTGATGCCGATGCTGATGCTGATGCAGATGCAGACGCTGATGCTGATGCCGATGCAGATGCAGATGCAGATGCTGATGCCGATGCTGATGCAGATGCTGATGCCGATGCTGATGCAGATGCTGATGCCGATGCTGATGCCGATGCTGATGCCGATGCTGATGCTGATGCCGATGCCGATGCCGATGCTGATGCAGATGCTGATGCAGATGCTGACGCTGATGCCGATGCAGATGCAGATGCAGATGCCGATGCAGACGCTGATGCAGATGCCGATGCAGACGCTGATGCAGATGCTGATGCCGATGCAGATGCAGATGCCGATGCTGATGCCGATGCTGATGCAGACGCCGATGCCGATGCAGATGCTGACGCTGATGCTGATGCCGACGCTGATGCAGATGCCGACGCTGATGCAGATGCCGATGCTGATGCTGATGCTGATGCCGACGCCGATGCTGATGCTGACGCTGATGCCGACGCCGATGCTGATGCTGACGCCGATGCCGATGCCGATGCTGATGCCGACGCCGATGCTGATGCTGACGCTGATGCCGACGCCGATGCTGATGCTGACGCCGATGCCGATGCCGATGCTGATGCCGACGCCGATGCTGATGCAGACGCCGATGCTGATGCAGACGCCGATGCCGATGCCGATGCAGATGCCGACGCCGATGCTGATGCTGACGCCGATGCTGATGCTGACGCCGATGCCGATGCCGATGCTGATGCCGATGCCGATGCCGATGCAGACGCTGATGCAGATGCAGACGCTGATGCTGATGCCGATGCCGATGCCGATGCAGACGCTGATGCAGATGCAGACGCAGATGCTGATGCCGATGCTGATGCTGATGCAGATGCTGATGCAGATGCCGATGCAGATGCTGATGCTGATGCCGATGCTGATGCTGATGCTGATGCCGATGCTGATGCTGATGCTGATGCAGACGCCGACGCCGATGCTGATGCCGATGCTGATGCAGATGCAGATGCTGATGCCGATGCAGACGCAGATGCCGATGCTGATGCAGATGCAGATGCTGATGCCGATGCAGACGCAGATGCCGATGCTGATGCTGATGCCGATGCCGATGCAGACGCAGATGCCGATGCTGATGCTGATGCTGATGCCGATGCCGATGCAGACGCTGATGCCGATGCCGATGCAGACGCCGATGCTGATGCTGATGCTGATGCTGATGCAGACGCCGATGCTGATGCTGATGCAGACGCTGATGCCGATGCAGACGCTGACTCTGATGATGATGAAGTTGAACAATACGACAATATGGGTAAATTAACCTACAAAAAAGACTACGATGAAAACATCTCAACAATTGACAAACGTCAATATATGAGATTCCAGGTTGAAGGTAACAGAAACCCTGTTGAGTTAGCTCAAAACAGCAAAATCGAATCACTGGTTGATATTTCAAGAGGCGGTATCGCTCTTAAACACCACAACCAAGTTAAAGTCGGCGATGTAATCCCTGTACAAATTTCATACGGTGATCTTGATATCTCAGCTGATGTAAAAATCGTATCAGCTACTGATAGAAGAGCCGGTGCAGAGTTCATCAACTTAGACCAGGCAACAGCCAACAAGTTACTCTATATGAACGTTCTTCTTGAAGAAAACCAAACAATCTCATTGAACAAGTAATATAAGTAAAACAAGATTAAAAAAGACCGGTTTTAGAGCCGGTCTTTTTATTTGTGTATTTATAAATATTAACCGATAGGTCCTGCGTATTTTCTTCTGTTAATGCTTGCAATAACAGATCTTGTTTTTGCCGGATTAGTAAGTCTGTGTCCGACATAACCGACGCTTGAACCTGTACCTGTTGCCGTATTGTCAAATTGCTGCATTTGTGCGCCTGCTGCTGATAATGTACTGCCAAGTTTTTTAGCGTTTTCAAACAATTTGCTGCTTTTAGACTGAGGAATTTGGCTTGCCCATTCCTGACTGATTTTGTTGATATCGTTGTTTGCTGCATTCTTAACCATTTTATTTGCTTTTCTTGCAAGTTTTTTAGTTTTGCCTGCAAGTTTTGCGTTATCCTGTAATAAAGTATCTTTTGCAGCAGTGAAATGAGCATCAGCATTTGCTGTGAAGTTATTGTCAATAGCATTATTAAAAGCATTTGCTTTCATATCTTTTGCAGAATCACCGGTTATGCCGCTTTCCATCATTTGAGCTTTAACGTCTTTTCTGAATGCTTTTTCGCTCATTCCGGTTTCTTCCATCAATTTTTTTGCTTGCTCTGTATTTGCAAGGTCTTTAGCAGCAGCGTTTGCAGCAAGTTTTTGTGTTGCTTGCTCTGCTTTTTGGTTAATAGCTTCCATATTAGAAGAGAATTCTTTTGTACCTTTAACTGCAGCTGCACCTGACATTATTGCTGTACCTGCGCTTTGCAGTGCACCTGCTAAGTTACCTTCAGCTGCGTATGCTGCAGTTTTTGTTACGTTTGCTGCCAGTGTACCATAGTTACCAACAAGTTCTACAACGTTACCGGCTTTCATCATAAATGAACCGGCTGAAATTAATGCAGCACCAACACCGCACCATGATGTTGCTGAACCTAATGCAATGAGAGCCTGACCGCCAACTTTTAATGCCTGTCCGACCTGTGATATTGTTTGGAATACTTTATCCATTTTTTCAGCAACTTGTATTACTTTGCTTTGTTCTGTTGATTGGGTGTCAAGCTGCTTTTGAATTTTTATTGCATTCTTCTGGTAAGTTTTACTCATCGTATTCATGCTTTTCAAAGATTTTGTAGAAACTTTTTGTTTAGTTTGAATGATTTTACCGTTAGAAATCATTATTTGCCCGAGAGAATTGGCTTTTGTTTGCAGGTCTGAAATTTTGGAGCTTGTGTCATCAGAACCGCTTACTCCGCCTGATGAGCTTGATGCTGACATTGAGCGGCTTGCTTGTGCGCTTTGCAGACTTTCAATTTCAGCATTAATTGCATCCATTTCAACTTGTGCTTTTTCTACTTCTTCTGCGGCTTTTTCTATCTCTTTTTGTGCCTGCATGAAAGTTTTTTGTTCTTGTTTAAGTTTTTTCTCAAATGTTTTGTTTTCTTTAGTTAGGTCTTTTGCGGTTTTGTTTGCATCTTTGCTGACTTTTTCTGAATTTTTGCCTTCAGCTTCAAGTTCCTGGGTTTGTTTTTCCCCATCTGCTGCTATTGTTTCGCCTTCTTTAGCCAGAGCTTTACCATCACTGGCATTGTCTACATTTTTATATTCTGCATACGGATCTTCTTTTTCTGTAGATGCGCTTGCACTTCTTGTTTGTGAACCGCCGCTTTGAACACTGGAGCTCTCGCCGTTATCGACTGAACCGAATTTCTTTTCGTAAATTTCAGTGCCTTTTTCTTCACCCCACAGTTTTTGATACATTTCAAGTTTTTTATTTTCAGGTTGTTGTGTTTCCTGAGTTTGATTTGGAGTTTGTGTTTGTGCAGGTGTAGAAGTTTTTGATGTTGAGCGTGCATTTGGAGCATTAAAAATAGAGCCTGTGGATGTCATCCAGGACTGTTGGGTAACAGTTGTCTGCTGCCCTTGTCTTTGCTTCGCTAATTTATATAGCTCGGCTTTATTCATATTTTGAACGTTATTTACGCTCACAAAGCTCTCCTGATATTTATACTCTCTAAAGATATAAAAACATCCCAAATCCCTTGATTTCAGCATGTTTTGAAATTGTTACATTAGTTAACATTTTTTTTAATAAGGAGTAAAAATTTGCAAAAAAAATATATTTACGTTATTATTAACAAGTAACTTAGTATTTTATGAGGGAGAAATAATTATGAAACTAATGGAAGGCAAAAAAGGGTTGATTTTTGGTGTATCTAATACCCACGGTATTGCATATGCTATCGCAAGACAACTTTATGAAGCAGGTGCAGATATTGCATTTACTTATGCCGGTGAAGTTATGGAAAAACGAGTAAGACCGCTGGCAGAAGAAATGGGCGCAAAAGTTATCATGAGCTGCGATGTTACTAAAGAAGATGAAATTAAAGCTGTTGTTGCTGAATGTGAAAAAGTTTACGGTAAATTGGATTTTGTTGTTCATGCTGTAGCTTTTGCTGCTAAAGAAGATTTGCAAGGCAGATTTATTGACACATCTCATGACGGCTGGAATCTTGCAATGGGTGTAAGTGCTTATTCATTAGTTTCTATCTGCAGAAATGTTGAACCTATTATGAATGAAGGCGGTTCAATTTTTGCTTTGACTTACCTCGGTTCAGAATACGTTGTTGCTAACTACAACGTAATGGGTGTTGCAAAAGCTGCATTAGAATCTTCAATGAGATATCTTGCTGCTGATCTCGGTAAGAAAGGTATCAGAGTTAACTGTATTTCTGCAGGTGCTGTTAAGACTCTTGCTGCAAAAGGTATTTCCGGATTTGACAAAATGCTTAAAGCAGCAGTTGCAAAAGCTCCGCTTAACCGTAACGTATCTTTGGATGATGTCGGTAAAGCTGGTTTATATCTGGCTTCAGACCTTTCAACCGGTACTACAGGTCAAATTCTTTATGTTGATTGCGGATGCCACGCAGTATATGCATCTCTTGAAGAAATGGAAATTATTGCAAATCATATATCATAAGATATTTATAAACCTGTTATTAAAAAGCTCTCTGAAATTTCAGAGGGCTTTTTATTTCTGGTAGAAAATTACCCCGTCTTTATCAATATTAGTTTTTATTTCGTTGTTTTCAACATCTGAATAATTCAGTACATCAAAGCTATATGGGGTCGGTAGTTCGTCAAGTTCGGCTGAAATATGTCTTATAAATTTGAAGTCAATATTTTCGCCGCATATTGCCATATCTATATCCGAAGAATTCTTAAAATTCCCTCTGGCACGTGAGCCAAAAATAATAACTTTATTAATTTGGTTATATTTTTTAAATAAGTCTGTAATGACTTTTATTGTTTTATCAGAAAGTCCAAATTTATCCATTGAGTTTTTCCGCTAAGATTGTTTCCAGATTGTTTAATTCAGGCAAATATTTGTGAATAATCTCATCCGCAACAGATTTTGCAAATTCTTCTTTGTAAGTATGTGAGGTTTTATTTCTTGCTTCAAGCATTTCAATCCAGCAATCACCGTCGGATATTAGATTATGTAAGAATGCATTTTTGATTGTTTCCCGCGGTGTATCCGTTTTTATCCCCTCATATTCAAGATAATCTTTCATAGTTTTCCACGCAAGTTCAAAAACCATTTCAAATGCTTGGATTAGTGCCATTATGTAGATTTTATTCAATCCGTTCTGTTTTATGTAATCATAAGTCTCGTTTATGTTGGCAAGTGCAAGTTTATAATTTTCAAAACGCTGCTGCCATCTGAGTTCGGTCATAATATCTCCAATCTGTTTCTATTATACCATATTTAATTTCTAAATGGTATCATCCGGATTATGAGTTACAAAATATGTAACCTGAGATTTAAACTTATCGTATGGCATTGTAATTTCTTCAGAGCTGTTCCATGGATTTTGTAAAATTACGGATTCAATGGAACCATCGTAGTTTCTTTGGACTCCTTTAATAGAATATCCGTGTTCCGAGACTGTATTAGAGCCACCCAACAGTTTTTGTAAAAAATTCTGCTTTTTAAATGAACACATTGATGCATAATTGTCCGGATTTGAAGAAATCTCAGTTAACAATTTATTTAGGGTTTCATCTGTTAATGCACTCCGATTAGGTGACAAAGCGCTTTCAGGAATTCTCTTATCAATGGCCTCAGACTGTAAAACATTTCCTTCGCTTCCGGTCAGCATATATAATATTGAGGTTTTACCCTCCATAAGACCTTCTGTCAGAGGGGAGTCCGGATTTTTATAGCTATAGGCATCTTCATTAATATGCGAAGAATAAAATTTTTCTGCGGCAACTTCAATAATTTTCATATCAATATCGCCGCTTGAATATTTTTCCGGATTAGCTGTAAGTTCTTCTGCTGTAATATTTACTGTTTCTTTCTCACCATCTGCATTGTACAATGTAACGTTATAACCGTTATTTCCATCAGGTTCTATTGCATTGCTGATGGCTTGTTTACCCCATTCAGTGTTGCTCAAAGCATTCACTCCGCTAAGTAAGTAGCAGTCGCCTGTTTCGTCACTTTGTTTTGTGCCCTGAACAGTTCCGTCACTTAGAATACCGAACTTCTCTCCAATGCTCATAATATCAACATCTGACATGTTATCAATATCATCTGCAATACTTCCGTTACCGTTTGCATCAAAATTTTTGTACTCATTCCAGATACTGCTATCTGATGATGATGTAATTTCAGAAGCGCGTGCTTTTATTGCATTTAAATTTTCTGTACTGATCGAACTTATGTTATTTACAGACATAAAACTCTCCTTATAATATATAAAAATTAATAAACTGCATTTATTTCAATAGATTATATAAATATTTACAATACTTAATAAAAATCCCGAATTTTGAATGTTATAAAATTAAGTGTTATAAAAACTTTTTTTGTGCTAAATTGTTGTTATTGAGACATAAAAAGAGGGATTTTTTAATATGACAGATACAGCGTGCAAGATAGAAGATTTACCTACTGTTTATAATCCGGCAGAAACTGAGGCGGAAATTTACAAATTCTGGGAAGACAACGGTTTTTTCAAGGCTGATGCCAAAAGTAAAAAGCCGCATTATTCAATAGTGATTCCACCTCCAAATGTTACAGGTGTTCTTCACATGGGGCACGCTTTGGATGAAACTTTGCAGGATATTTTAATCCGCTATCACAGAATGGCCGGCTATGAAGCTCTCTGGGTTCCGGGAACAGACCATGCAGGTATTGCAACACAGAATGTTGTTGAAAAACAGTTACGCGCTAAAGGACTTTCTCGTTACGACTTAGGCAGAGAAGAATTCCTAAAAGAAACATGGAAATGGACTAATGAACACAAAAGCGCAATCTTAGACCAGTGTAAGCGTCTTGGTGCTTCTTTTGATCGCTCAAGAGAATGCTTTACCTTTGACGAAGAACGTTCTAAAGCGGTAAAAGAAGTATTTGTTAAATTATACGAAAAAGGACTTATCTACAAAGGCGCATATATTGTAAACTGGTGTCCGCGCTGTAAGAGTGCAATTTCCGATGTTGAAACCGAATACGAAACTGAACAGGGGCATATGTGGGAAATCTCTTACCCTGTTAAAGGTGAATCAGGTGCAATTATTGTCGCAACTACACGTCCTGAAACAATTTTTGGCGATGTTGCAATTGCTGTTCACCCGTCCGACCACAAATACAGTGAACTTATCGGTAAAACAGTCGTAATTCCGCTTTCAGGAAGAGAAATTCCGATTATTGCCGATGAATATGTAGATAAATCTTTCGGTACAGGTGCTGTTAAGATTACACCTGCGCACGACCCGAACGATTTTGAAGTAGGTAAGCGCCATAACCTTAAACCTATCTGGGTTATTGACGAAGAAGGCAAAATGAAAGCTTGCGGCGAAGTTCCGCCTGCATTCCACGGCCTCGACAGATATGAGGCTCGCGAAAAAATTCTTGGCATGCTGAGTTATGAAAAATTCCTGTTGAGAACCCGCGACCACGAACACAATGTTGGTAAATGCCAGCGCTGCAATACTACAATTGAACCTCTTTTGTCTGAACAATGGTTTGTAAAAATGGAACCGCTGGCAAAAGAAGCTATTGCGGCTGTTAAAGACGGCAGAATTAAATTCGTCCCTGAACGCTGGGAAAAGAATTATCTCGGCTGGATGGAAAATATCCGCGACTGGTGTATTTCCCGTCAACTCTGGTGGGGTCACCAAATTCCTGCATACTACCATAATGTAACAGGCGAAATGGTTGTAGCTAAAGAAAATCCTGATCCTGCTAATTATACTCAGGACAGCGATGTACTGGACACTTGGTTTTCTTCAGGTTTATGGCCGTTCTCAACTCTGGGCTGGCCTGATACGGAAGCCGAAGATTATAAAAAATTCTACCCGACTTCTGTTCTTGTAACAGGTTTTGATATTATCTTCTTCTGGGTCGCCAGAATGATTACTATGGGATTGGAATTTACTAAAAAAGCTCCGTTCCCGACGGTTTACATTCACGGACTTATCAGAGATGAAAAAGGTCAAAAAATGTCTAAATCTAAAGGCAATACAATTGACCCCGTTCAAATTATTGATAAATACGGCTGTGACGCATTGAGATTTACGATGACATCTCTTTGTACATACGGCGGACAGGATATCAAAATCAGTGATGAAAGATTTGAATACGGCAGAAACTTTGCCAATAAAATATGGAATGCTTCAAGATTTGTGTTAATGAACCTTGAAGGCGTTGATAATAATGATATTGATATGTCATCGTTAACAATTTCCGATAAGTGGATTCTGGATAAATTAAATAACACTGCAAAAGAAATAAACGAAAATATAAAGAATTACAGAATTGGCGAAACTGCTCATATTTTATATGATTTCTTCTGGAATTCATATTGCGACTGGTATGTCGAAATCGCTAAAATTCAATTGCAGGATGAAGAATTGAAGTTAAATACTCAACGCGTATTAAGATATGTTCTCGATATGTCTTTGAGAATGCTGCACCCTATAATGCCGCATATTACAGAACGCGTATGGCAGCTTATTCCAAAACAATCTGAGTTTAAAGCCTTGATGCTTGCAGACTTCCCGCAATATTCCGATAAGCTCGTGTTTTATAAAGAAGCTGAAGAAATGGAACTTGTATTTGAAACTATAAAATCGTTGCGGAACGTCCGTCAAAGTTTTAATATCTCACATTCTTTGAAATTTGATATCGAAATTCGTGCGGATAAATCAGAAAAATCAACTTTTGAAGCTATTGAGTCTTATATCAAACGCATGGCACGTGTTGAAAATATAACTTATGCAGATAAAGATGCTCCCGCGCCTAAAAAATCAGCAACAGCTGTTGTCTCAGCGTCTACTATTGTTATTCCGCTGGAAAATCTTATAGACTTTAATGAAGAAATAGCGCGCCAGCAAAAGAAATTGGATAAGCTCAACGGAGAGAAAAAATCTCTGGAAGGCCGTATCAATAATCCTAAATTTGTCGCAAATGCTCCGAAAGATTTGATAGAACAAACAAAAGCCCGGATTAATGAGATAAATATTCAGGCAGACACAATAAATCAACTTATTGAGTCCTTAAAATAAGCAACATTTCTTAATTATTGGCGGATGAGGTCTAAATTAGCACTGCATCCGCCTTTTTGCGTGATTTAATAAGTTCAATATTCTTTTAAGTAATGTTAAGCAATGTTAATAAACCTTTACAGATTGCCAATCGTCTGATAAAATACATGTCATAAAATAGTTTAATAGTTAGTGTCTAGTGGACAAATGGAGAAAAGATGGCATCTATAGAGAAAGATATGGATTTTGAAGAATTATTGAAACAATATGATTACAAATTCCAAAAAGGCGATTTAGTAAAAGGAATAGTCTGTGGTTTCGATGGTTCAGGGGTTATGGTCGATATTGGTGCAAAAACAATAGCAATGGTTCCTGAAAAAGAAGCTGTAGACAAAAATGAAAGAGTAGAAGAAAAATTTAAAAAAGGGGAAGAATATGAATTCCTGATTATCAGAGAAGAAGATGAAGACGGTAAATTCTTACTTTCCCGTAAACGTGTTGACTTTGCTTATGCATGGAAAGAACTTGAAAAAGTAAAAGCCTCCGATGAAACAATACTCGGAACAGTAGCAGGTGTTGTTAAAGGCGGTGTACTGGTTGAAGTTTCAGGTGTACGCGGTTTTGTCCCGTCAAGCCAGCTTCGTGTTAAAGAAACTGAATTGGAAGTCGGCAGTAAACTTGAATTGAAAATACTGACACTCGATGCTCAACAAAACAATTTCATTCTTTCTAACAAGAAAGTTTATGATGATAGTGCTGTTGAAGCAAGAAAAAATGTATTCTCACAAATAGAACCGGGTCAAATTGTTAAAGGTGACGTTGTTAGAATAACAGACTTCGGTGCATTTATTGATTTAGGCGGAATAGACGGTCTGCTTCCGCTTTCGCAATTATCCTGGAGATGGATTGATCATCCGACAGATATCTTAAAAGTTGGTGACAAAATTGATGTTGAAGTTATCGCGGTTGACCACGATAAACAACGTGTTTCTTTAAGTTTGAAAAACCTTGAACCTGATCCTTGGGTAGAGGCAGAAAAACAAATTAAAGAAGGCGATAAAGTCGAAGGAACAATTACCAGAATTAAACATTTCGGAGCATTTGTAGAAGTGTTCCCGGGTGTAGAAGCTCTGCTTCCTCATAATGAAGTCGTTGATTATCAAAATAAAAATTCAAATATTTTACAGGTTGGCGATAAAATTATGACTTATATTCTGAAATTCAATCCTACAGATAAGAGAATTGCTCTTACTGTAAACGAACCAAAAAATGAAGAGATATCTGCTGAATAAATGGTAATATATAAAAACAAACGCCCGTCATTATTATGACGGGCGTTTTCACGTCTAATTGTATGAATTCTGTGTTTTTTCTAATTTAAATGAATGATTTTTCCAAATTGCATTGTATAAAAAACTTAATATTACCGTATAATTTAAATAGTAATATTGACTTTTGAAAAAAAATTATTATAAAAAACATTAAAAAGGTAGAAACAATACACATATTTGATAACGAAGGAGAGTAGCATATGGGCATGGCCGCATCACAAGCAAGATATTTAGCATTGACAGCAAGAAAGACAAACGTTGAATATGAAGGGCAACAGGTAAACCAGGCTCGTACCGCGTTGGCAAACCAGAGTGCAAACCTTTTTAATCAATTATTAGCATTAGAAGTTCCTACAGCACCAAGTACGTCAGACTTTACAACGTTGCAATACTCTTATGAAGATGGTGTTTATGCAGAAACCATAACAGATATGCATGAATTAATTGATGATCCGGACGGATACAATTATCTGGTTACACACTACCACTATGCAGATGTTTATACCGGAATTCAGAATAAATTGCGAAATCCTCAGGTAAAACTGGAAGATACTATTGCGACAAATTCGGTTACCAGAAATCCAAATCCTAACACAGAAGACGGCCCGGGTTTGAATGAAGTTGACGGCGTATACTATATTGATGGCAATCAAGTATATGAATATCCTCAAACTGAAGATGAAGAAGCTCTCCATCCGGATTTACAAAACGCATTTAATAAACTTATGAGCTATGGAGAAGAACAAACTCCACCGATAGAATTTACTAAAGAAGAACTTTCATACTATAGAGATGAAGATGGTGTATACCATTTCTTAAATACAGCGGATTTAGGCGGAGGCGGCGGAGTTGATCCGGATGATCCTGATGCACCGCCTGCAGGTGACTTGCAAACATATACAATTGATGCTGAATTTCCTGGCTCAGTCGGCAATCACGATTTATACAAATACGACCCTACAGATAAAATGCTGGCAGCCGCATATGAACAAATCTGTAAAGATTGGCCGGATGAAGCAATAGCACAGGCAGATCCTGAAGATATATACTGTTGGGACGATGGTGACAAAACATATTTTGCAACAAAAGAAGATTTATATTACAGCTACATGTCACCGGTTGATCCTCAGTATCCGACAGAAAATCAGGACAAGCTCATATTCTATGAAGCACAGGATGTAAAAACTAAAATTGAAAGAACAGAAAAAGCAATGATAGAAGTTGATGGTTCAGGGCGCTGGACATCAGTAAAATTTGAAGATTCATCAGCAGTCTATCCGTTACATACAGAAACGATAACTGATGAGGCGGCTTATCAGGATGCAATGAATCAATATACATACGATATGGATGTATATGAAAAACAAATACAAGATATCAACGCACAAACAGAGATTATCCAACAAGAAGACCGTACTCTTGAATTGAGACTTCGTCAACTGGATACGGAACAGGATGCCCTCCAAACAGAAATGGAAGCAGTTAAGAAAGTTATTGAAAAGAACATCGAATCTACATTCAAAACTTTCGAATAAGATTAGTATGTTTATTAAAAACATTGATATTAAGAGGTACTTATGTCTTACAAAAATGATAGTTACTTGGTAATAGCAAACAAATACGGTGCGGCAAGCGGCGATGCAAAAGCGCAGTTATTTGAAACTTATGACCGTTTAAGAGACTTAACTGTTTCAGGTAGCGGCATGGGTACAGGTTTTGAGACAACCGGCGGATTTTTATATAATCTGGCGAGTTTGTTAGCGCCATCATCATTTGCTACAGTATTTGGAGCATCAGAAACTATGAACGTAGCAGGTACATCTTACAGTTCTCCGTACTCAGGCGGTTCGTCTTACGGAATAGATTCATTATATAACTATTCAGGTTTTCCTGGAGGTGCAGCACCGGTGTCATGGGGGATGGACGGGTATTCCACCGGCGGGGCAGCAGGATTAATAAGCGGTTGGGGGTCTGACGGCTATGTAACAGGCGGAGCTTCCAGCATGGGCGGAATAGCTGATATTGCGAGTGCTGCGGCCTATGGTGTAGGAGCAGCAAACGGGTACGGATTTGTAGCTAAAAATATAGTATTACCATTGGCGAGTGTAATTTCAGGATGGGGCGGTATTATGCAGGCGGCAGCACCTTATCTTGGTGAATACGGTTTACCTGCAATGGTTATGGGAAACCTGATGCAAGGTACAACATCAGCAGCGCTTGCGGCTTACCAGAACGTAACAGGTAAAATTACATCAAATGCAGACGTAATCCTTTCAAATAAGGTTAGAAATATTGAAACTGTCTGCAAAATGCTTGATACACAGGGGGATGTTGTCAAGAAAATGCTTAAAGAATCTATTGACGGCGACAGTAAAGCTATCCAAAACTTATAATTTAGTTTAAAAATTGCTATAACTTAATTTTGATTGTAAAATTTTATTACAAAGAATAGTTTTCGGCATAAAATTATTAAAGTTATGAAAGAGAAAGCCGTTAATTAAAATAGAGAATGAGATTTGGACTGAAATATTAAGACATGTTACACGATTTATATCTAAAAAGGCAATTATCGGGCACAACTTGTTTTAATATACATGTAGGTCTAAAGTGTAAAGGAGAAATATGCTTCGAGATACTTTAGAGACGAATATGAAAAGGTTGATAGACTTCCTTATCTATTCAAAGAATTTTATCATCAGGAAAAGCCCGATAAAAGCGTTGATAAATTCAATAGTAGACGGTATTAAAGACTTTCTTACAATGAAAAAAAAGTTAAAAATGGCGCAATACAGATTGAATTATCACAGGCATCAGTTTCAGAAAATGGAACAACTGATAGCAGAAAATAACCAGCACAGCTTTTTGAGAGGTAATAACCTGAATACAACCAGATAAAGGTAGAAAAAAATGGGTGTTATCACAGATACAATCAGAACTCAGTATTTGACAAATCTCAAGTTTGATCTGGAATACAAAATTCAGCTTGTGACACAGTCAAAGATGTCGCTGGCACAATCAGCAAGTGATTTAATGCAGGTTGGTACAGATTATGATCCGGATTCACCTGTGATGAAAACCTTGAATCAGCGTCAGGCAAAGTTAAAATTATTAGAGCAAAAACTGGAACAGCAATCTCAACAATATCAAATTAAACTGAGAATGGTAGAATCTGAACTTCAATCCGTTAAAGGCAGATTAACAAGCAATATATCAAGATCATTCAGTTATAACTTGGGCGGCTAATAAATAGTATAAAAGGGATTTTTCGTTTCGAGTAAATACTGATGTTTGCAACAAAAGGGAGTGAATTGTGAATAGTGAACGGTGAATAGTCCGTTACAGTGCTGCGCACAATGATACTATTCCCTCGCCCCTTGAGGGAGAGGGTTAGGGTGAGGGGTTAATTGTAACAAAAAAAGAAAAATCATTTTCGGACCACGCTTCCGCCCTGCTCACGCTATTGTCCTCAAATAATTTTTCTTTCTGCACTAGTAATGCAAACGTTTCGTTTTCCCTCTCCCGATTTGGAGAGGGTGTCCGAAGGACGGGTGAGGGGGCAAACATTATATTTGTAGGAAGGTTCGGAAACGTAGTTTCTGATGACTCGTTTCATTTGGACGCGTGTTTTTCTTTCTTATCCAATATTCTTTCTATTTGCATCGCAACAAAAAGAAAGAATATTGGTGCGGGGCTTGGGGGTGCACAACCCCCTTTTGTCAAACATTATGTTTTACCCCTAACCTTAGCCCCCTCCCTCAATCCCTCCCCTCAAGGGGGAGGGAAATTCGGTTTAAACAAAAGCCGGCATTTCAAAGTTTTTCAAAACTTCTTGAATACCTAATACAGGCGACTGCTTCAATATTGAAGAGTAGTATTGATGCAAACTTATGTTTGCCCCTGTCTTGGATTTGCTCCACGCTCACGGAGACTCGACAAAAAGCCTGCGGCTTAGTAGTCTCGTTCCGTTCGCTATCCGGACTTACTTCGTGTCGTCCGTCCGCAAATCCGCTCTCCTACTTAGGAGAGGGAATAGTATCATTGTGCACAGCACTGTAACGGACTATTCACTGTTCCCTTTTATCATACCTCACCCTAGCCCTCTCCTACTTAGGAGAGGGTATTCAAGTTTATACAAAAGCCGACTTGTAAAAGATGTTTAAAGTTTTTGGGATATCTAATACAGGCGACTTCTCAGTCTGTGAAAATAGTATTGATGCAAACATTATGTTTGCCCCTGTCTTGGATTTGCTCCACGCTCACAGGGCGCGAGACAAAGTCTGTCATCCTGAACTTGTTTCAGGATCTGAGCTTTCCACAAAGCATACCTCACCCTACCCCTCTCCTACTTAGGAGAGGGAATAGTATCATTGTGCGCAGCACTGTAACGGACTA
>CALUVN010000015.1 GCA_944324235.1 Candidatus Gastranaerophilales bacterium
CCGACTGTACTCTTTGTACTGCGGGTTTGATTGTATATATGCAGATATCTTGCTTTCTACGCCTGTCGTACTCATTTATTACCTTTTACCTTGTCATGGTTAGGGCATATTTTACCCATATTCACTATATCGGTTGGGTGTTTTAATTCCTTTAATATTTTTCTCGTTTTTTTAACTTTTGTTAACTGTTGATTTTAGGTATTTTTCATAATACGCTTAAGTTATGGGACGAATTATAGGAATTACAGATATACACGGCGAATATGAAAAGCTTTGCAGAGTTTTAGAAAAAATCACCCCGCAAAAAGATGATACCATTGTATTTATGGGCGATTACATCGACAGGGGCAAAAAATCCAAAGAGGTTGTAGATAAAATTATTGATATGCAAAACATCTGTAATTGCGTTTACCTTACGGGCTCGCATGAATATGCGATGCTGCATGCAAAAACTGATGAATATTATAATTATCTTTTTTGGAATTACGGAGGAGATGCAACGGCTGAAAGTTACGGCGGATTTGATAACATTATGAAAATCCACGGAAACTTTTTTAACAAACTAAAATTCTATCATATTATCGGGAATTATTTATTCATCCATGCCGGTGTCAGGATAGGAATTCCGCTGGAAGACCAGTCCGAAGAAGATATGGTTTATATAAGAAGCGCTTTTTACAACAACAAACACCATTTACCTTATAAAATAATCTTCGGACACACTGAATTTGATACCCCGCAGGTTCAGGAGGACAAAATCTGCATAGACACAGGCTGCGGAAAATATAAAAACGCTCCTCTCACAGCTATTGTTATTGACGAAAACGGCAAAGAAACTTTTATTAATTCTGATTAGTTTGTAAAAATTTTGTAATAAGTTTAAAGATTTGCCTGATTTGTACCGATACTCAATACGTAAAAGGTATAAATTTATGGGTAATGACTACGATATTTCTCAAATAAAACCAACTAAGAAAAAAACTGACTTAAACAGTTATTTAAACAATAATTCAGAACTTCAAAAAGAAAACGAATTACTGTTTAATTTTAATGCTAATAAAAAGACATCTGACGATGAAGTAATGGGATTTCAACACTCTGCAAAACAAAAAATAATAGAGTCAGATGATTTGATTAATAAAAAAATTGAAAACAATAAACAGGGAAAGCTCGGAGATTGCTGGCTGCTTGCGCAGATAAACGGTCTTGCTGATACTGAATTCGGTGCAAAAATTATCAGTGATGCAATTACTATAAATCCTGATAAAAGCTACACTGTTAAACTGAAAGGTGCAGGTGAAGAATACACTATCACTCAAAAAGAATTAAAAAAAGCAAGAAAAAGCAGTAAATATTCAAAAGGCGATGCTGACGTGCAGCTTTTGGAACTGGCATTTGAAAAATATTACCAAAATCAACGAACAGAATTTTTTACTGAAAATAAAGATTTGTTTACTGATAAAGAAATAAAAGAAATACAAAAACGACGTTCTATTGACGGAGGGAATTATTATTCCATGTCAACCAGAGACACTGAATTTTCAAAGGATATAACTTTTCTTCTAGGTGGAAATGAGTATGCTTCTTATACGTTTAACGAAGAAGAACCGGATAATATATCCTACATACTGAAACAAAAAGCGGCATTTCCTGATGATATAGCACTTACATTTGGAACAAATATTGATATAAATACCGGTAAAGCTTATAATCAAGGCGGTCACCAATTATCCGTAAGAAATGTTTATCTTGACAATAATGGCAACATCTCGCAGGTTGATATAATAAATCCTCACGATAATTCAAAGGTAATTACTAAAACTTTTGATGAATTTATGAGTTTAAATCAGTGGGTTCAAGTCTCGGCATCAAAAGAAAAAATGACTGAGCTGACTCGATATAAAATTACTACAGAAGCCAAACATTTTAAGGAGGACAGCTTGTCCTACAAGCTTTATATCTCCAGGGAATTGAACAATAATGAAAACATAGATTACAAAAAACTTTTTATCAAAGCAAATGGTGGTATACAAAGTATAATAAATACATATCGTAACCTGCTGATTAAAGAAGATGTCCCGCAATTAGCAAACTCAATAATGAATTTTTTAGTAGAGTTGTTTCCACAGGGTGATAAAACTCTCAAAAGCGATTTGCCTCAATTTACGAATGAGTACAATATATCTGCATACAGAAAAGAAAAAGCATTGGAAGAAGAGCAATTTTCACCGACGCCTGCAGATGAATTTGGAGAAGCGACTCCGAAAGATTCAGACTTAAATGTAATTTTTCCAAAAGCTTTCGGATGTGACGTTAACGAACTTTTAAATAATCCGGATAAATTAGCAGCTCTTTGCCGTCAGTACGGGTATATGTAATTAAGTCCAAAGCCTACGGCATCCAGTCTAATATACCCTCCAGACGATTTTCTTCACGCCAACTACTGAAATCCTCAAAAGTTCTGATGCCGTCCTCTATAACGGCTCTGTAATATTCAACCCCGGATATCTTTTCACAGTCTGGTGTTTCATACTTTAAACGTAAAATAGCCAACCGCTCCTCTTCTGTCATTATTTCACAAAGCCGATTTGCAAAATTTTCAAAATACCCGTCATACCTTGAACCTTTTGGCATGTGGATTATATCAATCTGCCAGTCCTTACCGTTATCATCAAGGTAAGTAAGATGCCACTCAAGACAATCTTCTCCGGTATTTAAAAGATTCTTAAACCAGAACTTTTTTACCCGCGGATTTTTGCAGATTTTAAGAATGACACTGAAACTTTCAGCTATCGTAACTTTTTCTGTATAGACATGAAAATCAATATCTCGATGATTACAAAGCAGTCCTGTTTTTAACGACCCGACAAGATTAATCTCAGCCCCAATTTCACCCCAGAGCTTTTCTATTTGTAAATCGCTAACAACCCGACGCGCACTCTCTTGATTTATACAAGCAAGTTGTAAATATTCTTCCATAAAATAATTATATCATTACATGTTTATTATATCGTTATGAATTTTATAAAGGAGTTGTAAATGTTTTTCATCAGAGTATTTTAATAACTTCTTAAATTCATCTCTGACATAATTTGCGTCTTTTAATCCATCAAAGTTAAAAAATTCTTTTATCTCAACCCCTAAAACACTTGCAATCCGCTCTAAAGTTTCTATTGAAGGATAAGAACCCGCTATCTCCAATTTAGAAATATGCTTTGTATCACGCCCGATAAGCTCTGCAAGTTTTTCCTGCGTGTATCCTCTGCTCTTTCTTAATTGCTTTATCCTAATTGCTAATAATTCTTTTGTATTTTTCATATTACTTAAATAATAAAAATTATTTGACACAAACAAAACATCATGAAATAATTACTTTTGACATATAAAGCATCATTATAGTGGTATTTATTTAAAAAACTACTCATCACAGGTGTATAGATAAGAGGCCATGTATGAAAAGGATCAGCGTTATTATTCCGGTATTTAATGCATTGCACGAAACGAAATCTTGTATTAAAAGTGTCCTGAAAAATTTTGATTTTAATTTTGGAGATGTCCTAATCATTGATGATTGTTCGAATCAAAAAACAGAAAAATATCTAAAAAATATTGTCAAAAAATATCCCCATAAATTATCTCTAATCAGAAATAATGAAAATCTCGGTTATCTCAAATCCTGTAATCTTGCTGTATCTAAAGCAGATGCGGAAATAGTCGTATTACTGAACAGTGATACTGAAATCCCTGCTGGCTTTGCTGATAAAATAATAAAATGCTTTGACTCGGATTTGGATATTATTACTGCGTCTCCTATTGCCTCTAACAGCGCTAATTATTACATCCCGCAAATTTTACCGCTGAATATTATGAATAAGATAATTTCTTCCAGAATGCCAACTTATCCGGAAATTTTAAATTCTGAAGGCTTCTGTTTCTGCATAAGAAAATCTTTTATTGACACACACGGGCTGTTTGATACTATTTATGACAAAGGTTATTACGAAGAAATCGATTTCTGCTTCAGAGTAAGACAGGACAACAAAAAATGTGTACTTATCGATAATTTATACGTTAAACATAAAAGAAACAAAAGTTTTGGCTCGCTCCGCAATAATTTAATGGATAAAAATCAAAAAATATTTTATGCTAAGTGGAGAAATGCTATTAACGAAAATGAAATTAATCCGATAAAAGTGCAGATACAAGATATCATTAGGGCAAGTTTTGGAATATACAGCATATTCCCGCGAAACATACTAAAAATACGCAATATACTGACGGAACATAACAGACTTGAAACTCTAAAAAATTTATCCATAAAAATTACCCCCAATAATAATTCTTCTAAAATAATTTACACCTGTGTATCAGGACTCTGCGACTTTATCCCGATTATACAAACATATTATGCGAAAGACTGGAGATATGTCTGTTTTACTAACAATAAAAAGCTGTTAAGATTTAAACAACTCGGGATGTGGGAAATTCGCCCGATGCAATTTTCTCAACTGGATAACACCCAAAATGCAAGATGGCACAAAACTCATCCTCATATACTTTTTCCTGATGCTAAAGAAAGTATATGGCTTGATGCAAATTTGGATATCCTGACTAATTATCTCTTTGAAATCATAAATAATACGAATAAAAACATATTAATCCCTAAACATTATTGCAGAGATTGTATTTTTGATGAAATTCAAGCCGTAAAAGCTATAAAAAAAGAAACCGAAGAAAATTTAAATAAAATTCAAACGTATCTGGATGAAAATAATATGCCTCAAAATTACGGGCTTAATGAAACTAATATAATTTACAGAAAACATAACAATCCGCAGATAATAAAATTAATGGATGACTGGTGGTATATGATTGAAAATTATACAAAACGAGACCAAGCATCACTATCCTTCGTTCTCAGGAAAAACCATATTAAACCGGATGAAATATGCTTTGATAATGCAAGAATAGACAGAAAAAACTTCAAAATATATTCACATAATCTGCCTAATACTTTTATCGGCAAAATTTTAAAAACAATATTCTATTAGTATCTGAAGCAAAACAACTTTTATACAATATGCCAGCACTTAATGAGACAGTCAACACGAAAAATTTATTTACTGTTTTTCAAATCTTCTAACGTTAATTCAAAATCTTCAGTAGAATACTCTAAATCCGCTAAATCGGATTTTTCAAACGTACCGTTATCCATTTTTTCATAAATTCCGTATGCTTCATACATTTTATCTCTTGCGTTATCGACTATTGCATTAATATCTGCACCTGTACAGGATAACTTATAAAGCTTTTCAGCAAATTCTTCTCTGTTGAAATTTTCATTTACATTTTTATCTTTTAAATAATGATTTAATATATCAAGACAACCTTTTTCGTCAGGCTTTTTAATTTCAATAAGATTACCGAGACGCCCGCTTCTTTTAATAGCACGGTCAATCATATCAGGACGATTTGTTGTCGCAATAATTGTAACCCTTTCATTTTGTTTTTCCAAGCCGTCAATAAGAGTTAAAAGCTGTGCAACAACTCCGTTTTTACCTACATAATTCGAACCTTCTCTTCGTTGCGGAACAATTGCATCAAGCTCATCTATAAATAAAATTGCAGGCTGTTTGTCAACAAGTTCTTTAAAAGTATATCGCCACAACTTTTCAGTTTCACCGAAACTTGAACGTTCAAATTCTTGTGAATCAATTTTTACAAAATGTATATCTTGATTCCGGCGTTTTTTTGCCTCACCGATTATAGCAAGAGCTAAAAGAGTTTTCCCTGTTCCGGGTTCTCCAAAAAATATAGTCCCTTTATTTGACGATTTTGGAAATGCTTCAGGATACAAAAGAGGGAATAAAATTTTCTTTTTAACCAGTTCTATAGTATCATCCATACCTGCAATATCATCAAATGTCCGCTCCGGAATATCTAACTTGTTCTGTTTATTCACTTTTGGGGTACAAATATTTGAACAAGGACGTGCTTTTGAAACGTAATCAAACTTAAGTTCGGGTGAATCCGTATAAAAATTGTCGACAGGAATTTTAGCATCATAAAAAATATTGTTTGACTCTTTGCCGGTTTTTATAAATTTAATTTTAACCTTATTGTTTGTTTCTATAAAATCATCATATACGGCAGTATTTTCGTATGTTGTATAATCTTTTTGGGAATCTGCAAGATTACGTGCCAGCCCGTGTAATTTAAAAGAATTTTTTTTACAACTGTCTTTTGTAATTATCAAAGGATCTGTCATATCTTCCTTCAGTATATATACATCTTTTATGTTTTTAGGGTTATCAATATTAGAGCTTTCTTCAGTTAATGAGCGTTTAACAAAATTTTTGAAAAATAAACTTTCAGGATTTCCGATAACAATTGCGGAATTTGAATTGAGCCTGTGAAGAACATCCGCAAGTTTAAGAGACAGCATAACATCATGGGCATTTAATTTTGATAATTCTTTTGTTTCGATATTTTCAGAAACAGAATCATTCTCGGGAGCTTTATCTTCTTTAATAAATTCATCCTGAGCATGCGTTTTTTTCCTTCCGAACCAGCCGTCAAAAGATACATAAGACGGATAATTTTCTAATGAAGAATTATACTTCCTGAGATTTGAAATATTATAAGCAGTATTAATAGGATAAACTTTCATATTTAGTCCGGCATTCTTATCTTGACAAATCTAAAAATAAAAGAGGTCTGATGGACCTCTTTTATTTTGCGCTTGGCGCGATTCGAACGCGCGACCTATCCCTTAAAAGGGGAGTGCTCTACCTGCTGAGCTACAAGCGCTTATATACTTTTCACTACGGAAATCTGAATATAACGCAGTAAAATTTAACCGCTATTCATTTCGTCCGTATTTATAATCTATCAAGAAAAAAATTTAATGTCAACCGTTTTATTTTATTAATTTAAAAGGGACGATTTTCTCGTCCCCGACAATTTAATCCTTATCCAGATGAATAAACTTCTTTGCACATTCAAACATGGAATTTACAAGTGCAGCATTCGCATAAATATTCATGCCGTTAGTTTCCAAGACCTGTTTCATGCGTTTTTCCCACATCGTATAAATTTCATCGCGGCTTAAATCCAGCACCTTCGCTATCATACTCAGTTCTTTAAAATCAATCGGAATAGGCATTGCACCGCGCAGCATATCAACAATATCTATACGCTTTTTTCGCGGAAATGCTTTCAAAAAACTTACCGTATTCATTTTCTTTTCCCGCATTACATCTTTAAAAAACTCAACTGAATCATCAATTAATACAGGTTCTTGCGGGATTTTATACTCTTCAAATTCTTCAGGCAAAATCTCCATTACGGTAGCTATCCGCTCTAAAGTAGTCCCGCGGCTTGAAAACGGAATTGTGTTATCTATAAGATTATACACATACGAAAGCGTTACACCTATCATCTCCGCAAAATCCTTTTTGTGCAATGCATTCTTTTCTAAAAATTTTGCGACTTTTTCCGAACTGCTTTCCTGTATGATTGGTTTGTCTTTTAAACTCATATTTTTGTCCTCACCTTTATCAAAGCTACATACAAAATAAATTTATCTTATCAATTTGTTAAGCACATAGTCGGTAAATCTGAACGGTAATATTTATTTACGTTAAAATAATAAATATAAAGGATAAAGATATGAAATTAATTACAGGACTAGGAAATATAGGGGATAAATACTGTTTTACCAGACATAATGCAGGTTTTATGCTTGTAGACAAAATCGCACTGGACAATAATCTGACATTCAAAACAGAATCTAAATTAAAATGCATGATGACAAAACTCCGCTATAAAGACGAAGACATTATTCTGGCAAAACCAACAACCTTTATGAACCTTTCAGGAGAAGCGGTCAGCGCAATTATTAATTATTACAAAATTGATATCAAAGATATAATTATAGTTTACGATGATATAGCGCTTGATTTAGGAAGAATCCGCCTGCGCGCAAACGGCTCAGACGGAGGTCACAACGGCATAAAATCCATTATTAAACATCTGGGGACTAAAGATTTTAACAGAATTAAAATTGGTATAGGCCCGCAACCGCCAATTCCGTCAGAAAATTACGTCCTGCAAAATTTTCCAAAAGAACACCTTGATCTTTTGAAAGAAACCTTAAAAAAAGCTCAGGATGCCGCATTCTTCCTGATTGATAACGGAATTGAAAAAGCACAAAATAAATTTAATTAATATTCACCGGCTGATTATTTTTATTTTTGACCGAATTATAATATAATAAAACAAAAAGGAGCATTTATAAATGAGTTTACAACTTGCAGAACAATACGAAGAAAACGAACAGTATGATAAAGCATACGAAGAATACAAAAGATTACTCGCTAAAAATCCTGATGATTTGTCACTTTTAGAACGTCTGGGGCACACGGCAATGGTGCTTGATAAAAAAGATGAAGCCGCTGAATATTATTCAAAAATCATTGAAAAAGATATGACAAACTCAATGGCGTATGAACAGCTTATGGATATTTACGTCACAACAGACAAATATAAATATTATGTATCCAGAGGCAACCTACATAGCATTGAACATCAGCTTGAACACGCCATCAACGATTACAAAAAAGCACTCTCGCATGCGGAAGATGAAAAACAAATGATTACAACCCGTTTTGTTCTTGCAAACCTTTATGAACAAACAGGCAGAAATATGAAAGCAGTTGATGAATACTTAAAAATAATTGATCACGGGGATGTGCCACCTGAAGTTTATCTGAAACTAGCGAATCTTTATGTTAAAGAAGAAGCCCTCGCAAGCGCTATAGATATTCTTGCAAATGCAAGAAAAAGCCACGATATTCCTGCAATCAAAGAAACTCTTGCGCAGCTTTATCTTAAAAATAACCAGCCTGAAAAAGCTCTTGAAGTAACAGACGATGAGATGATGAAGATTAAATGTCTTCTCGAAACAGAAGAAACCGATAAAGCATATGATATTATAAAAAAAATTGAACCTCAATCCAGAAATAATGCCCAATTTTATTCGGTAAAAGCACAGTATTATTTTGTAACAGGTGAATATGATAAAGCTCTTGAATGCGTAAATCAATATGACAATCTTGAAAAAAATTCACCTCTGACATACCAGATGAGAGCATTAATATATGAGAACAAAAATGATGATTTTAATGCACACCTTAACTGGGGTAAATATAATCTTGTCAGAAAAAATAAAGATATAGCAATTAATGAATATCTGAATGCTCATCAGCTTAACGAAAAAGACGCTGATTTAGTGGCAACTATCGCAATACTTCTGGAAGAAACAGGCGACAACATCCACGCTGTCGAATTCTACGAAAAACTTGCAAAACTTGACCCTAAAAATAAAAAAGCTCTTGAAAAACTCGCAGACTTTAGAGAAGGTCTTGGAGACTACCGCGTTCAAGCAGAATATCTTGAGCAGCTGTATGAATTGGATAAACGTAACGCAAGCGTCATTAAAAAATTGGCAATTGCCTATGAAAAAATGAAAAATAAGCCGGCTGCAACGGAATTTTATACAAAATACCTTGAATTGTCAAAAGGTGCTAACGACTACGAACAGGTTAAAGCAAAACTTGCCAAACTTGAAAATACGGCAATAGAAGAAGACGAAGGTCTTATTGACAAAATAATGAAATTTTTCAATAAAGATTAAGGGAAAATTGTATATGACTCCGTTAATATCCGTAATTATGCCGGTTTATAATGCTGCTGAAGATTACTTACGAACAGCAATGGAAAGTATCCTTCAGCAAACATGCGGTGATTTTGAATTTATAATCATAAATGACGGTTCAACAAATAACACTGAATCCGTTATTTTGTCCTACGATGATAAAAGAATCAGGTATGTAAAAAATGACAGGAATTTACAAATTACAGCAAGCCTGAATAAAGGTCTCGGGCTGGCTAACGGGGAATTTATTGCCAGAATTGACGCTGATGATTATTCTGATAAACTGCGTTTTGAAAAACAGATTAATATTATGAATAATAACGACAAAATAGGACTTGCAGGCACTTACACAATTGAAATTCCAACAAATGAAGAAATAGTTCCTCCGACAGATGATAAGGATATGAAATTACTCCTCAAATATTGTACAAACTGTATCGTACATTCTTCAGTAATGTTGAGAAAATCAGTGCTTGACGAACATAACCTGAAATACAATCCAAAAGCACTCCACGCGGAAGATTACCGTTTATGGTGTGACATGGCTGACTACTGTGAATTTACAACCATTCCTGAGTTTATTCATTACTACAGAATAGCACCTGAGGGTATTTCTGCCACTAACGCCGGATTCCAGAAAAAAATGGCACGCGCAATTATCTGGGATAATATGATTAAAGATTTTGCTAAAGACAAACGAAAAATGTATTCAATAATTGCCAAATGTATTCAAAATGCAGAATTATCCAGCGATGAAAGAGAAAGCCTTTTGGAACTGTATGAAAGTGTTAATGAATACTTAAATAAAAATTTATCCGCAACGTTTCTGCAATTTGCCTGCACTAGTATTAACGCATTGAAAACCGCCATTTTGAACTGAACACTTGAAAGACTATTTCTCATATGTTATAATAATAATATGGACATAAATAAGGAGATATCTGAATGGATTTAAAAACCACTCAAAACGAGGACTTAATACAGGAGAGTGCAGGTTATGACACCCTGTTCCGCAAACCATCTACTCTAAATGCATTTACACTTGCTGAAGTTTTAATCACCTTAGGAATTATAGGTGTTGTTGCGGCATTTACAATGCCGACGCTGGTCAATAAAACCCAGACTAAAGTACTTGAGACACAATATAAAAAAGCCATTAGTGTGCTTAATAACGGTTATAAAAAGATGCTGGCCGATAATGAAGTGTTCAAAGTAAGTGAATTACCATTAACAACGTGTAATGATATGTCATGCGTTTCTTCAGAACATAAAAAAGTCGTTAATATGGTTTCTGACTCAAGTAATAACGAGTTTGATACAGATATAACATACAAAAACGTCAACGACGCAGAGCTTGATTTTAATTGGGATGATGTGCCTTATAAATTTATAACACCAGATGGCGTTATGTACGGGATTATGTCCATGTCAACACGTAATAATGAAACGCAGATTGGATTTTGTTTTGATATAAATGGAGAAAAAGCACCAAATCAGGTCGGTAAAGATTTCCATCAGGTCGTAATAAACGATAACGGATCAATAACACCGATAACTCCGGCACCTGAAGATTTTGATGATCTGGCAGATATGGTGAATCAATGCGAATCTCAAAACGGGAACTGGGATTATACAACTGGCTCCTGTCAGCAAAGACGTCCGGGTCAAACTTATTAATTATGCCTAAAGGTACAAAACACCATATCTTATATACAAATACTTCTATTGATAAACCTCAGGAAGAAATCTGGGAACTAATACAAGGCTATACTAATGAAAACTTTCCGGATGACATACATGAAACTTATTATCGTACAGACTTTATAGTACTGCTGCCGCCTTTAAAATACGAAAATAAATTTGTTAAAGGTTTATACATGACACAAGGAGTAGAATGTATTCAGGCGCAATATCCTGAACACAAAAAACTCTTTATGCCAATGGAATATTCAATGTGGTCATCATTACCGTGGGCACAGAGCGCTGATATCTACCTGACTTCATACAAAAATCAGGAGAGAGAAGATTGGTTCAGACAAAAATATCCGGACAAAGCCGATAAGATTTTAATCCCGCTTCAAGATGCCGATTTTACGCATGAATACGCAATTGCGCCATATACAAATTACAACAAAGATATAGACGTTATTTATATAGCAAGACTTGATGAAGTAAAAAATCTACCACTATTTACAAGGGCACTACGAATTTACGAAGAAAAATACGGTTATACACTTAAGGTTGTATTGGTTACAGGCACGCAAAAAGATGATTACGGCGAAAAACAAATGGAAATAGTCCGTCAAATGGCAGAAGAAGCCGGCGGGTATGAAGAACTGAAAAAATACATAACTTTTCTCGGTGAAGTAGAATACGGCAAAGAGTTATGTATCTATTTCAGCCGGTCAAAATGCGCAGTGCTGACATCAATCTTTGAAGGAAAAAACAGAATGCTGAACGAGGCAATGTGCTGCAATGTGCCTGTCGTTGTATTTAAGGATTTATGTAAATATACAAGAGGTGAAAGTGAAATATTTCCTGAAAATGCAGGTATTTATATAGAAGAGTTTTCAGCAGAAGCACTGGCAGACGGTTTGCACAGAATGATGAAAACCTACAGAAAATTCACGCCGCGCAGAAGTTACCTGCAAAATGGCGGCAGAATAAAATTTTTGAATAAATGTATAGATGCAATACCGTATTACAGAGAAAATTTACCGGAATACGAGCCCGGCAGAATTCAAGAAAATTTATGGGTTGATTTAGCAATGCAGGCAAATTACCGGCTTGGACTGCACGATTATATATATGGAGTCAGACTGGATATTCAGCACGGGCGATTTGAGGGCAAAAAATTGCCTGCACTGGAATTTTATCAAAGGCATTTCAATATTTAAATATTAAAAAAGCCCCTGATTTAGAAATCAGAGGCTTTACTTATATCTATTGTTGAGGAACTTCTTGCGGCTGTTCTTCTTCAGCAGACTCCTCTTTTTTTGTCTTTCTCTTTGGTGCTTTTTCAAACGTAATCTTGTCATCAACAAGAGTAAGTCTGATTGTATCACCCGGAGCGTATTTACCTGAGAGAATTTCTTCAGCAAGATTATCTTCAATCTTACGCTGAATTAATCTTCTCAACGGTCTTGCACCGTAAGCTTCGGAATATCCGTCTTTTGCAAGATGATCTTTCACTTCATCAGTAACTTCAACAGACAAATCTTTTTCTGCCAGACGTTTGAAGAGATCTTTCAACATCAAATCAACGATTTGTCTGATTTCTTCCTGACTCAAATGAGAGAATACTATAGTTTCATCAATACGGTTGAGGAACTCAGGTCTGAAGGCTTTTTTCATTTCTTCAGTAACAGTTTCCTTAAGTTTTTCGTATTTGTCTTTAGACTCATCATCAGCCGTAGAGAAACCGAGTTTAGATGTTGTAGTTATCATACTAGCACCGACGTTAGAAGTCATGATAATAATTGTATTTTTGAAATTAATATGACGACCTTTAGCATCAGTTAATCTACCATCGTCCAGAATTTGGAGCATGATATTGAATACATCAGGGTGAGCCTTTTCAATTTCATCAAACAATACAACCGAATAAGGTTTCTTTCTGATAAGCTCGGTCAGGTGACCGCCGTCATCGTACCCGACGTATCCCGGAGGAGAACCGATAAGTTTAGCTGTTGAATGTTTTTCCATAAATTCAGACATATCAACTCTTATCATGTTGTCTTCAGAACCGAATACAGCCTCAGCCAGAGCCTTAGCTAACTCAGTTTTACCGACACCGGTAGGACCTGCAAAAATAAAGCTTCCGATAGGTCTGTTAGGACTTTTCAAACCGACACGAGCACGTCTGATAGCTTTAGAAATAGCAACGACCGCATCGTGCTGACCTACAACACGTTTATGGAGTGTATCTTCCAATTTAAGAAGTCTTTCGCTTTCGCCTTCAGTCAATTTAGTAACCGGAACACCTGTCATAGTTGCAATAACTTCAGCAATATTTTCAGCCGTAACAGTCGGACGATTAGCTTCATGTTCTTCTTTCCATTTTGCAGACATTTCTCTGATTCTGTCTTTCAAATCAGCCTCTTCATCACGTAATTGAGAAGCTCTTTCAAATTCCTGATTTCTTATTGCGTCCTCTTTATCTTTAATCAACGCGCGAAGTTCTTTTTCAAGCTCTTTGCCTTCAGGAGAAAGCGTAGAAACTTTCAATCTTACTTTTGAACTTGCTTCGTCAAGAACATCAATAGCTTTATCCGGCAGGAATCTGTCAGTAATATATTTGCTTGACAATTTAACAGCAGCAACGATAGCCTCATCAGAAATATTCAAGCAGTGGTGTTCTTCATATTTAGGACGAAGTCCTTTGATAATTTCGATAGATTCATCCACAGAAGGTTCTTCAATGATAACAGATTGAAAACGTCTTTCAAGAGCAGAATCTTTTTCGACATATTTTCTGTATTCATCAAGAGTTGTAGCACCGATAACCTGAATTTCGCCTCTGGAAAGGGCAGGTTTCAGGATATTAGCGGCATCTATTGCGCCTTCAGCAGCACCTGCACCGATGAGAGTGTGCATTTCATCGATAACAAGTATAATATTACCGGCTTGTCTGATTTCATCCATAATTTTTTTCAGACGTTCTTCAAATTCACCGCGGTATTTTGTACCGGCAACGAGAAGTCCCATATCAAGCTGGATAACCTTTTTACCATCGAGAATATCCGGCACTTCAGCATTAACAATTCTTGTAGCAAGCCCTTCTGCAACAGCAGTTTTACCAACACCCGGTTCTCCGATAAGGACCGGATTGTTTTTAGTACGTCTGGCAAGAATTTGAATAACACGTTCAATTTCTTTTTCTCTTCCGACAACCGGATCAAGTCTCATTTCCTGAGCAGCTAGAGTTAAATCGCGGCCGAACTCATCCAGACTAGGTGTTTTAGTTTTTCCGCCAGAAGAAGATGATGATGACGACGATGAAGAAGACGATGATGCGCCGGATGAAACAGATGGTTTTGATTCACCAAGCATTTTCACAACATTACTTCTAATCTTATTCAAATCAACACCGAGATTTTCAAGCACTCTGGCCGCTACACCTTCACCTTCGCGAATAAGTCCGAGCAGCAGGTGTTCAGTACCAATATAATTATGACCTAATTGTCTGGCTTCATCCCATGACAATTCCAACACTCTTTTAGCTCTAGGGGTAAAAGGGATTTCTACAGCAACGAAACCTGAACCGCGGCCGATAATTTTTTCGACTTCCGCTCTTGCATCTTTCAATGTAACCCCCATAGATTTAAGGGTTTTAGCAGCGACGCCTGTTCCTTCGCCGATAAGCCCTAAAAGAACCTGTTCCGTTCCGACAAAATTATGTCCCAAACGTCTGGCTTCTTCCTGAGCAAGCATTATGACTTTAATAGCCTTTTCTGTAAAACGTTCAAACATTATTTATATATGCTCCTATACTCTACTTATTTTGATATATATTGTACATAAAAAATAAAAAACTTTCAAGGGGGGGGCAAATGAATAAAGGCAAATCACGCGTCAAAATAAAGCTCAAAAGAGATAAAAATTTTCAAAAGAGAAAAAACTGTTGACAATAAATTTTGTTTTGGTAATAATAAGGATTGTGAAAGAGATACATGAGCTCCCATCGTCTAGAGGCCTAGGACAACACCCTTTCACGGTGTAGACGGGGATTCGAATTCCCCTGGGAGTACCATTTAAGACAAGCGTCTTTAAGGCGCTTTTTTAGTGCGTAATTTATATATGATTTGCAATCGGCGTACTCACGACAAAGACAACCTTAAACAATTAGAGCATGTAAAAATTTGGGGTCAGTTGATTAATCTTAATTTATATATTCAACAGCTGCACAAGACATAACTATAATTGTACTGTTCTAAAAATCGTATAGTATCTGTAATTTCCCCAGTAAATTACAAGTGATATAAAGTTATTATCCAAATCTGTAAGCTCCAGATATGTCTGCGGAGCAGGTTTACGTTTTGCACTCGGAACAAATCTGCCTATAAAATCAAGCGTCTTCAGGTGCACTTTTTGTGTAAATTTGAGTTCAGGCTTAGGTAAATTTTCGTCATAGAACATTACAGGCGTCAAATCTCTGTTATATACAGGCACGACGTATTTAACCTTTCCTGCTTCTTTAAACAATATATACCAGTCACCTTTGTATTCTCGCGGAGTAAGTAAATAATATCCGGGCTCTATCGTAATCGTTTTAAAAAACAATGGCGCGACAAGCCTGAACAACGGATACGGAGACCAAGTAGAATTTTCCGTATCATAATATTCTCCTGGGTCTATGTCATGAATATATTTAACATCAGGTACAGGCAAATCCCTGTAAATTTGTGCGTAATCAAAATCTTCAGCACGCACTGCACCGCAAAATATTAACATCACTAACAGCAAAACTATCTTCTTCATACCCGTATTTTAATGTTAATTTAGCAGAAATCAATCATATATAAACGGTATTTTTATGGTAAAATTGAAATTAAACAGGAGGTATGGAAAATGTTACGAGGACCGTTTTTAGATAGAACATGGATGGGACAAAATCCCGATTACGAAACAAGCGATATTGTTATGCTGGGACTGCCTTTTGACGGAACAGTTTCTTATCGTTCAGGCTCCAGATTTGCACCGGAACAAATCAGACTCGCAAGCTGGGGGCTTGAAGAATATTCTCCACGATTCGACAAACATCTTGAATACGTAAATTTTCACGACGCAGGAGATTTGGAATTCCCGCTCGGGAACACCTACAAAACCCTTGACGTCATACGCCAGAATGTCGAAGATATTTATGCAGACGGAAAACGCGTTTTCGGCATAGGCGGCGAGCACCTCGTTTCTCTTCCGGAAATTGAGGCTGTATCTAAATTCCATAATAACCTCGCAGTAATACACTTTGATGCTCATACTGATTTAAGAGAAGAATATCTCGGCGAAGCTATGTCACATTCCGCTGTTATCAGACATGTGTCAAAAATCGTTGGGCCGCAAAATATTAAACAAATTGGCATCCGCTCGGGTATGAAAGAAGAATTTGAATTCATGAAAAAATATAATACACTTGTGACAGAATACAGCGGACTTGATGAATTGAAAGACAAAAAAATCTTTGTTACCGTGGATTTGGATGTACTTGACCCTTCTGTTATGTGCGGGACAGGAACTCCGGAAGCAGGCGGAATGCAGTTTAATGAACTTATGGGTTGGTTTGAATACCTGAAAAATTTCGATATCGTCGGTGCCGATGTTGTTGAACTTGCGCCGGATTACGATGCTTCAGGCGTTTCTACAGCTGTTGCAACTAAAGTTATCAGAGAATTATTAATGGTAATGTAATTATGGTTATTGATAGAATAAAATTTTTACGTGATGAAATTAACAGGCACAACTATAACTACTATGTGCTTGATAATCCGACTGTAAGCGATTTTGACTATGATAAAATGTTTGCGGAACTAAAAAGGCTGGAAGAAGAAAATCCGCTATTCATAACTCCTGACAGCCCGACTCAACGTGTCGGCTCTGTTAGTGAAAAATTCTTGCCATACACGCACAAACACAGATTATACAGCCTTGACAACACTTATAGCGCAGAAGACCTTGTAAAATGGTACGAAAGAATCACAAAAGAATATAATGAAAATGTAGAATTGGTCTGTGAATTGAAAATAGACGGTCTTGCGATATCACTTACTTATGAAAACGGATTTTTTACAACCGGCGTTACCAGAGGCGACGGCGTCACGGGAGAAAATATTACAACAAACCTTAAAACAATTAAAGCAATCCCGCTAAAGCTTTTTGAGGATGTAAATATAGAAGTTCGCGGCGAAATCTATATGCCCAAAACATCTTTCGAAAAACTAAACGAAGAAAATCTGGCAAAAGGAGAAAAACTTTTTGCAAACCCGAGAAATGCAGCTGCCGGCTCGCTGAGACAATTAGACAGCTCTATAACCGCAAAACGTGATCTTTCAATGTTCACCTATACTGCAATTCTAAACAATGTACCGGATGCGCCTAAAACCCACTATGAAAGCCTTATGTATCTAAAAAAACTCGGTTTTCGCGTTAATCCGAATATAAGATTATGTAAAAACATTCAGGAAGCTGTTGATTACTGCAATGAATGGGCTACAAAACGTTTTGACCTGAATTATGCCACAGACGGTGTTGTTATAAAAGTGAACAGCCTTGCTCAACAGGAAGATTTAGGCTTTACGGCCCGCGCACCAAAATGGGCAACAGCATTCAAATTTCCGCCGGAAGAAGTCACAACAAAACTTCTTGATATTGAATTGAATGTAGGAAAAACAGGTGCAATCACACCTGTAGCAATACTTGAACCTGTACAGCTTGCAGGAAGTACAGTACAAAGAGCAAGTCTGCATAATTTTGACGAAATCAGACGCCTTGATGTAAGAATAGGCGACACAGTCCTGATAAAAAAAGCGGCTGAAATTATTCCTAAAGTCATAAAAGTTATGGACTCAAAAGACCATAACTCCCTGCAGCCAATAGAACCGCCGGTATATTGCCCGTCTTGCCACTCTAAACTTGTAGACCGGGATATGGGCGTAAATCTATACTGCGAAAATAAAAACTGTGCCCAACAAACAGTCGCGCAAATTGAATTCTGGGCTTCTAAGGACGCAATGGACATTGATAAAATCGGGCCATCAATTATACAACAGCTTTACGACAAAAAGTTTATCTCTAATCCTGTTGATTTATACCGATTGACAATTCAAGATTTTCTACAGCTTGACCTTGTTCAGGAAAAATCAGCGACAAACATGTATAATTCCATTCAGGCAAGTAAGAACCGCTCACTCACACGTTTTTTGACAGCACTTTCGATTAAAAATGTCGGCAAAGAAACCGCTGATATACTTGCAAATGAATTTAAAACATTAGACAATCTAAAAAATACAAACATAGAAACACTTATTGAAATTGACGGAATCGGAGAAAAAATTGCAAAAGCTATTTATGAATTTTTCCACGATGAAGAAAATTTAAAAAGACTTGAATCATTACACGAACTTGGCGTAATTCCTGCAGAAGTTCAGGGCGCTACCTCAGATGTACTTAAAGGTAAAACTTTTGTACTCACAGGAACTCTAAAAAATATGACAAGAGATGAGGCTAGTGCTCTTATAAAAAAAATGGGCGGAAGAACATCATCATCCGTCTCTAAAAATACAGACTTCGTACTTGCAGGTGAAAATCCGGGGTCAAAATTGGACAAAGCTCAAAAAATAGGTGTTATAATATTAACAGAAGATGAATTTTTTGATATGATTAAAAAGTAGTTAGAAGGTATTTAAAAATATGAAAAGAAAAACAAGAGTTATACAAATAGACGGATTTAAAGGTCTGATTATTGCCCTTTTTTCAGTAGTATGTCTTGCAGCAGGATTTGTAGGATTTCCGGGATTTGTGGCAATGACCGTATGGAATTATTTTCCGGCACTTCCGTCTATTAATCTTTTTCAGGGAGTCTTACTCTGGATTATTGTTGCTATAAGCATTTATCTCGTTAACGGTCGTAAATTGTTTATCTCGTTTGCATCACCTCAGGAACTATCTGAAGCGGAAATGAATAAACTCATGGAACGTGTACGTCTTCAATCTCAAGTAAAAATGCTGAATGCTATGATGATGAAAACTATTGAAGAAAATAAAGATCTAAATCAAAATATTCAACAAGATAAACCTCTAAATGTTGAAGAAACAAAGAATATTACAAATTCGTCTCAACAACATGAAGACATTAAAAAGTAAAGGAGAATGTATGAAAAAGATTTTTGTATCAGCAGTAATTCTAGGCTTGCTAATCAGTGCATCATCGGTTGCGTCAAACGCAATTACATCAAACAATGACGAACGAGGTTACATTACAGTTAACACACAGGCTAATAAGGAACTTTCACCGGATTTGGTAGAGATTTCAATAGCTGTTGAAACTTACGACAAATCAATGCAAAATGCGATTGCTAAAAATAAAGAAATTTCCGATAAAGTTCAAGCTGTATTGAAATCAATGATTAATGCACCTGAAGATTATATTAAAACATCGGATTTCAACGCATCTCCAATGTATAATTATACAAATAACAAAAGAGTATTCGACAAATATCAGGTTTCAAATACAATAATAGTTCATACTAAAAATCTGGACAAAGTCGGTAATATGATTGATAAAGCCATTGCAGCAGGAGCGACAAACATTAATAATCTGAACTTTTCAATTTCGGATTACGAATCACAATGCGATGATCTATTAACAATCGCAGTAAATAAAGCAAAAAATCAAGCCTCTGCTGTTGCAACGGCTGCCGGCACTACGCTTAACGGTGTTAAATATATGAACGCAAGCTGCAATTCAGGAGCAACATCAAGAGTTTACTATAATTTAATGGCAAAAAATGCCGTTGCTGATTCTGAAGCGGCAATGGGTTCTTCAACCCCGATTTCTGCTGGTAGAATTAAAATTCAGGCTACTCTAAGCTCTGCATTTTTTGTAAAATAAAAAATATTAATAAAACATTTGACTACAACGCTGTAAATTTATATAAATTTACAGCGTTGTAGTAGCAAAAAATTTTTATCTGCAGTTTTTAAACTTGTATGAATGATATAACATTTACAGGCATACACGGCTTAAAGACATCCAGAATTAAAAATCATGAGAATCCCAACAACCCTATATTAAGGATTTCTGCCAGATTATCTAATGATGCGGATGGCAATGATTTATCAGATTACTTCAATTACTTAAAAAAATCACGAAAAGAATATCGGGATTATTGTAAAAATTTTGATGATCCGACAGCAATAGAGTTGGATTGTTTAACGATTACAGAAAAAGGTTTTGGTAAAAGAAATGCATTTAAACTTAATCATATTCCTATTATTTTTGACAGGGATGAAGCTATTCCAATATTTGAGTTTCTTGCACGATTTACCAAAAGGGCTGCAGAATGTACAGAATCTATGCCTCAAAAAGATTTTATAAACAAAATAAATGATGCAATAACAGAAGCTGCAGCAAAATATTTTGAAGTTCCGCTGAAATATTTATTTAGAGATAATCATAAATGATTTTAAATTGCGGCCGCCGCCGTCACTGTTAGAGGTAACTTCAATTTTATCAAGGTAATTTAATGATGTTGAACTTCCTCCGTCAAATGCCATTGCGCGGTCAAACCCCATTTTTTTACAAAGAGCCTGCACCTCGTACATATCCATCGGATTTTCGTCTGTAATTATAAGAATATGAGCGACACCGTCTTTCAACGCTATCACAGTTCTTGCCGTTTTATGCAAAACTGATGCCGATTCACGAACAACTTCTCCGTCTTTTTTAACAATGAAGTACTCTTCTTCAAGGCGCAGATTCGGTAATATCAAAGGGCCGCCCTGTCCTGCTGTAAGAAGTTCGCACCCGAATTCAATTTCGGCTTTATGCGGGGTTATTTCATAATGAATTTTATTACCGCAGCGAACAACCCTGAACTCTGAACGATTCATAATCATATCAAGACTTTTTCTGGTGTACTTGCCGCTCATCAGCAAATTTTCATTAAACAATGGATCAGCCGAGATCTGCCCGTCTGTCACTATATAAGAAATTGTTTTTTCGTTCTCAGGATCAAAAAAGCCGGCATTAATCGTTAATTTCGACGCGCTTTTTTGATGAGCTTCTTTATTTGTTATCAAGTGCTCACTTGAAATAAATTTTATTTTCTTCTTGATTTTCTCACCGTTCAAAGTAATATGGTAAATACCGTCATTGTATTCTATATCAATGTTTTTAGCAAATACAGAACAATTAAAACTAAATAAAATTAAGATTAAAAGAATAATTTTTTTCATTACAGATCCTTAGATTTATAAAACATAATAATTGCAGCCAAAAAAGCAAGCGGCGGAAACAGAGCCGTGATAAGCGGATGAAGCACACCTTTTTCCGCAAGTAAGTCGAAAAACGGCAGCGTAATATAATAAAGAAAAATACATCCTATAGCTATTGTAAAACCGATAAGACGCTGTTCTCTAGGCTTTGAAAAACCGAGCAGTGCACCCATTACGGCAAGCAGCATGCAGACGAACGGATGGAAAAAGCGCTGCAAGTACTTGTTCAGCATATATCTGTATTCTTCAGTCAATCCTTCTTTCTTCAAAAGTTTAATATAATTATGCAAATCATGATTTGTGATTTCTCTTTCTTTTTTGACTGAATATGTCATAAGAGTATAGGCATTTTGTGCAGATTCACCGTTTAAAATTGACATTTTAGGGATTTGTTCAATCTCTTCAAAAATACCGTCATTATTAATTTTATATCTTGTGACATTGGAAAGTTCCCAATAGTCTCTGAAAGTTCTCCCATTTTTAGCATAATAAATATTTGAAAGCTGATGAACATCACTATAGCGTTCTTGAGCAAAATCCAGAACAATTATATTTATCATTTTATCACGACTAAAACGTGAGACTATGACTGCATTTACAGGAACATTATTAACATCTTTTTGCGTATAAATATATTGTGTTGTTGTGTATTCACCTTTAATATCTTTCAATTTTTGTGCGGAATACGGAATCAATTTATCATAAGTCACAAAACAAAGCCACGTAACAATAATACTCAATACAATAACCGGAGCAATAATTCTCCTGAACGACATACCTACAGCACGAAAAATAGTTAATTCCGAATCTTTGCTCAGTTTATCAAAGGTAAAAAGCGAACCCAGCAGCAAACCTACAGGAAACGCTTTCCCTAAAATCTTAGGCAACTCATAGAACAAAACAAGAATTGCGGTTTTAATACCATAATCGCCGGCAAGAGTCTTTTTAATAGTATTCAAAAGCATTTCAGGGGCAATCCAGACAACCGTAAAGAGCAAAATAGCTACGAATGTGGTTACCATAACCTGATTAAAAATATATTTATCATATATAGTAATTTTAGGGAAAAATTTCATTAGAGTGCGAAATCCTTTCCTAGATAGAATTCTTTAGCCACAGGGTCGTTTGCAACATCACGGCTGCGGCCTTGAATTTTTATTTTACCGTCAAAAATTACATAGGCTCTGTCAGTAATAGAAAGAGTAGCCTTAGGGTTGTGGTCAGTAATAAGCACACCCAGCCCCTTATCTTCGGAAATTTTTCTAATATTATCTTTAATATCGCCGATAGCAATAGGGTCAATACCTGCAAAAGGTTCGTCAAGAAGCATGAAATCAGGACTTGCTGCCAGTGCCCTTGCGATTTCAACACGCCGTCTTTCACCGCCTGACAGAGAAACTGCCGCATAATGTCTGAGGCGTTTTATACCGAATTCATCAAGTAATTCTTCGAGCTTGTATTTTTTTTCTCTATAAGTCAACTTATCATTCATTTCAAGAACAAGCTTAATATTATCTTCAACACTGAGTTTTCTAAAAATAGAAGCTTCCTGAGGAAGATAACCAAGACCGGCTTTTGCTCTGACATTCATAGGCCACTCGGTGATATCCTGCCCGTCGAGGAGTATATGACCCTTATTTGGTTTAATAAGTCCGACAACCATATAGAATGTTGTAGTTTTTCCTGCACCGTTTGGCCCGAGAAGACATACAACTTCACCTTTATTCATCTCAAAGGAGATATCATTTACTACACTTCTATCCCCGTATATCTTTACCAAATTCTTTGCTTCTATCTTCATTATTTACCCCTTGTAAGTATAATGTTATTTTAATTTAAATATCCCTAAAATGCAACGGTTTAAGCTTATTTATAAATTATATTGTTAAGATATGTAAAATATATCGCAAATATATACACAAATTTTGAAAAATGAGTTATTATATATATATAACCATTTTTCTTTTTCTTTATTTTCTCCTACACACTAACCTTTTACCAAAACGGCCGTGTTTACGGCTTTTTTATTAAAAAAATTGACAATTTCATAAAGATTTATTCCATTCAGTGGAATAAAAACAAGCAGCCTCCTTTATATGTTTTATATCACTTCACTTTTTCTGCTTGTTTTTTTTATTAATACATCCCGATTAACTCTCTGACCTGTAAGAGGGTTTTTCGGGCTTGTATACGGGCTTTTTCAGAACCTTCTTTAATAATTTGTCTGACTTCATCAGGGTGAGCTTCATAATATCTGCGTTTTTCTCTGATAGGTTTTAATTTTTCGTTAATAAGCGCACCGAGCTGACGTTTACAATCAGCACATCCGCGGAGTCCTTTTTCGCATTCGGATTGAACCTGAGCGATTTGCTCCTCTGAACCGAATATTTTCCAGTATTTGAAAGCTACTTCACAATCATCCGGATGACCGGGGTCATCTTTTCTCATACGGCTTCTGTCAGTAATCGCACTCATGATTTTCTTTGCTGTAACTTCTTCCGTATCTGCAAGTTTAATATCATTCTGGAAAGATTTACCCATTTTATTTCCGTCCAGCCCGCATATAAGCGCGCAGTCGTTCAGGAGCGGAACAGGTTCTTTAAAGAAATCCGTTTTATAGATATTGTTAAAACGTCTTGCAATATCGCGCGTAATTTCAATATGTGCGACCTGATCGCTGCCAACAGGGACGGCGTCAGCATTAAACATCATAATATCCGCACTCATAAGAACAGGATACCCCATTAAGCCAAATCCTATTTGAGAATTCAGACCTTCTTTGGTACGAAGAATTTTAGCCATATCTTTCAGGGTCGGGTCGCGTTCAACCCAGTTTTGCGGTGTAATCATACCGAGATAGATATTTAATTCAGCAATTTCAGGAACAAGGGACTGAACATAAATGGTTGCTTTATTCGGATCAATACCGGAAGCAAGCCAGTCAATTACAACATCCATAACATCTTGCTTAAGAGTTTCGGTTTTATCGTACTTAGTCGTGAGAGCGTGCCAGTCAGCAACAAAGAAGAAACTTTCGTACTTGTCCTGTAATTGCACTAAGTTTTGTATAACTCCGAGGTAGTGTCCAAGATGAAGCTTACCAGTCGATCTCATGCCTGTTACGATTCTTTGTGTCATAACCTTTTCCCGTCCTTTCTATATGTTTAATTATAGTAGAAAAATAAATAAGGTAAAGTTTTATCTTTTTTACTACAATATTAATATTTGTAAATATTTTACTATTAACCATAAAAAAATATTATTTTTAGACGTATTATGTAGAAAAAGTTAAGGAGTAGAAATATGAGAATCAATTCAATCAACGCAGCACAAAGTAGTATTTACAACAACAAAAACTCAAAGCAGATAAAAAATCATCAACAACCGACGTTCGGATACTTTGGAAATCCTAATATTGGAGGCTCGGGAAATTGGCAAGGTCCAACCGAATTTGATGAAGCTGTAGGAGAGTTTTTAGGTAAAACTTTTCTGGTTATAACCGCACCTGTTTGGGGGCCTTTTTATGGCGGGTATAAACTTTACGAAAAACAAAGAGCAAAAAACGAGGCACGTATAGAAAAACTTGCATCAGAAAAAGCAAACCAAATGTTCAAAGCTGAAGAGAACCGTCAAAAAACTCCTGAGGAATTATTAGCTAATTTCATTGGTGCAAGCATAATATCTGACCCAAATAAAGGATTAAATAAAGTTATGGGCAATGGTGACTTGAAACTTGATGTTCATACTGAAATCCTATCTCCAATGGTTGCTGTAATGAAAGGTGACAAAGATTTAGTAAATACAAATTCGTTGCCAAATGGATTTATTCTTTTTGGACCTAAAGGAACAGGTAAGACTTACTTTATGGAATCTTTAGGTGAACAGGCACAAGAATTAGGTATGGATTTCGTTGTACCTGAAATTGACACACTTGAGCCTTTGCAAACAGCAAAAAATATTAGAGATGCATTCAAATCGGCAGAACGAAATTTTAAAGATACAGGTAAATATACTTTGATATTTATGGACGAAATGGATGCTTATACTACTGATAGACGCTTATCTCTTGATAATTTAAAAGAAGTTGCGGCTTTACTAAAGTTAACAGAAAATTCATCACAAAGAGGTGTAATTTGGTTAGGTGCAACAAATAATATTAAAGTTATGGATAGAGCACTGTTGGATAGAGCTTCAATGATAAGACCAATACCTATTATGCAAAATTACGAATTATTTGATACTTTAGCTTATCACTTGATAAAAGAAAAAGGACTTAATGATGCTAGTAATATTGATTATGAAAAAATTAAAAACAAACTAGAATCTACAACTTTAAAATATTCTCCTAGAGATATGGAAAATATAGCAAAACAAGCTGTTAAGTTTTATAAAATAAATAATAACAATATTACTGCTGATGATATAATAGATATAATGAGTAAACGCATACCACCTAAAACAAATGAACGCGCATTAAATGAATACAACAATGATATTGTATATGCCAAATCAGAAGGTTATATATGTGAAGATGACCCAATAGCCCAAAATGAAGAATAAGGAATAAAATATGCAAATAAATAAAGTTCAATTTGAATCTATACAACCAACATTTAAACAAAATACTACAATTAAAACACCAAATGAATCGAAAGAAAAATTTTTAACACAACAACGTATAAAGCTTATCGGCTATGGATTATGCGGGGTATTAATTGCGGGTGCCGGAATTATGACCGGTCGCGCTGTGTTTAAAAATATAAACTTAAGAAAAACTCAAAAAGTTTACCGTGAACTTTTTAATCAGGTTTCTTTAAATAATACTGATACAGGGCTTAACAGAGTTATTGGGCATAAAGAATTAAAAGAAGACATTGTAAATAACTTTTTTATGCCTTTAGGCGATGTGATTATCAGAAAAGATAATGAACTTGCTCAAAAAAATGCATTACCAAATGGGCTTGTTTTATCAGGAAATTCTGGTACGGGTAAAAAATATATTATGAATGCAATCGGTGAACACGCAGAAAAGCTCGGTATGAAATTTGTAAAGCCTGAAATTGTTGAAGGCGACAGCATTGCTACTGCTCAAAACATTCGTGATGCTTTTAAACAGGCTGAAACGGATTTTAGAGAAACAGGCAATTATACTTTTATATTAATGGACAAAATGAATAATTATGCAGTTGACAGAAGAACTACTTTGGACAATCTAAAGGAAGTTTCTGCGCTGTTAAAATTCACAGAAAATTCGTCCAAACGCGGGGCTATATGGCTCGGGATTGCTGACGATATAAAAACTATTGATAAAGCGTTGCTCGATAGAGCTACCATGATAAGTCCGCTCAGACCAATGAATAACATGGAGTTATGCGATACGCTTGAATATACTTTATCTAAAGAAAAGGATTTGAATTCCGGCACAATTGATTATAAAAAAATACTTGCGAAACTGAATGAAACAAAGGAACGCTATTCTCCAAAACAAATGGCGCAAGTCGCTCAGGATGCTATTGCACAAAGTAAACAAACAAAAGAACAGCTAACAACTGAAAGTCTTCTTGCTATATTGGAAAAACAGACTGCTAAAAATATAGACGACGGTGCTGTAAAACAATTTAATGAAGATTTGGCGTATCTGCGCAGTGAAGGTTTTATTCCTCCAAAATCTCCTGATTTTGAATTGTAAATTCCCTTTGCAGGCTATAAAATTTTATAATTTTTATGTTAAGCTAAACGTATGAAGAGAATAATTTTCGGGTTAATAATTTTATTCTTAGTTGTTTGGGGCTTAAAATCTTGTCTGCACGCAGATATAAACGATGTTGAAATTCAGGCTGTGCCGACTATCGACAATGAACAGCGTATCACCCCGCCGTCTCCGCAAAAAAATGTAACCATTGACGGTGTAGATTACCTGCAATCACAGACTCCTGTTGGAAAATTCGGCGGTACACTCGTTGCGTCGACTATAGGAGAAGGTCCTAAAACATTTAACCCGTTTAACTCCAGAGATAACATTTCCTCTCAAATGTCAGATATCATGTATGACGGGCTGCTTACAACAAATCCCTACACAGGAGAAGTTATACCAAAACTCGCAAAATCTTTTGAAGTTAACGGAACTGAATATCTTATTAAATTACGAAAAGGGCTTAAATGGTCTGACGGCAAACCTATTACGGCTGATGATGTCGTCTTCACATGGAAAGACATTGTTTTTGCAGGTATAGGAAACACATCCGTAAGAGATTCTATAGTAATAGACGGTAAACTTCCGACAGTTGAAAAAATTGATGATTATACAGTTAAATTTATAACGCCTGAACCATTTGCTCCGTTTTTGAGAATGCTTTCAAATCCGATTGCACCAAAACACGTTTTTGAATCAGCAGTAAAAAAAGGGAACGCTTATTTTGACACATTTTTATCCACAAATGCAGACCCGAAGACTTTCGTCACAAGCGGAGCTTTCAGAATTCAGGAATATATTCCGGCGCAAAGAGTAATCTTTGTCCGAAATCCTAATTATTATGTGATTAACACACAAGATGAAAAACTTCCGTATCTTGACAGACTGGTTTACTTGATTGTCGGGGATTTGAACAATGAAGTTTTGAAATTTGAAGCAAAAGAACTTGATTTAATCGGGCTTCAAGGCTCAAATGTCGCAAGATTTAAGGCACTTGAACCGCACTCTGATTTTACTATATACAATCTCGGGCCTAATACAGGAACTTTGTATCTGACAATGAACCTAAACAACCGTAAAAACGAAGAAGGTAAATTCTATGTTGACCCTAAAAAACAAATCTGGTTCAGAAATAAAAATTTCAGACAGGCCGTTGATTACGCGATTGACAGAGAAAATGTTGTGTTCAATATCGCAAACGGGCTGGGAGAGCCACTATTCACTGCAGAGAGCCTTAATTCAATCTTTTTGAATGAAAATCTTAAACCGTACAAAAAAGATTTGTCAAAATCACGCGGATTATTAAAACAAGAAGGGTTTTACTGGGATAAAAAAGGGCGTTTGTATGATAAATACAATAACAGAGTAGAATTCGACCTTTACACAAATGCCGGCAACACTGAACGCGAAGCAATCGGCGTTATGGTAAAACAGGATTTGGAAGATTTAGGAATGAAAGTTAATTTCAAACCTATTGAATTTAATTCGCTTGTGAATAAATTAGCCAATACGCTTGACTGGGATATGGTTATAATGGGTCTGACAGGTTCTCCGCTAGAACCTAACAGCGGCAAAAACGTATGGCATTCACGCGGAACATTACACATGTTTAACCAGCGGCTTGAAAAAGACAAAAAAGATGACAGGCTTGATTGGGAAAAGCGGCTCGATGAAATTTATGACAAAGGTGCGCTCGCAATTAATTTTAACGACAGAAAAAAATATTATGACGAGTATCAGCAGATAGCTTATGATGAAAAACCTTTTATTTATATTTATTCTCCGATTGTAATTACAGCAATAAGAGATAAGTTTAAAAATGTATTTCCGACAACACTCGGCGGCGCAACTCATAATATCGAAGAAATTTATATAGATAAGGAGGGCGGCAAATAATGCAAATACTCCTTTATATCCTGAAGAGAATTTTACAGACAATACCGCTTTTGATAATAGTATCAATAGTAAGTTTCTTTATAATTCGTCTGTCGCCTGTAGATCCGCTTGCAGAACTCAGACTTAATCCGTCAGTGTCAAAAGAAACTCTGCAAAGAGAAACAGAACGTCACGGGTTGGATAAACCTATTATCGTCCAATACGGCAAATGGGCAAAATCGTTTATTAAGGGGGATTTAGGTGTAACATCAAACGGCGAACTTGTCAGTGCAAAGCTGAAAGAACGAATTCCAAATACACTTTTGCTAACGGTGATTGTAATATTTTTGACGTGGGTAGTAGGTGTGCCGTTAGGAGTTGCTGCGGCATTAAACTGGAAAACCCCGTTTGACAGAATGATGACAGTTTTAACAAGTATAGGTATGGCAATCCCGTCATTTTTCTTTGCGGTTTTACTGTTGATATTTGCCGTAAAAACAGGCTGGTTTCCTGTCGGCGGCCTGACTTGTACTAATTTTAACGAAATGAGTTTGGGCGGAAAAATTCTTGATCTTGCACACCACCTGTTTCTGCCTGTACTTGTATTGTTTACGATTTCGCTTGCGGGGCTTCAACGCCAGATGCGCGCAAATTTACTGGATGTTCTTGACAGCGATTATGTAAAATTTGCACGGGCTAAAGGTTTGAGTGAATTTAAAGTAATATACAAACACGCTTTAAGAAATGCCATAAACCCTATGATAACACTTTTGGGCTTTGAATTTGCAGGACTTTTAAGCGGTGCTGCACTGACAGAATACGTTTTTCAATATCCCGGATTAGGGCGGTTAATCTTAGAAGCCGTATTGAAATCCGATATTAATCTTGTAATGGCATCTTTAATGATGGGTGCTATAATGCTAGTTTTAGGTAACTTGATTGCTGATATTCTGTTGATTATCACCGATCCGAGAATCAGGGACAAATAATTATGTGGAAAGATGTTCTAAAACAACTAATAAAAGATAAATTTGCATTTGCGGCATTGATTTTGCTCGGGATAATCTATTTTATGCTTTTGTTTGCGGATTTTATAGCGCCGTATACAAAAGATTTTTCAGACCGTTCAATGGCTTATGTGCCGCCGTCAAAAATATTTGTAATTGACGAAAATGGTAAATTTTCAGCACCTTATACTTATAACTACAAACGGGAATTCGACCCCGTCAATTTACGCATAAGATATTCTCTGGACAGAAGTCAAAAACATTACATAAAATTCTTCGCACAAGGTCAGCCTTATAAGTTCTGGGGAGTTATTCCAATGAAACGGCATTTGATAACAACAGACCGGAACGGACGTTTATTCCTTTTAGGAACAGATATTAACGGACGGGATGTATTTTCAAGGCTGCTTTTTGGCGGAAGAATATCAATGACTATCGGATTTTTGGCATTATTTGTCCTGTTTCCTATCGGCTTGCTGTATGGAGGAATTGCAGGGTACTTCGGAGGTAAAACCGATATGCTTATGATGAGGTTTGCTGAAGCAATAATGTGCATTCCGAGTTTTTATCTTCTGATTATTCTGGCATCAATTCTGCCTTCCGGCATGACAAGTATTCAACGATTTATGCTGATTGTCATAATTCTTGCACTAATAGGCTGGGCAGGGTTTGCAAGGGTTGTAAGAGGGATGGTGCTTTCCGTAAAAAATCAGGAATATGTACAGGCAGCACGCTCTATAGGTGCTTCCAGACTCGGTATTATTGTAAAACACATACTGCCGCAGACAACAAGTTATGTAATTGTAGCGATGACGTTGTCAGTTCCGGGATATATTCTCTCAGAATCAGGCTTAAGCTTTCTGGGGCTTGGAATCCAACAGCCGGATGCAAGCTGGGGAAATATGCTGAAAGAAGCGCAGGAATATACAAATATTCTCTACAGACCGTGGCTTTTGACTCCCGGATTTTTAATTTTTGTTGCGGTGCTGTCTTTTAACTTGATTGGTGATACAATTAGAGACGTGTTAGACCCGAAAAGTAAGGTAAGATAATGGAAGTTTTAACTGATTTTTTTAACGTGAGTGTAATTTTAAGAATAGTATCGGCTGTAGTACTTGGTTTTGCAGTCGGTCTTGAACGTGAAATGACCAATAAGTATGCAGGTCTGAGGACAAATATTCTTGTGTGTTTAGGCGCATGCGTATTTACGCTTATATCAATTTACGGATTTCCGATGGTATCGGTAACAGGAGATGAATTCGGAACGAGAGATACAGCAAGAGTTGCGGCTCAGGTAGTTACAGGTATCGGTTTTATAGGCGGCGGTACGGTATTAAGACACGGCGCAACAGTTTTTGGTCTGACAACTGCTGCAACCCTGTGGATGTCTGCAAGCATAGGTATGGCATGCGGCGCCGGCTTATACGGGATTGCCGGAATGTCTACAGTTATTGCCATTCTTATTCTTGTTTCAGTCAGATTTTTTGAAAAAAACATTCTTGTTACAAGCACCAAAAATCTTAAACGTCTAAAAGTTAACATTACCTGCGTTAATGACCAATCCAATGAAATTTATGATTACATGGTTGAGCATTACCCGCAGCTTAGAGAAATTTCAAAAAAACTCAGCAAAAACGATGAAAGCATCTCTAAAATTTCTGCAATTATCGATGTAAATGCAAGAAAACCGATTCAGGAAATGTATAAAAAACTCCAAAAACTTGATGGGATAGATTCAATATCAATTCAGGAGTCTGTAGAATAATTGTATGGGACACAACGCACAGAAGGTTTCAGTAGTAATCACTTGCTATAATCAGGGTGAATATTTAAAGGAATGTATAGAGTCTGTAAAAAATTCGACCTGCCAAAATATTGAAATAATAGTAGTCGATGACGGTTCGGACGATATTATAACCTCAAAAGCGTTAGATAATCTTGATGATAATTCACTCACAATAATAAGGCAAACAAATCAGGGAGTCTGCACAGCCCGCAATAATGGTATTGCAGCTGCAAGCGGAGAATATATCCTTCCTCTGGATGCAGATGATAAAATCGGTCGGGAATATTTAAAAGATGCAGTTGAAATATTAAACTCAAACCCGCAAGTCGGAATGGTATACTGTAATGCAATATTATGGAATACAAAAAACGGCAAAGAGCGCCTCTGGGAACTTCCGCCGGCAACACTCCTTAATATGCTGGTGCAAAACCGAATCTTTAGCAGTGCGGTTTTCAGAAAATCAGATTTTGAAAATCTTGGCGGCTACAATACTATTATGGAAGAAGGCGGCGAAGATTGGGAATTATGGATTAACTTTTTGGAACACAATTTTAAACCGTATAAAATTAATAAAACTTTGTTTTATTACAGGATTGCGGATAACTACAGGACTAAAAATGCCGTAAAACCGCAAAACTTCCTGAGAATTCGACGAAATATCATAAAGCTGCATAAAAATTTATACCGTAAATATGCCCCAGTTATTGCGTTTCCAATGCTGTTTATGTTTATCAAAAACATTCTCTCCTTTGTAATGAAAAACAGATGGAAAATTAAGGAAATATTACTACAGTATTTATCAACCGCTAAACTCAGATTAATAAAACCGCAATTTGGACTTAATAAAACTGAAGAAAGAGAAAAACAACTGATAGTAACTCTCACCTCGTTTCCTGAAAGAATAAATGAAGTTCATCTATGCATAAATACACTTTTAAATCAAACTTTAAAACCTGATAAAATTATACTGTGGCTTGCTGAAGAAGAGTTTCCGAACAAAGAACAGGACTTGCCGAAAAATCTTTTAAAACTTAAAAACTACGGTTTAAGCATAGAGTGGTGCGAAAACCTTAAATCGTATAAAAAATTTGTACCGGCACTTCTTAAATATCCTGACGCAATATTAATAACGGCAGACGATGATGTATTTTATCAAAAGAACTGGCTTGAATTACTTTATAAATCATACCGCAAGTCACCTGAAAATGTACACGGACACAGAATACACCGTATAACTGTTGATGAAAACGGCAAACTGTTACCATACATAAAGTGGAAAAAAAATATTACTTCTCAATCGGAGAATGAAACATATCTTGCAACAGGAGTCGGGGGTATACTAATCCCGCCGCATGCACTATACAAAGATGCCTGTAACAAAGAATTGTTTCAAAAACTTGCACCCAACGGGGACGACATCTGGATATGGGCTATGACGGAGCTTAACAATGCAAAAATTGTTCTTGCTCCGAATAATATAATCCGCTTGCATTATATTAACCCGCTGAGGGATTACGAATTAATAAATCAAAAAACACTTTACAACAATAATAAAAACGGAGGTAATGATACACAGTTACAAGCAGTACTGGAATATTATCCGCAATTAAACAGTAAAATTTCCGGAGTACAAAATAAATGACTAAAATAAGTATAGTAATGCCTGTGTATAACAGCGAACAACATTTAAAAAACTGTATTTCCTGCATATCAGAACAAACGTTTAAAGATTTTGAACTTATATGCGTGGATGACGGCTCTACAGACAATTCTGCAAAAATTTTAGAGGAAATCGCAGCAAATGTAACTTTTCCGATGAAAATAATTCACCAGAACAACCAAGGTGCAGGAGTCGCACGCAACAACGGATTTAAAGAAGTAACCGGTGAAACAACGATATTCTTAGACAGCGATGATTACTTTAAGCCTGAATTTCTTGAAGAAATGTACGCGCAATACACTAAAACTCTCGCGGATATAGTAATCTGCCAATATGATGTTGTACTTCCGGACGGAAAATTTTTGACCAGAAAGCAGGGTTTCAAAAAATTTATGATTCCGGAAAAAGAAATTTTTTGCTATGAAGACTGCCCTCAATATATATTCAACTTTGCAAACCACGCACCATGGAATAAACTATACAGGACAACATTCATAAAAGAAAACCACCTTGAATTTGATAACATTCCGAATTCAAACGACACATTTTTTACACTAAGTTCTTTAATTTCCGCAAAAAAAATAACAACGGTTGACAAAGTTCTAATAATTTACAACTTTATGAATGCAAATTCAATAACTCTCAAAAGAAAGAAAAATAAAATTTATGCAATCCAAACATTCCAAAAGCTGAAAGACTTCCTCTTAGAACACGGAAAAATGAACGAAAAAACAGAACAAAGTTTTAACAACGCATACATTGACTGTATTTTTTATGTATTTAACCATATATCAAAAGAAGACCGAAAACCTCTTTTAAAATTCATAAAAGAAAATATTCCGCTGTATAAAAAAGATTATATATATAATAGAATATTCTACTACAGACTTTTAATAATCAAAACAACACCGGACTGGTTTTATATATTACTATACAAAATGAAATGTAATGTTAGAAAAATTAAAGCTCTGTTAAAAAATGATTAAGGCTAAACCGTCAGAATTGTTCTCCTTTAGTTACCGAAAGAGGAAGGAGCATAGTCGCCGCGGGCATTAAATCCATAATCAATTTTGCGATCTCCGACAGAAGTCGGAACATAATCCCCTTTTGCATTGTAGCCGTAATCAATCTTATCTGAACCGATAGAGGTCGGGACATAATCACCCTTTGCATTATAACCGTACTGAACTCTATCATTTCCTATAGAAGTCGGGACATAACTGCCCTGTGCGTTAAACCCGTACTGAACCTTGCGGCCGCCAACAGACACAGGAACATAATTTCCCTGTGCATTGAAACCGTATTGAACTCTATTTCCGTTCACAGAAGTCGGGACATATTGCCCCTGTGCGTTGTACCCGTATTGTATATTTCCGGCGGTCACCGAATTAATACTAAACATCAAAAAACTTAGTATTGCTAATATATATTTCATTGCTGTTTCCTCTGCCACAAAAATTCTATTTTACAGATTCTAATTTTAATAACATATTGTAGTGGTTGTCAATAATTTCAGACGGGAACGGCTCAAACGGAATTGATGCTTCTACGGCCTTCGTGGCTGCCGTATCAAATGCTGCATTTCCTGACGATTCAATAATTTTATAAGATGAAACGCTGCCATCCTGATTGATATTTAATGATACCGTAACAGAAAGAGCTTCTTTTGTTTTTGGAGGCATAAAATTATTAACCACTTTAGATTTAACAGATTGAGTGTAACCGCTCCAGTAGGAAACTATATCGGCTTTTACACTTACTCCGAACAGTAACAAAACGCTCATCAAACCTAAAATTAAACCTGTCTTTTTCATCATGCCTCCTTACCTTTTAATAGGGTTATTTTTGTTTTCATATATTTTATAATAATCGTTATCCTCGTGAATTTCAATATCTATTTTTTCTCCGAGTAATCTTTCATTATATATTTTTTTATTGAACGCATCATACAAAACAAAGCCGTTATCTTCGTAAAATTCAGGCGGCAGAGTACACTTTGAACTCAACATAATTTGCTTATTATCAATATTAACACCGGTATAAGCACAATAATTGTGATTAAACTTTTTAATAATAAACGAATCCTGAATATCATCAATTAACAAAATAATATTATATTGTGTTAAATCAATATTATCAATATTTTCAATCATGTCAAAATCGACATTATACCCGTCAAGTTTCATCTGTGCGAAAGGCAGAACTCCTTTGCTCAAAGGTGAAAAATACAAAATTTTATTTGATTTATCAAATTGTGACAAATATGTACGCAGCGCATACGGAAGATAAGTTATAGGATATTTTTTAATATCATAATCTTGTTCAGGGAATTTTTGCATCAGCATTGATTCGGACATAATTTTTCTGATATGCGTAACAGGGACGCCATGTTTCATATATTCTACAATTCTGAAAAACGGTCTTGCCCAGATATGAGTTGAAATAAGCACAAGACTGAACATCGCAAAAAATACAACAAGAAATTTATAAGGATTATTTTTTCTTGAATAAGAATAAATAAGCACCGGTGCGGAAATCACGCATAACGTAGTTAAAAATCTTATATTATAAGCCATATAAATAAGAACATACGACATTACAATAATATTCACAAGAAAAAGCAACCCAAAACCTAAAATTGCAATTGTTTTCTTATCTTTTTTAAAAAACGGCCGGATATAAGATATCAAAACACACGGCAGGAATGTAAGCATTCCGACAACTCCCATTCCGACAAGCGGCTCGAGGAGTGATTTATTAACAACCTTATCCTTTGCAGTAAACACACCGTCAACAACATCTGATAAATTCATTGAAGACAGTATACTGTCTCTAAGATTAATAATTTCAGGCCCGATATAATTCGACCACTGAAGTCCTGTAAAATCAACAAATAAAAACAGATATTTTATAAAATGCGCAACCAGTCCTCTTAAACCAAAAATATTTTTATGCAGATATATAAAATTCAAAGAACCGGTTATATTACCGAAATTTATATAGTTAAGAATATAATTATAAACTGCAAACAATAAGAAATTTATAACCCCGAACCCTAAAAAAGCCCAAACAGGCTTATAAAAATCTTTTTTACGATAATAATAAGCAAGAGCGCAAAATCCTATTCCAACACCCGGAATAGCAAAAAATGCGGTTGTTTTTGTTCCGATAGCAAGAGCATACGCAAGAGCTGACATAAACAAACAGGCTTTTCTATCATCTTTAACTCCGCGCCAGAAAAGATAAACCGAAGACAAAACAAGACCGGAAATTATAATATCAGTCTCTGTGCCAGATGACAATATCGTGACGGAAGAAAAAGAGCTAACAATAAAAAGCACCCATAATTTTTTTCTTATATCAAATTTCAAAATGTCAAGAATATTATAAATACCCAAAATTGTCAGCAAATATCCCACAAAAGAAAACGAACCTAAAAACACCATCTTATGTGTAAATAATATCACCCACGCATAAAGAATTTCAGAATTTATAGGGAAAACCAGATTTCTGATATCACCGATAGTAAAATGATTTAAACTCTTATTGATAACCCAGAAAACACTTCTTGATACATGGTAAGACGAAGCATCTTCGCTGACGACGGGAGATATAATAATCAGAAATATTGAAACCGCTAAAAATATACAAAAACCGATACCGAGAGTAAATAAATATTTGTCTTTACAGCACGCTAACCAGCATCGTTTAAAGAAACGGGATACATTATAACGCCACAACGGACGACTCTTAATGTACCATACACTTGCTGCGGCAATAAGCGTAATTATATTTAAACCAAATACACCTCCTATGGAAATCGCCTTAAACAATGACAAAATTTCAAAATCAAAAACCAGCTGTGCAAATGCAATCAACGGGATATAAAAGAATCCGCAAACCTCATTTTCTTTAGCAATACAAGATGTTATCAAATACGATGAAACAAATACAATCAAAAATGATATCAAAAATAAAATCATTAATACTCCCCCTATATAAGACAATACTAACATAAATATCGCTCTTTACAAAAAAAATCTCCAATGTATAATAAAAATATGATTAGAAATGTTCAATACCGACGATTAGTAAGATTACATTTAAAAGGCCTTGTTTAAAAAAACTCAGGACGACTTACTTTGGCGCGGTAAAAACATTAAACAAGACCTTTTGAAAAAGGGTCTTATTTTTTTGTTAAAAAACGTAAAAAACACACGAAAAAATAGCAATTATTATTTTTAGGGAACTTTAAGAAAAGGAAAGGTTAGAAAATGACAAGAAATATCCGACGAAACTCAATCATAAAGGCGAATGCCCCTATCGTCAAATTAATGAACTTAATTTGGGGCTTGTAGTACACTGATTGAGGCGGAGCAAGGACTCCGCAGAAAGTAAAGGAAAAACATGATACCCGCTATTACAGCTAGCAAAATATATTCAACATTAGGTAATAATAATTCACTTGTACCCCTTGCAGTCAAAGATGTTGCAAACAGTCTTGGTATAACAGCAGGCTCATATATTACAGGGGATGCTACAGAGGGAAAAGACAGATTTATAGATGAAGTCGGAACACAATTTATCTGGTTATTCGGGATTCCGATTTATAAAAAAGTATTAGACTGGACAATTTTCAAACCTTTCAAATATGATCCGAAAGTAGATCCGAGAATTATGCACGATAAAGAAGTGCTGAAACAAGCGTTCAGATATGCAGATGAGAGCGTGAGAGGCAATATCAAAAAAGCCGCACAAAACCAAAAAATCTTTAAAGGTCTTACTTTTGGTAAATTTGCAGCGTCTACGGCTCTGACCATTTTCTCTTACGGTGCTTTGACAAAATTCAGATATAAATACACCGAACAGAAAATAAGAGAAGAAGAAAAAGCTAAAATGGCAGCAGCGTCTAAAGCTAACGGAAATAACGCAAAATCAGGTACAACCACAACATCTACACACCTGCCGCCAAAATTTTCGCAAGCTTTTTCAGCAGTCCACAAAGACAATCAGCAAGCAAACACTGCAAAAGACAACAAACAGCCTGCATTTACCGGAAAAACACCTTTACAGGTACTTGACCACTTCATGTTCTCTCCAACAAACAACCTGATGATTGTAGACGGAGCTATTACAGGGGAAAGACTTGTAATGTCCGAAACCAAACAGGACTTTTTCGGATACTTGATTAAAGAAGGTTCATTCTGGGGCTTTATGTACTTTGCAGGTCAAAAAATCCAGAACCATCTGGAAAAATCAGCCGAAACCAAACACAACAGAAATATCGGACTTGATGCAAGAGTAATAGAAAGCAAAGAACTCAATGAAGCAATGAAAACAACAAAACTTGCAGAATCTCTGGAAGAATTCGGCAAAGTTTACGGCAAGAGCGATGCTGAAATTTATAAATTCCTGAATACAAATCCTGACAACTTAATCGTTCAATTTGCTAAAAAATCTGACATTATTGAAACATTCCCAGAGAAAAAATTCCTCGGATTTGTACTTAAAAAATCCGACAGAATTGATAACAGAAGATATATAAATATTTCAGACGTTAAAAGTGTTTATGAAAACCTTGGCAAACTGAAAGCACAGCTTGGTGAATATCTAACGGAAAATACAGGAAATACCGTTGATAATTTCTTAAAAGAAGTTAAGAAGTTAAAAAGAGCATCTGTATTGAAAAATATCGGTTCATGCATAGGTGCACTCGGTATTATAGCACCTGCAATAATGGTAGGGTTCAGATTTATGAGTAATAACAAGGACTTTGAAAGAAAGCAAAGAATTATCGCTGAACTCCAACAACAGCAGCAACCGTAACGGTTGGCAAACATGATGTTTGGCAAACGAAACGTTTGCATCAATATGAGTGAAGTGTGAATGGTGAAGAGTGAATAGTCCGTTACAGTGCTACGCACAGTGATACTCTTCCCTCGCCCCGTCAGATTGACCTCTGTGAGGGAGAGGGGTAGGGTGAGGTATGCTTTGCGGAAAGCTTAGATCCTGAAACGAGTTCAGGATGACAGACTTTGTCCCTCGCCCCGTGAGAGTGGAACAAATCCAAGACAGGGGCAAACATAAGTTTGCATCAATATTCTTTCCACAAACTGAAAAGTCGCCTGTATTAGATATTCAAAAACTTATAAAAACTTTCTACAAGTCGGCTTTTGTATAAACTTGAATACCCTCTCCTAAGTAGGAGAGGGTAGGGTGAGGTATGCTTTGTGGAAAGCTCAGATCCTGAAACGAGTTCAGGATGACAGACTTTGTCCCTCGCCCGTGAGCGTAGAGCAAATCCAAGACAGGGGCAAACATAAGTTTGCATCAATACTACTCTTCAATATTGAAGCAGTCGCCTTTATTAAGTATTCAAGAAATTTTGAAAAACTTTGAAATGCCGGCTTTTGAAAAAAAAGTAAGAGTTTTCCAACACTTCCCGCCCCCTTGAGGGGAGGGATTGAGGGAGGGGGCTAGGGGGAAGGGGTTTAACCCTAAAGAAAAATCATTTTCGGGACACGCTCCCGCTTTGCTTACGCTATTGTCCTCAAATATTTTTTCTTTCCGCTCTAATGATGCAAACGTTTCGTTTGCCCATCTCCTAAGTTTATGTAGGTCGAATTTACCAGTCCGACTAAAAATTCTGATTTGGGAAATATTCAAACAGACAAGGCTGACTTAACCCCGCAGGCAGCAACAAACGCCGTTGACCAGCAATTTTGAAGGTTAAACCCGCCGCAAAAACCATCGATATCAAGAACTTCACCGATAAAATACAATCCGTTGATGAGTTTTGACTCCATAGTTTTTGAATTGACCCCGTCAAGCGCCACTCCGCCGCATGTAACGACCTCTCCGGTATTATCCGTACCGGTAATAGTCACCGTAAAATTTTGAAGTTCTTCAAGTATTTTATCACGGGTCTTGCCGTCAATTTTGTGACACTTTTCATCAAGAGAAACGTCCGCCTTTTTGAGAATAAATTCAGCAAACGACTTGGGCACAAGCTCTGAAACAAGATTCTTTACTGATTTATGCGGATTTAAATTCAACATATTCTGAAAATCAATCTTACCCACAAAGTCAAAGCTCAATTTATACGGGAACTTATCACGCGCTTTTAATGAAGAAATTCTATAAATATACGGCCCTGAGACCCCTTTATGCGTAAATAAAACATTCTCGCCACCGCACTGTAAGCTTACCCCCGCAAGCTCGCTTACATATGCCTCCGTAATAAGACCTACCAGCGACTTTTTAGGCTCTATAACAGTATGCCCGAAAGATTTTGCAATATCATAAGAAGCATGACCGCCTGTAGCAATAATAACTTTATCAAATAAATATTCAGCCTTATCACTCTTTAAAACGAACGCGTTACCTCTGGATTTAACCTCTACAACTTGTTCCTTAACAAGATTTACATTACACAAAGCCTGCAAAATATGTTCCCTGACGTCAGCAGAACTGTCTGAAACAGGAAAAATACGCAGATCATCCTGAATATAAGTTTCCACCCCGATATGGCTGAAAAATTCAAGCGTTTCAGCCGTACCAAATCGTGAAAAAACAGAATACAAAAACTTTTCGCCGCGCGGGTAATTTTTTGCAAGCTCTTTAAAATCAAATTCGGCATGCGCAAGATTACAGCGCCCGCCGCCCGTAGGTAACAGAGTTCTTAAAAATTTACCGCCGTCAAATAGCGTGACATCACATTCGTTTTGTAAAAAATATGCACACACACATCCGGCAGGTCCGCCGCCGACTATCGCAACACTACATCTCGACTCTTGTACCATACAAAAATACCATCTCAGGGTTTTCTAAGTCATTATGCAGTTCTGATATCGTTTTATGCAAAACAGGATGTTCAAAATCCGGCGACAACTCCAACATCGGAACAAGCGTAAACGCTCTCAGATGAACAAATTTATGCGGAATTATCAAATCCGGTTCGTTAATAATTTCTTTACCGAAAAATAATATATCAATATCAATCGTTCTGTCAGCATACACTCCTGACTCATTACTTACACGCCCTAATTGACGTTCAATACGCTTACATTCAGACAAAAGTTCTCTGGCAGTCAGTTTACATTTAATTTCAACAATAGCGTTAACAAACCACTTTTCAGAACTCATATTCCAAGGTTCAGTCTCATAAAATGCAGAAGTTCTAACAATACTAAGCCCATCTACCGCAGACAGTAAACTGGTAGCCTGCTGTATATAACCTATCCGATCACCCTTGTTAGAACCTAAACTTAAATACACTATCGTCATAATTTCATTCTATAAATATTAACCCTAATTGTCAATAAAAAAGAGTATTTCAGGGGCAATAAATCTACATCATCTATATGAAATTATTACGAAATGTAACGAAAAAAGATAGAAAAATTAAAGAAAATAATTAAAATAACCGATAAAGAAAGTATAAGGG
>CALUVN010000016.1 GCA_944324235.1 Candidatus Gastranaerophilales bacterium
TACTCATGTTTTCGGCTTTTCTTTACTTTTTCTTTAATTTTTTATCCTTTTTTGTTAAGTTTTTGTTACAATTATAAATCATAAAATAGCAAAGAATGGCAATATTATTGAGTTTTCAGATTTTTACATCGATATACAATATATATATAAATATTAATAAATAATTAAAGGTTAACATATTTGCTTGCTTAGTTAATTTGTTTGGTGTATAACAACCATGTTATAAGTTTACAGAATAAGAAGGAGTAAAAACTTATGGTAAATGTAGCAATTAACGGTTTTGGTAGAATCGGCCGTAACACATTAAGAGCCGCTATCAGAGAAGGTATTTTTGACAAAATTAATTATGTAGCTATCAACGACCCTGGTTTGAAACCTGCTGAAGCAGCATTACTTTTCAAACACGATTCAGTAATGGGCAAATTTGACGGCAGCGTTGAAGCTTACGATGAAGGTATTATCGTAAACGGTAAAAAAATTAAATTCTTTGCAGAAAAAGATCCTGCACAATTGCCTTGGAAAGATTTAGGCGTAGAAGTTGTTGTTGAATCAACAGGTTTCTTCACTGATGCTGAAAAAGCTAAAGCTCACATCACAGCTGGTGCTAAAAAAGTTATCATTTCAGCTCCTGCTACAAATGAAGATATTACAATTGTTTTAGGCGTAAACGATAAAGAATACGATCCAGCAAAACACAACGTAATTTCAATGGCATCTTGCACAACTAACTGCTTAGCTCCTGTAGCTAAAGTTATCGATGAAAAATTCGGTATCGTTAAAGGTTTGATGACAACAGTTCACTCTTACACAGGCGACCAAAGAATCTTAGACGCTGGACACAAAGACCCACGTCGTGCTAGAGCTGGTGCTTTGAACATCGTTCCTACAAAAACAGGTGCTGCAAAAGCTGTTGCTCTTGTATTACCTCAATTAAAAGGTAAATTGGACGGTTTCGCTATGAGAGTTCCTACTCCGGACGTTTCACTCGTTGACGTTGTATTTGAACTTTCTAAAGATGTTACTGTTGAAGAAGTTAATGCAGCATTAAAAGCTGGTGCTGACGGACACGTTCTTTGCTACACTGAAGAACCGTTAGTATCTTCTGACTACATTGGTACTTCTCAATCATCTACAGTTGACGCTTTATTAACTCGTGTAATGGGCGGCAACCAAGTTAAAATCATTTCTTGGTACGACAACGAAATGGGTTATTCAACTCGTTTAGCTGAAACTACTTTGATGGTTGCTTCTAAATTATAATTGATAATTTAGACAGACTAAAAAAGCTCCGATTAATTCGGAGCTTTTTTATTATCTTTTTTTGTTATCAATATTGATTAAGCCCGGCTCAAGCTTTGAACCTGTAAAGAGTTCTCTCAGCGCAAACTGTGTTTTCGGGAGAACGTATGACAATAAGAAACTGCTCAGAGCCACGTTTGATATAATATTACCCGATTTAACGCGCAGAGCTTTTTTAGCAAATTTAGTTAAATTTTTAGAATTCAGGGCATCTTTAGAAAACGAAAATATATCTTTTCCAAAGTTTTCCAAATCCTTTATATCAACAAAAATTCTCGGATCACGGCTATCTTGTGTGAGCATTGTAACCTTTTTAAACATTGACGCATATTTTGTAAAAGGGCTCTGCGGGTTATTGTCAATGTATTCAAGCATCTGAGCGCCATTCATGCGGCCAAGAAAATCAAAACGGTTATTTTCCACATCAGATATGAATTCTTTGTTATTAAGCAGTTTAGGATCAAGATTCACATTGCTTTTGAAGATTCTGGCAGAAGTGAAATTAAACAACTTTTCAATCTGTTTTGGTGCTACATAATTTAAATACAGCATACCGGCCATTTTAAAAGCGATGTCAAAGGGTTCATAACCTTTACGCGCAGTTAGCACCCTACCGACAGCATAACCGCCGTCAATTGCAGCCATTTTATCCGGAGTGGTAAGAGTTGCAACAGTTGAGGCAAACCCTGTAAATGATACGTCTTTCTTCTGTCCGAAAGTGGTTATATCAGACATGCCTAAGATATCAGAGTAATCCGGCTGATTTTGTTTTTCTTTTTCTGCAATTTTACGGGAAAGTGCAAATATACATTTAGGAATGATAAAACCGATTAAAGCCATCGGGATTGCGACAGCTGCCGTGAATTTTTTGGATACTAAACTTTCAAATGCTTTTTTATTGTCTCTAACTTTAATCAAATCTGCAACTGCTGCTTGCACTTCTTTTGATGTTGAATTAGCAAATTTTTTGATATTAAATTCAATCCCCTGAACAGGATTTTTAACAGCGTCTTCTTTAAAGAGCCTTGCACTAATTTTAGGGTTGTAACCTTTTTTAGATATAAACATATCTGAAGCAGCCTCAACAACAGGAATAGCCCCGAGCCAGACCGCAGACGTAGTGTATTCATCAATTGTGCGCTCACGCACTGCATAACGAGCTACTTTTGGCGATTCATCTATATTTTGCTTATACGTCAACGCAATCTTAATAGGGTTTTCAACCCCGCAATCTCTGACCAGTAAGGGGTAAACAGAATTATTATTTCCAATTGCCGAAATTATATTAACTAGTGACATTATTTTTTTAACCTCCAATTCATCAATAAAATAACCTCTTACGCTTTTATCCCGAAGAGGCTACTTATTTTAGAATTGAATTATTAATTAAAACCGCGCATCATCAATTCTATAGCCCCTTCAGGAAGCTATGATGTTGATGATGATGTAATTGTGCAGTTCTTAAAATCATATTTTACCTTTAAATAAATCTGTTACTATAATGTTAACAATAAAAATTTTAAATTGCAATACCCTCACTCATTTAATGAAAATATTTCTTTAATCCTATTTATTTTATCCACGTCATCAGTTTTAAACAAGACAGTTTTATCTTTTGAAGTTTCTCCTCTAACTATATCAATAGAAGTTTTTGGGATTTTAAAGGTTTTAGAAAGAAATTCAATAAGAGCCTTGTTAGCCTTTCCGTCGACAGGTTGCGCCGTAATTTTAACTTTTATACTGCCGTCATCACTTTTAATAATCTCATTCTTAGATGCGTTTGGCGAAATTCTCAAATTCAGTAAAAAACCTTTTTCCATAGAGCAATATTATCATAAAAACGTAGTCTTAATGTATGAAATTAAACGATTTTACTTGAAAAAAAGAAATAAAATCTGTATGATAAATTTACTATGACAGAAAAACCGCTATTCGACGATATAAGACAAAAATTAATAGATCAGCACAGAGACGATGAAGAAATTAAACAAATAGAAAAAGCCTTTGAATTTGCAAAACGCCTTCACGAAGGGCAATACAGAATTTCAGAAGAGCCTTATATCATTCACCCTGTCGAAGTAGCAAAAATTCTAATAGATTTAAAAGTAGACTCACACACACTTCAAGCCGCATTTTTGCACGATATACTCGAAGATACGGATACAAAACCTGAAGAAATCCGTGAATTGTTCGGAGATGATGTTTTAAACCTCGTTCAAGGGGTAACAAAACTCGGAAAATTACAGTTTAAATCAAAAGAAGAACGTCAGGCAGAGAATTTCAGACGTCTTTTTATTGCAATGGCAAGCGATATAAGAATAATTTTTCTTAAACTTGCAGATAGACTGCACAATATGCGAACCCTGAATTTTATGTCGGTCAACAAACAGCAAAAAATAGCAAAAGAGACCTTAGATATCTTTGCGCCGCTTGCAAACCGCTTAGGTATCGGGAAAATTAAGGCCGAACTTGAAGATTTATCACTGAGATACCTTGAACCTGATAAATACTTTGAAATAGCCCAGCTGGTCTCCCAGAAAAAAGCCGAACGCGAAATGACTGTCAATATGCTGATTGAAAAAATTTCAAATGACGTCAAAAAAAGCGGAATAAACGCACAAATTACGGGACGCGCAAAGCACTATTACAGCATCTACAGCAAAATGAAGCGCTTGAACATAGCGTTTCACGACTTATACGACATCACAGCCGTACGCGTAATAGTCGATACGGAAAAAGAATGCTACGAAGTTTTAGGGCTTATTCACTCCCAATTTAAACCAATCCCCGGAAGATTTAAAGATTACATCGCAATGCCGAAAGGCAACCTGTACCAATCTTTGCACACTTCAGTCATCGGTCCTCGTTCAAAACCGCTGGAAGTTCAAATAAGAACATGGCAAATGCATGAAGTCGCTGAATACGGGGTTGCGGCGCACTGGAGATATAAAGAAAAAGGTTCTCAAAAAGCAGATAAGGCATCTGATTTACAATTTTCGTGGATGAGAAAGCTCGTCGAATATGACAAAGACATGACAAATGCCGAAGATTACGTGAATTCGGTAAAACTGGATTTATTTTCCGATCAGGTTTTTGCATTCACCCCGAACGGCGACGTCATAGATTTACCTGTTAATGCAACCCCTGTTGATTTTGCATACAGAATTCACTCTGATGTCGGAAGCAAAACAATTGGTGCTCTTATCAACGGACGTATCGCACAGCTTGATACAAAACTGAATAACGGCGACATAGTAGAAATTATAACATCTAAAACCCCTGCGCCGCGTCTGGACTGGTTGAACTTTGTTGTCACAAAGCAGGCTTCCTCTAAAATTCGTCAGTGGTTTAAAAAGAACAAACGCGAAGACCACGTTGAAATGGGCAAAACAATGCTTGAACGCGAATTGACCAAAGCCGTTTTTGACGATTATGTAAAAAAAGAAGAGTTTGAAAAAGTTGCGAAAATTATGAATTATCAGAGCGCGGAAGATTTATTCGCAGCTCTCGGCTACGGTGAAACCACAGTTAACAAAATAGTAAATAAACTTAAAAAGCCGCAGCCTAAAACACCTGAACAGACATTCACAGGTCACACACATAAAAAATCAGAAAAAGATATCGTTGGGCTCGAAGGTATGCTTTATTCCTTTGCCCGCTGCTGTTCACCGATTCCGGGAGAACCTATCGTCGGCGTTGTAACAAGATCTAAAGGGGTTTCTGTCCACCGTCTGGATTGCAAAACTCTTGATTCAATTCCGCCGGAAAGATTAATGGACATACACTGGTCTGGTGATAACACAAGCCGAACCTACACAACCACCATACGTGTTGAAACCGCAGAAAAAATAGGTTTGTTAAAAGATATTGTCGGAGCTGTATCAGACAACAACTCAAATATTATTTCTGCAAACGTTAAATCAAAAGCCGGTAAGGTAGGTATTATTGAACTCAGCATTGAACTTGATAATATTGATACGTTTAAAAAAGTTATCAACAGCATCCAATCCATACCAGATGTTTACAGCGTAAAGAGAATTCAAACATCAGCGCACCATACGTCACAAGGCCGAAACAAAAATAACAGCAATTCAAACAGTCAAAAAAACAGACCCCAAAAGAAAAAATCAAAATAATACCACGTCAAAAAACTTAAAGAATTTGCATATATCTAAATACTTGCTAACATAGTATTGTATGATAAAGATATTGTTTGTAAGTGAAAATACAGAAGAAATTGCCCGCTTAAGCACGATTTTCAGCAAAAATCAGTTTGAGTTTTCGGTGCTGTATACAGAAATGCAGGTAATAGATATACTGCAAATCGGCGGCCCCGATATTATCATTCTTGACAGCGGGCTTGAATGCATAAAATCTCTTACAAAAAAAATCAAATCGTTTTCTGATAGCAACACAATTATATTATATATAACTAACACCCCTGAACAGGAAATCCTGAAATACGCAAATGCATATATGACAAAAGAGATGTCGGATTATCTTATAGCTTCGACTATTAACGTATATTTAAAAACCAAAAATTCACTGGAAAAGCTTTCTAATACAAACAAAGATCTGGCAGACAGTTTGTACAGACTTAATGCACTGTACAGCACAAGTTCAAATTTTGCGGAAACTCTTGATAAAGAAAAGCTGCTTTCTTATATGATTGAAGGACTTGATAAGGCATTGAGTTTTTCTCTTACCTGCACACTGTCATTTTGTACGGAAGATGAGCCTGTATTGATGTTAAACTCATTGTACGAAATATCGGATGAAATTTTAAGTGCATTGAAACTCAGGACGATTTTAAATTACAAAAATGCGTTTGAAAATCCGCCTTATGAAATAGATGAAGAAAACCTCAAAGTAATTAAAACCGTCAAATATCCGGGGAATCGGTTTACATTCAGCCTGTTTCAGTATGATAATATGTTTGCGCCGATTAGTCTCGGGGAAAATGTTTTCGGATGCGTGGAAATTTTTAAGGATTCATCGTTCTCCTCAGAAGACGCAACCTGTTTCCAAACTATAGCAAGACAGGTAGCACTGCCTTTGAAAAACGCGACACTATATCAGGAAATAAAAGAAACTAACCATAAACTTGAAAAACTTGAACGCCTAAAATCAGAATTCATTTCAATTGTTTCTCACGAACTGCGTACACCTTTGACATCAATTAAAAATTCGCTTGATATACTCCTTAGCGGCAAGTGCGGAGAAGTGACAAATAATATGGAAAAATTCCTGAATATGGCAAGCAGAAACGTTCAGCGGCTTTCAGGAATTATTAACGATTTGCTTGATTTGTCCAAAATCGAAGCAGGTAAGATGGATTTTGTATTCAAGAATATGAATATCCATTCTGTTGTTGATTATGTAAAATCTGCGCTCTCGGAAGTTGCCAAAGAACACGGGCTGACGCTAAATTCAGAAGAGACAGCAAACCTTCCGGATATCTATGCTGACAGCCAGCGGCTTGAACAGGTTTTGACAAATCTTGTATCTAACGCAATAAAATTTACTCCGGAGGGCAAAAACATAACAATAAAAACAGAACTGATAAATGCGTCAGACATAAAATGTCATCCGTATTTTGAGGAAGATATCAAAAAGCTTAACGGCGAATATATAATGGTGAGTGTCGCTGATGAAGGAATAGGAATAGCCGAAAAAGACCTCTTACACGCTTTTGACAAATTCGCGCAGCTTGAAAATTCATTATCAAGAAAAGTCGGAGGTTCAGGATTAGGTCTGCCTATCGCCAAACAATTACTGGAAGCGCATCAGGGCACAATCTGGTGTGACAGCACTCCTGATGTCGGCTCAACTTTCCACTTTGTAATACCTGTTGCAAAAGTTCCTGTAACTGTATAAGTACACCACAACTTTTAATTTTTATGCAATAAAGAGTTGTGGCTACATTAAAAAAACGTTACAATAGCATTGCCCCACAAAAATATGCTATAATAGAATTGGGTATATTGTAGAGGAAATTATGAAAAAGATTTTAATCGTTGATGATGAACAGGATATTGTAGAAAGTCTAAAATTTGTGCTGGAAGTTGCAAATTACACCTGCTACTGCGCATACAACGGAGAAGACGGACTTAAACTGGCAAAAGAAATTATGCCTGATTTAATAATTCTTGACGTTATGATGCCGAAAATTAACGGTTATAAAATCAGCAGACTTTTGAAATACGACAACAAATACAAAAATATCCCTATACTTATGGTAACAGCCCGCTCGCAGGAGGAAGACAAACTCATAGGTGAAGAAACAGGGGTTGACGAATATATCACAAAACCTTTTGACCTCGATGAAGTTGTTAAAAAAGTTGATCAGTATTTAGGCTCTCAGGTAGAAAAATAAGATGGAAACAGTTACAAACAAAACCCTCGAAAAACTAAAATATGATCTTGTAAGAGCCGGACTTGTTCCGTTTGAGACATTGGAACAGGCGCAGGAAATTGCTGCAGCCCAGAATATTAATATAGGGCAGGCTTTAATCAACTCGGGAATTCTTACAGAAGATGCCCTGATTAATTTTCTTGAGTCAAAACTACATATACCGTCAGTTAACCTGAACGATTACACTCTTGATACAAAATGCCTTAAATATATCAATATAACTGACGCAAAACGTTATAAAATTATTCCGTTGTTTAAAATTGAAGATACTCTGACTGTTGCAATGGCTGACCCGCTGGATTTATTTGCAATAGATAAAATTGTCGAATCCGCAGAGTGCTCAATTGAACCGGTCATTTCTTCAGAAACCAGTATATTGAAAAAGATTGACGAATATTATAAAACTGATGCTGTTGTCGGTGATATTTTCACGTCAGATGAAAATGCAGGCTATAACTGGCTTGACGAACTTCACAGCGAAGATTTGAGCGACGGCCACATCCAAAAAATAATAAGAGCAATCCTTAAACAGGCTATAATTGAAAATGTGCATGAAGTAAGTTTTCAATGTGAAGACAACGGTTTGACAGTTAATTTCAAAAAAAACGGAGAACTTCAAAACAAAGGTGCTATCCCGACAGTTTTGACGGGGTCATTTGTATCAAAACTAAAAACACTTGCAAAACTTGACCCGTCTGTCAGTGAAGTTCCGCAGCTCGGCAAACTTTCGTTTAAAGTTGACGACATAAACCTGATTGCAAGTATCTCTACATTTCCTACGATTATGGGGGAAAGAATTTTTCTCAAAATCTACAAGCCGCCGCTTGAATTATCTAAAATAATTACTGATGCAAAAAGTCTGAATAAAGTTAAAAAAGCATTGGATTCAGCCGGCATAATAATAGTATGCGGTTCTCCGCTGAGCGGAAAAACACACGTTATATATTCACTTCTGCTCGATGCCGCAACCAGAAATACTAATAAAAATATAATGACTCTGGAAAGTATTTCAAAATATAATTTGAAAAACGTTAACCAGTGCGAACTCAATGAAAACGTCGGATTTAACATGGATAAAGCAGCCCGCTTTATTGAATTCCAATCACCTGATATTATCTATATGGAAGGTGTTAAGACAAAAGAATCTTTTGACTATTTTTCAACTCTTGTATTTGATAACAAAACAATTATCATGGAATTTCTTGCGAACAACATGGAAGATTTGCGCAACAAACTGGCATTTTCGGACTTTGAAACGCTTAAATCTCTTATATCCTGCATGATATTTATCCACTCGAAAGACAGTATTGAAGTATTTGACAAAGCAACAATGCAAAAATATCTGGCATAAAATTATCGCACAGCAATCTTAAAATGCCATAAATTCTGCTGCACAGCAAAAATTGAAGCCTTTAATCCAAAATACCTGTGTCCAGAATTTCCTGAACATGGTGTTTCATCTCATTATGAATTTCTTCAATTGATTTAGTACCGTCAATGCTGATAAAACCGTATTCCGATTTCATACGATTATATTCTTCAAGACATCTGTTCTGATAAATTTCAAAACTCTTGTAAAAGTCTGTAGAAAAACCTACGTCTCTTCCGCTTTCGTAAAAATCAAGTCCTGTTGTACCTATTATACGTTTCAAAAGAATATCAACGGGCATATCAAGATAGAACACCAAATCAGGTTCCGGCGCAAATTCATAGAGGTTCTTAACCCATTCAATATCCTGACCGCGCACAACATCACGGGCTAACGCTGTATAATAATATCTATCCAGAAGCACGATAAATCCGGCGTTTAGAGCAGGTATAATCTGGTTTTCCAATCTGTCTGCAAAATCAGCCGCATACAAAAGGCTGTAAGTTGAAGCATTCAAAAGATTACGTTCCTTTGCTTCATCAATAACTTTTGCTATCAGTCTTGAAGTTTTCCACTCTGATACCATAACACCGTATGACATATCCTGCATATAACGTTTCAGAAGTTCAAGCTGGGTAGATTTTCCGGAACCGTCAGTACCTTCAATAACAACAAGGAGTCCTTCGTAATCGTGTTTTCTTTTGAAATTTTCCATAATCTACACCTCTATCCCTTTTTCTTTGAGAATTTCTCTCAGCAAAGTTCTGATTGCAACCTGTTTTGAGTGAATAGAATCATCCGCATCAAGTTTAACCAGCCCGAATTCATCCACCATACTCTGATACTCTTTAATAACTCTTGATTGGAATATTAAATAACTTTCGTAAGGATCGTTACTCAATTTCAAATCCATGCCGGCCTCATAAAACTTTGGTGCACGGTTAGAACAAATTCTTTTCATTGCAGTTTCTGGTTTTATATCAAAATAAACAGCCAAATCAGGCCTGATAGCGAAATCATAAACTTTTCGAACCCATTGTCTGTCAACACCTCTTGCAACGTCGCGCGCAAAAGCAGTATAAGCATATCTGTCAGCAAGAACTATAAAACCGGCCTTGAGAGCAGGTTCAATAATCTGTTTAAGTCTGTCAGCAAAATCAACGGCGTGCAACAGGCTGAATGTACGCGGAGAAAGCAAATTTTTCTTTTTCGCTAACTTTGTTGTCTGCGAAATCAGCATTGAAGAATTCCACTCGGTGAAGATGACATCCTGTCCGATAGATTTCAGCCAGTCACGCAAAAGAGCAAGCTGGGTAGATTTTCCTGAGCCGTCTATTCCTTCAACGCAAATTAAAGTACCTTTTAAATTGTGTTTTTCAGTCAATTTTGCCAACGTTACACCTCTTTCTTTTCCAGAAGCGAAATATTAATTTTACCGAATTTAGCAGAAAGGTTATCAACAAGATGGATGAAATACAATTCCGGCTCCAAATCTTTCTCGTTCAGATCAATAATTGCGCCCCATTCTGCTCGGCCGTGGTGAGCGGCAATCATACGGGCAATTTTATTAAAACCGTTTGCCATACATACGGAAAAACCGTATTGTGAGTGCGTAATCCATTCTTTTTGGAAACCTTCCGCGTAATCAACAAGACCTGTTTCTACATCAATTGTGTACTCAAAAATTTTGCCTATATCGTGTAAAATACAAGCTCCGTAGATATCATCTTCATTCAGCGGATGGGCAAATAATGCCATATTAATTTCAGCAAACTGCAAACATTCAAAAATATGCTGCAGCAGTCCTCCGATATAATTATGATGCATAAGCTTTGCCGCAGGCATTACCATAATTAAATCTTTATGTTCTTCAAAATAGTTCAGAATAAAAGTTTTTAATTTTTCATTTTTAAAATTATTAACATAGGAGAGGATTTCTCCGTAGAGTTTTTCACGTTCAGCCAAATCCAATCCGGTCTTAGCTTCTTTTACAAGTTCCAGTGCTGAAATAAGGCAGTTATTAAATTTCTCGTTAAAAGAACCTGACACAATTCTCAATTGATTTCCTGTGCGGAAAAGTTTTGAATCCATTCTGTTCAATGCTTCTTCCCACAATATACAATTTAAGACACTGTCATCTTTAGTATCTTTTAACTGTAATTTACCCATTTTAGTACCGGCTTTTGTATCACCGATAGAAAACACAACGACTTCATAGATATCTTCAGTGCTGAACATTTTACCCCTTTACCTAGTTTTTGTTTCTGTCAATAATTTTATCGTTACCGCCCCAGATAAATGATGAGCGGATTTCTTCTCCGATTTTCTCAATCAGATGCTCCTGATTTTCTTTTCTTAATCTGTTGAATTCAGGACACCCCGATTTCATTTCAGTCAAAAATTCTTCTGCGAATGCGCCGGATTGAATATCTTTTAAAAGAGCGCGCATAGCAGCTTTTGATTCTTCACCTATAACTTTAGGACCTCTTGTCATATCGCCGTATTCTGCAGTATTGGAAATTGAATAGCGCATATCTTTAAGCCCGCCCTGAAAGAACAAATCAACAATAAGTTTCATTTCATGGAGTACTTCAAAATAAGCCATATAAGGAGAATATCCTGCTTCTACCAGAACATCAAACCCAGCTTTTATAAGTGCTGAAACACCGCCGCAGATAACAGCCTGTTCACCGAACAAATCCGTTTCGGTTTCTTCACGGAAAGTAGTTTCTATAATACCTGCTCTACCGGCACCGATTGCCGCAGCGTAAGAAAGTGCAACGTCTTTAGCGTCTCCTGACGGATTTTGATATACTGCAATTAATGACGGAACGCCTCTGCCTGTTTGGTATTCGCTTCTGACGGTATGCCCCGGACCTTTTGGCGCAACCATAATTACATTAACATCATCAGGTGCAACAATTTTTTTATAGTGGATATTAAACCCGTGTGAAAACATCAAATACTGACCTTTTTTCATATACGGTTTAATTTCTTCTTCATAAACTTTAGCCTGTACCTCATCAGGAATAAGAATTTGAACTATATCAGCCCACTGAACGGCATCTTTTATTGCCATAGTTTTAAAGCCGTAATCCTTAGCTTTAACATCGGAACTTCCGCCCAAACGCAAGCCGAGTACAACGTCACACCCTGAATCTTTTAAATTCATGGACTGACCGTACCCTTGAGATCCAAAACCTATCACTGCAATTTTTTTCGTTTTAATTAATCCGCAATCAATATCTTTATCAAGATAAATTTTAAGCTTATCCATAAGCGCCTCTTTTCTTTATACTCCTACGTAAAATCTTAACACAAATAAGAAAAAATTATAAATTAATTTGCGGTAATCCTGTTTTCACCGAATAAAAATACCTGCAGGGCATTTTGCTCCTGTTTAACAGGTCTGTAGAAATCTTTAACAAGAACAAGCTGTGTTTGAATACACTGACATTTTTTTGAGTGAAGATAATCTTCAAATTTGCCTGAAGATTTTGTATACTGCTTTTGCTTAACAAAAGGATAGAATACGGTTTTTCTGTGTGAGATTTCCCTGACCGCAAAACCTAATATTTCATCATAATTGAAATCATAGCCGGAATTCTGCGTTAAATCTATTATATAATTAAGGTTGTCAGTTGTTGTCAGGGACATATATGCAATAATTTTGCGTTTAACGGAATCTTCCAGCACATAACGATTTTTATAAAAATTTGTGACACCTTCAAAAAACGGTTCTTTAAACTCGTTTTTGACACGTTTTAAGGAATGTTTAAACATATCAATCAATTCACTGTTATACAACTCTGAGACTTCCGCCGCGTCCGAATTTTGAAAATATCTGAAAGATGATACCCTCTCAGGGAATTCCAGCCCGCCGAGTTTCCATAAATTTTCATAAGAACAATGTCTGAAACCGCAGCCGTTTATAAAAAGATTGATAAGCTCATCATGACACTGGTCAACAGCAACAGTAAATGAAACCGCACCTTTTGCAGCGTATTTTGAAGTTACAAATTCAATAAGCTGTTTTCCTGCATCATAAAAATTTTTATCAAAAACCAGTCGGGTAATATTAAGCTTATATGGATTACCCAGAGTTGGAGCAACAGTAACCAGTCCGAGAATTTCTTTTCCATCTAAAAGGATGTAAGATTCCGGCATAAAGCGATATTTCAAAGGAAAATAACGATGCACAAATCGGAATGCTTCACTCATCAAATCTTTTCTGAGGTTTTCGCCGCTCTCAAGATAAAATATCATTTTTTTAAGCTTAGGAGAATCCCAAAAATTTAATCTTCTGATTGTGCTCATATATTTATTATATAATCTATTTAGATAAATCGCAAGATTGTTTGTGCTAAAATTTTTGAAGAGGTGAAATTTATGGAAACAGCCATCTTAAAAAACGACAAGATAGAAATTGAAGAGAGAGAAAATATTACGCTTGATAATCGCAAAGGTGCTATAGTAAAGCTTCTCGGATGCGGATTGTGCGGGTCAGATATAGTAAAACTGCAGCACAAACTTGTCCCTGACGGAACTGTTTTAGGGCACGAAATTGTCGCTCAAATTGTTGATATAAATTCGTCTACACGATTTAAAAAAGATGATATTATTATAACCTCCCACCATATTCCGTGCGGCAAATGTATTTATTGCAGAAACGGCAATGTTTCCATGTGCGAACACTTCAAAAAAACTAACCTGCAACCGGGAGGTTTCAGCGAATATATTTTTGTATCGGAAGAACACTTGAAAAATGTAGCGCATCTCAAACCTAAAAATTTGACAGAAATCGAAGCCTCATTTTACGAACCGCTTGCCTGCTGCATAAGAGCCGTAAAAAGAGCTCAAATGAAAAAAGGAGAAACAGCTCTTGTCATAGGTTTAGGTTCAATAGGAATCCTGATGGCTCAAGCGCTCCATGCAATGGGCGTAAACGTAATCGGCTGTGATTTACTTGATGACAGAATTCAAATTCTGAAACAATTCGGCATCGGGGCTTTCAATTCAAAAGACAGAGATTACACAAGACAATATGTAAAATTAAAAACAGATAATTACGGCGCAGATGCAGTATTTATGACATCAGGCGCAGACAAAACAATAGATGTAGCACTTGATACGGTAAGAAACGGCGGCAAAATTCTTGTCTTTGCAAGCACTCCGCAAAACCGCGGCTATGCAAACAATGAAATTTACTACAGAGAATTAACAGTTTTAGGAAGTTACTCTCCGGCTATTGAAGATTTGAAAGATTCTCTCAGACTTCTTGAATCCGGAAGAGTTAATGTAAAAGGGATTTCAACAGTCTACGAGTTTGAAAATATAGAGCAAGCCGTTGAAGATACAGTGAGCAACAAAATATTAAAAGCTTACATAAAATTTTAAGGGATAAATATGAAAGCTATACAATACTACGGACCGCAAAACATAAAATATGAAGAAGTTATGGTAAAACCTCCGGAAGAAGGCGAGATTGTCGTAAAAGTAATGTCTGCCCTCACCTGCGGAACTGATGTCAAAACATTTCGCCGCGGACATCCTGTTTTGATAAAGAACATCCCGTCAGGATTCGGACACGAATTTGCCGGTATAGTAGAAAAAGTCGGCAGAAATGTAGACAATGTAAAAGTCGGTGACCGCGTAGTTGCCGCAAATTCCGCACCGTGCGGAGAATGTTTTTTCTGCAAACGCGAAGAATATAACCTTTGCGAAAACCTTGACCTTTTAAACGGTGCTTATGCTGAATATATAACTGTTCCGGCAAGAATCGTAAAAAAGAATACTCTTATTCTTCCTGACAATCTTAGTTTTGATAAAGCCGCATTTTGCGAACCGCTTGCAAATGTTGTTCACGGTGTAGAAAGAACCGGAATAAAAGAAGGACAAACTGTCGGAATTATAGGGATAGGACCTATAGGCCTGATGTTTGCAAGACTTGCAAAATTAAAAGGCGCTAAAGTAATCGTTGCAGGCAGAAATCCGCTAAAACTTCAAATGGCTGATGAATTTGCACACGCCGATGAAATTGTGGATTTGAAAAAATATCCTAACCCTGAAAAAATCTTCCTTGATTTCACAGAAGAAGGAAAAGGGCTTGATGTTGCAGTAGAATGCGTCGGCCTGCCGGAAATCTGGGAAAGAATTTTCACATTTGTCAGACCCGGAGGCACAGTACATTTCTTTGGCGGCTGCAAATCAGGTTCTAAAGTAACCTTTGATACAACTAAAATGCACTACGGTGATATTAGATTAATGAGCGTATTCCACCATACCCCGAAATATTTCCGTCAGGCTCTTGATTATATAGCATCAGGTGATGTTGAAGTAGAAAAATTAATAACAAAAACAATCGGATTAAAAGATATTGAATGGGCTATGAACCAGCATATAGAAGGCAAAGCCATCAAGTTTCTTGTAAAACCGTGGGAATAATTAGTCTAACATCAAGTTTGTAATTGACTTTGTGAGAAAAATCATTAATTCATATAGAGGATACGGAATAAAACATTTAACTGTAGAATAGAGTTAAATAAAAGGGTATTTAGGTATATGTTCTCACAATTTATACAAAGAATGTTATCATCCGGCGGACAAACCGCAGCAATGCAACGGGCTATGCAGTTAAACAGCTACGTAAACAGCATGAATGCAAAAATGAACCCGACGCAGGCGCCGACATCCACAGCTTACGCAAACGGTGCAACAACTATCGCCCCGCCGCCTAATAATGTTCAATCTTTTGATAAAGTAATGCAATCATATCAAAATGTTAATTTTGGTTCATTACTTTTAAACCCTGCTGCCAAAAACGTTAATGCAAACATTATTAAAAATTCGGTAGAAAATGCCGGAACAGAAGAAATCAAACCGCAATCAATTCCTGTAAATAATGTCAGCAACGCTAATATAAATTCTACAAAATCACAAATTCTTGACGTGGTATCACAAATTTCTAAAAAACACGGCGTCGATGAAAATTTAATAAAAGCAGTAATCAAACAGGAATCAGGCTTTAACCCGAAAGCAAAATCAAAAGTCGGAGCTATGGGACTGATGCAGTTGATGCCTGCAACAGCAAAAGGATTAGGCGTTCAAGATCCGTATAATATCGTCCAAAACGTAGACGGCGGAGTCAGATACCTTAAATCAATGCTTGATAAATACAACGGGAATGTAATTTTAGCCCTTGCCGCATACAATGCAGGCCCTGGTGCAGTTGATAAGTACGACGGAGTTCCGCCATACAAAGAAACTCAAAATTACGTAAAAAATATTTTATCAAATTATCTGTAATTACCAATATAAAAGCATTACGCCGATTGTAGTACAGATTAGAATGTTAAAAACTTTACATTATTTTTTATTTTCTGTAATATTAAAAAGTAGATATTGTAATCAGGGGAAATAGAAAATAATGAAATTCTCATCGTCTTTTAAGGTTGGGCTTTTAACTCTCATATCACTGAGTTTGCTTATAGTAGTTGTATTGAGAGTAAAAGGACGCGCCTTCTCATCTGCAGACAGAATTGAAATCCAATTTAAAGACGTAAACGGCATGAGACCAGGCGCCGGTGTACAGATGATGGGGTTAAAAGTCGGACAGGTTGAAGAAATCGTTCCTGTAATCGACGGCGAAGAAAACCATGTCAATGTAAAATTTGTTATTACAAACCCTGATATTTCAATTCCGACAGCATCTACATTTTCTATTCAACAGTCAGGTTTGATTGGAGAACTTTTCCTTGAAATCACCCCTCCGATGACAAGAACAATATATATCCCTATGCTGGATAAAAATGTTCTGTATCAGGATGACCCTGTTGAGATGAAATTAGACGACAAATTTTATGATGTCGGTAAAATTAAAAATATAGAAGTTCTTTCTAAAGACGCTGTGCCTTACAACTTTAAAGAATACATCAACACAAACAGCGCATATAAAGTTGACTATGTAGTAAATCTTCCCGGGCTTATCTTACCGGAATTTATGAAAGGGAAAACAGTTTCGGAAAACGGTGTTAAAAAACTGAGAATATCAACTCTTGATGATGTAACCCTTCCTTATCCGAAACAGGATTCACCGTATACAATCATTGAACCTATGAGAATAGCAGACTTTATGGACTGGCAGTACAGAGCTGCAGAATCTCTGACTGAAACTAACAGAAAAATCAACGAACTTCTCTCTGACGACGTAATCACGGATTTAAAAACTTCTGTCAGCAATATCAACAGTCTGACAACGCAGACGACACAAACTATGTCTAAAGTCGATGCACTTCTGGATTCATCAAGAGAAGATTTAGATAAATTGATGGCAATGATGGAACAGGCTACAAATGACTTTTCTGAAATTTCCGCAAATATCAATAATATCATCGGAGATAAAGAGTTTAAAGAAGATTTAAAAACAACAACAAAATCAATTGAACAGCTTTCAAACAACCTGAATACACTTATGGGTAACGGAAATGCTGAAGCTCTGGCAGAAGATTTGAGGGTAATTTCCCATAACATCAACGAAATCAGTACATACGTAAACGGTATGACAAAAGACGACCAGTTGAAAAAAGATCTCACCAATACAGTTGCTAACATAAATAAAGCAATGACCGATATTTCTACAAGTCTTGCATCCGTCAACAAACTGGGTCCTGATCAGAGAACAGAGCTTGATAGAATTATTGAAAATACGGAAGCTACAACATGCAATCTCAGAAAATTCTCTGAAAAACTTAACAAACGCTTCCTGTTATTCAGACTTATGTTTTAATATTAGAGTATGAAAAAACTTAAAACAGAAATCACTAAAATTCACTACGACAAAAATGCAAAAGGACCGTTGTTTAATGTTCTGAAATTCTGTTCGTTGTTTTACGGACTGGGGAGCGGATTAAAAAATAAGCTTTATGATAACGGAATATTAAAACCGAAAAAAGTTAATGCATACGTTATTTCAATAGGGAATCTTACCACCGGCGGAGTAGGAAAAACTCCGGTGGTTGCAGAACTTGCCAAATACCTGATAGAAAAAGGCGAAAAAACAGCAATCGTATCACGCGGCTACGGCGGGAAATTATCAAATAAAAATATCAACGTAATTTCAGACGGAAAAGAAATTTTTCATACTGCAGAAATGGCAGGAGATGAACCGTTCTGGCTGGCTCAAAATACAAAAGCAGTTGTTATTACATCCAAAAACAGAATTGCGGCATCAGAGTTTGCAATAAAAAACTTCGGCGTAACCAAAATCATTCTGGATGACGGATTCCAACACAGAAAACTGCACAGAGATTTAGATATAGTTTTAATGGACAGTGAAAAAGGGTTCGGAAACGAAAATCTTCTTCCTGCAGGACCGCTAAGAGAGGGAACAGAAGCCTTTTCGCGGGTAGACAGACTTGTTGTTGTAAGCAAAAATACAGACCATACAAGAGCAGAAAAATTAGCAAAAATAATGGGGAAAAAACTAAAATTAAAAACACAGGTAGCGAAAGCCGAACCTGATATTGTCTACAATATAAAAACAGGGGAAGAACTTTCAAAAAATGCACAAGCCTGCGCAATGAGTGCAATAGGTCAGCCTGAACAATTTTATGCATTTTTAAAAGATTATGATATCAAATCAACAGTAACATTTGACGACCACCACCAATATACAAAAGATGAAATCTCCGAAATACAAGGAAACATAATAACAACGGAAAAAGACGCGGTTAAACTCAAACCTTTCGGTTTTGACAATATTTACGCTCTTCGTTTGAAAACTGTAATAAATTGCGGGGATTTACTGAATGATTGATATAGATAAAATAGTCGAAAATTTGAAATCCGCAAACCAAAAACGCAGCGAATTTGTAGAATTTATGGAAAATTACAAAGACCCGTTTATTGTACTTATCGCCTGTATCCTGAGTTTGCGAACCAACGACAGAACAACATATCCGGCAACGGTCAGAATGCTTAAATTAGGAAAAACTCCTGAAGATTTTGCAAAATGCGATGTAAAAGAATTAGAAAAAGCAATTTATCCCGTAGGATTTTATGCGAACAAAGCTAAACAAATAGTCGAACTTTCAAAAGAACTTGTTGAAAAATACAATTCAAAAGTTCCTGATACAATAGAAGAACTTGTAAAATTTAACGGTGTCGGCAGAAAGACAGCCAACCTGACACTGGCTAAAGGTCACAATATTCCCGCGATTTGCGTGGATGTGCATGTCCATAGAATTTTTAATCGAATCGGGTATGTAAAAACAAAAACTCCGGAAGAAACAGAATTTGCGCTTAGAGAAAAACTTCCGAAAAAATACTGGCTTGATATTAATACACTTCTTGTCACTCACGGTCAAAATATCTGTAAACCAATAAATCCCAAATGTACAGAATGCCCGATAGCGGAATACTGTATGAAAATCGGGGTTAAAAATAAAGGAAAATAATTTATGGAAATAAATAATTTTATAGGTACATTAACGCTAATACTTGCTTTGTGGGTATTTGTTATGCAATTAAAGTTAAATGAACTGTCCTATACGCTGAAAAAATTAACTAAAAATAATTCCATCAGTACTCCTGCGTCAACAGAACAGACCGCAGAGAATGATAATCACCAAAACACAGAAGAACCCAAAACAGCGCAGAGAATTCAACGGGCTACAAAATGTGAAAATAAAAAAGAAAAAGCAGATGGAAATGATAATTTTGAAAAACTTTTTCTCGGGAATTTGTTTAACAAAATCGGTGCAATTGCAATAATTATTGCAATCGGAATATTTATAAAACTCATATATCCACTTGTAATTTTCACTCCGGTAATGAAAACGAGTCTAGGATTTTTGGCGGGGCTTGTGATGCTTTTGATATCAGCAAAACTCCATAAAGGGAATATGAAAAATTACGCAGAAGTTCTTATGGGGACAGGAACAGCTGTACTGTTTATCACAACTTACTGCTCATACTGCATTTTGCATACATTGTCAATGCCAGCTGCTGTTACTATCGGTTCAATTATACTTATAGGAACGTATTTTGCTGCAGACAAACTGAAAACAACTTCAATGTTGACTATCGGATTAATAGGAGGATATCTTAACCCTGTTTTTTTAAATTCTAATGCATCAGCAAATTTTGTTTTCGGATATCTGATATTTTTAAACGCTTTATCACTGGTGTATACACACAGAAATACTGAAAAATCGATGGTGAATATTATAAATTTACCGCTCACACTCTGTTTTGCTTTTTACTACTCAACAAAAACAGAGTTGTCCGAGTTTTTACCCTATATTCTCTGGGCACTTTATCTTGTATTTGACTTGTTTTCACTCAGTAAAAACCGGGTCAACACAACTCTTGGCTGGCTAAATTACGGATTTTTGACATGTTTTACAATTAAATTTTTTGACGGAGAAAAAACAATCCTCGGTATTGTACTGGGCATAACTTCCATAGTATACGCCCTGCTTGCAGGATTATATTCAAAACGGAACACTGCTGTATTTAAAAATTATACAGAGTCAGTGGTTATAAATATATGGCTTGCCGTATATTTTCTTACGACAGATATACAGAGTATTTTCATCTGGTCCGGAGAAGCCCTAACTCTTGCATGGTTAGCAACAAGAAACCGAATTTTCTGTAGTCTTAATAAGTTTGCAATAGGAATATTCCTAACAGTATTTATCGGAATATTTATGACAAAATACGATAACACCCTCTGCATAACAGCAAATTATCCTCTGCTGTGGAATATGAGACTGCCGCTTTTCGGGGTACCTCTGGCGGCTCTGCTTATATCAGGAACTCTGGCAGAAAATAGCAGTGATTTTAAAGAAAATCTCTACAAATACCTTGCCGTACTTTTAGGTTTTGTATACTTTCACTTTGAAACGGCGACCTTTGTTGCGAATAATCAAACTCTGAATATAGACTACCTGACATCACTCATTTGGATTCTTTATGCAGGTATAACTGTTACTGCAGGAATTTTGAAAAAGAATGAAATTTTGAGGACTTCAGGCATCTGGCTGTGTCTGCTGGCTATTGCAAGAATTTTCTTCTACGACATTGCCTCACTTGAAACTGTTTACAAACTTTTGGCATTCGCTGTTCTAGGAATTATTCTGATGATAGTTTCTTATTTCTATATAAAAAGAGAAAAATAACACACCATTCAAAACAGCCTGTCAGCCTCCTCCGAATAACGGTTTTTCGTAAAATCAGCTTGATTTAAAAGCACGTATGTGCGATAATTTATGTGGGGTTATCATTTTTTGACTGCATTGGTAACCTTTGACCATACACACAAGAAATAGGAGTTTAAGATGAGTGTAGAGAATCCCAACAAAATCGACACATCTAAACTGGATAAAATTATAGAATCCTATGATTCAAAAAAATCCAATTTGATAGCGATTTTACAAAAAGTACAGGAAGTTTACCGGTATTTACCTGAAGAAGCTTTAACCTATATCGGTACAAAAATGGAAGGTCTGTCTCCCGCAACAGTATATGGTGTAGCAACATTCTATGCACAATTTTCACTTGAGCCGAAAGGCAAATATGAAATTAAAGTTTGCGACGGTACAGCCTGCCACGTAAGAGGCTCAATGCCTGTTCTTAATGCTATTAAAGCCAGATTAAACCTTACAGACGGTCAATTAACCACCCACGACGGCTTATTCTCACTTGAAACTGTAAGCTGTCTCGGGGCGTGCGGACTTGCTCCTGTCGTTGTAATTAACGGCAAAGTATACCCGCAAATGACTTCTGATGCAATCAAAATAGTGTTAGACACACTTTTAAAAGAGGAAAACTAATATGGAAAAAACAGCATTAAACATAAATATAAAAGAAGAACAGGCAAAAGCACAGGAACTGATAAAACAACAGGGGTTAAGAGTTCTTGTATGCGCAGGAACAGGATGCGTTGCAAACGGTTCGCTAAAAGTAATTGAAAAATTCAAAGAACTCGGTGCAAATGTATCAGTACTGTCAGATTATGACAAAATGACAACAGTCCCGACAGGATGCCATGGTTTTTGCGAACAGGGTGTTCTCGTTATTATTCCTGACAAACACGTAACTTACGTAAAAGTAAAAGTGGAAGATGTAGAAGAAATTTACGAAAGCCACATAAAAAATAACCAGCCTGTAGAAAGACTTCTTTATACAGACCCGAAAACTCATGAACACGTTCACAAAAACGAAGATATAAATTTCTATGCAAAACAGACAAGAACTGCTCTTGCAAACTGCGGTCATATAAATGCGGAGTGCATAGATGAGGCAATAGCCGTAAGAGGTTATGAAGCTTTAGCAAATGTTCTTGAAGCAAATAATCCTGATGCGGTTATCGAAGAAATCGAAAAATCAGGTCTCCGCGGAAGAGGCGGCGGCGGATTCCCGACAGGTAAAAAATGGAGATTTACGGCAGCAAACAGAGGCGGTAAATCTTACGTTGTATGTAACGGCGATGAAGGCGATCCGGGAGCATTTATGGACAGAAGTATTATGGAGGGTGATCCGCATAAACTACTTGAAGGTATGGCTATCGCAGCTTTTGCAATCGGTGCTGACGAAGGATATATCTACGTTCGTGCGGAATATCCGCTTGCAATTAAACGTCTTCGAAAAGCAATAGCTGACGCGGAAGAACGTCATTTCCTCGGTGAAAATATTATGGGTAGCAATTTCTCATTCACTCTGCATATCAAAGAAGGCGCAGGAGCATTTGTTTGCGGTGAAGAAACAGCTTTGATAGCATCAATCGAGGGTGAACGCGGTATGCCTAGACCAAAACCGCCATTCCCTGCAAATAAAGGTTTGTTCGGACGCCCTACGCTTATCAACAACGTAGAAACTCTTGCAAACGTACCTGTAATTATGCTTAAAGGTGCTGACTGGTTTGCGCAAATGGGTACGGAAACATCAAAAGGTACAAAAACATTTGCTCTTACAGGTGAAGTTAATAACACAGGACTTATAGAAGTGCCTATGGGAACAACTTTAAGAGAAATCGTCTTTGATATAGGCGGCGGAATCCGCGGCGGTAAAAAATTCAAAGCAGTCCAAATCGGAGGTCCTTCAGGCGGATGTTTAACTGAAGAACATCTGGACTTGCCTATGGATTACGACAGCCTGATAAAAGCCGGTGCAATGGTAGGCTCAGGCGGTCTGGTTGTAATGGCAGAGAACACCTGTATCGTTGAAGTTGCAAGATTCTTTATGAACTTCACCCAGAACGAAAGCTGCGGAAAATGCGTACCGTGCCGCGAAGGTACAAAAAATATGCTTAAAATCCTTGAAAAAATAGTTGCAGGCAAAGGTGAAATGTCTGACCTTGATACGCTGGAAGAACTCGCTCACGCAGTAAAAGACGGTTCTCTCTGCGGACTCGGTAAAACAGCACCAAACCCGGTATTATCTACTTTAAAATACTTTAGAGATGAATATATAGCTCACATAAAAGACAAAAAATGTCCGGCAGGCGTTTGTACAGCAATGAAAAAGATTGTAATTCAACCTGATTTATGCAAAGGCTGTACAAAATGCGCAAGAATTTGTCCTGTCGGAGCTATTGAAGGAACTGTTAAGCAGCCTCACCACATTAATCCTGAAAAATGTATTAAATGTGAAGCCTGCCTGACAAATTGTCCGTTCAGAGCCATTGTACTAGAGTAAAACAAGTTGATAAACAAAAGGAATATAAATTATGACAGATAAAAAAACATTATTCATAGACGGCAGAGAGGTTGAATACACTGATGAACCGAATCTGCTTGAAATTATCAGAAAAGCAGGAATGAATGTTCCGACATTCTGCTACAGACCCGATTTAACATCATTCGGTGCATGCAGAATGTGCGTTGTGGAAGTTGAAGGGAGAGGCATTCAATCCTCCTGCACAATGCCGCCGGAACCTGGATTAAAAATCCATTTGAACACAGACAGAACAAGAAGAATCAGAAAAACAGTTCTTGAACTTCTTCTTGCTAACCACGATAAAGAATGCTTAACCTGCGAAAAATCAGGCAACTGCGAACTTCAACAGTACGCGGAAGAATACGGCATAAGAAAAATCCGTTATCCGGAAAAGCCGCTGGAAGACTATCTTCCTATAGACGACAGCAGCCCTTCAATAGTAAGAGATCCTAACAAATGTATTCTGTGCGGAGCCTGTGTAAGAGCCTGCGCGGAATTTCAGGGACACGCTGTTCTCGGTTTTGCAAACAGAGGTTCAAAAACAGTAGTCCAACCTATGGCAGGAAAACCGCTCGGACAGGTAGACTGCGTAAATTGCGGACAGTGTGCAGCAGTTTGCCCTACAGGCGCTTTAACAATTAAATCTGATGTTGAAGCCGTATGGTCTGAAATTACCAATAAAGATAAAAAAGTTGTAGTCCAGATGGCACCTGCAACAAGGGTTGCAATCGGCGAAATGTTCGGTCTTAAACCGGGTGAAAATTCAATAGGTCTGATGAACGCAGCTCTCAGAAGAATCGGTTTTGATATGATATTCGACACAAACTTCTCTGCCGATTTGACTATTATGGAAGAAGCCAGTGAATTTCTTGAAAGACTTAAATCAGGTGAAAACCTGCCGTTGTTCACCTCCTGCTGTCCTGCATGGATTAAATATATTGAAACTGAACATCCGGAAATGCTTAAACACCTTTCAAGCTGCAAATCACCGATGTCAATGCTGTCCCCTGTACTGGTGGAACTCGTACCGCAACAGCTCGGCATTGATAGAGACAACCTTGTAGTTGTTGCAATTATGCCTTGTACCGCTAAAAAATACGAGTGCAAACGTCCTGAACTTACGCATAACGGACGCCCTGACACAGATTATGTTCTGACAACACAGGAACTCGGAAGAATGATACGCGAAGCGGGCATTGACTTCAACGCACTTGAACCTGAGCAGGCAGACTCTCCGTTTGGGGAATATACAGGAGCAGGAACAATTTTCGGGGCATCCGGCGGTGTTGCGGAAGCTGCCGTTAGAACAGCCTACGAATTTGCAACCGGCGAAGTTCTGCAAGATGTTGATATAAAAGAAATGCGCGGAACTACAAACCGCTGCCGCGATATAGAACTTGACCTCAAAGGAACAAAACTTGTGGTAAGAGTTGTATCAACACTTAAAGAAGCCGAAAAATCACTTAAAGAAATAAAAGAAGGCAAAGCGCAATTCCAGATGCTGGAAGTCATGGCCTGCCCTGGAGGCTGTATCAACGGAGGCGGACAGCCGAGAAGCTGCGACGACAGCAAGATAAAAGCTGAACGTGCCGCTGGTCTTTATAAAGAAGACAGCGAACTGCCGCAAAGAAAATCCCACATGAATCCGTCAATCCAAAAGCTTTATCAGGAATTTCTGGAACACCCTAATTCCCATAAAGCTCACGAAATCCTGCACACAGTATATACAGACAGGTTTGCCGGTTCATATAAGGATGTGTAAAACGCAAAAGCCTCTCTTAAATCGAGAGGCTTTTTTAAATTAATAAACTTCTGCAAAACAAAAACTCCGCTGCAACAAAAGAACAACGGAGTTTTGTTTATAAATGACTATAATTTATTATTTTTTAGCAGCAACAGCTTTTTTAACATCGTTAGTTAAATCTGCACCGCCGTAAAGCACAGCACCTTTGGCAACAACTACTGTATAACCTTTAGCTTTTGCAGTTTCTTCTATAGTTTTAGAAATAGAAGAGTCTATTTGAGACAATTTAGCAGTGTAAGATTTTTCAAATTTTTCTCTTTTAGAAACTAACTCTTTGTTATACTTTTCTTCAAGTGATTTTTTCTTACTTTCATCAGTAGTTGCAGCAACATCTTTTCTTGCTTTTTCAATGAAAGTAATCAATTCTTTAGCATTGGCTTCCTGTTCTTTTTTCAAAGCCTGAACAGCAGGTGAAGCATTAACAACAGCTTGGACATCAACAACTGCAACAGTAGCCGGTGCAGGTGCAGCCGGAGCGGCAGCATTAGAAGCAGTATCAGCAAGAGCAACAGAAGCACAAAGTGTACATGCAACAACACCGCTTAACAAAAATTTGAATTTGTTTGTCATAATCTTTCTCCTTTTTATAATAAAAATTGTCTCTCTAATCGTAAAAAAGCTAAGTAATGCATTTTATTGATTTTTTTGTTAACTTCTTTACAAAGATAGTTGTCTCTCTTATAATAATAACAGGCAAAGTGGAAATGTTAACAAAAGATAAATTTTTGTTAATAAATTGTAATAAAAGTTCAAAAATTATTTTCTTTTGTTTTTATAGATATAACAATAAAAATGTAGCTAACAAAATATAACTTTCTATAGAAGGATAACCATGGAAAAGATGAAATCAACAAAAAATATTAAAAAGGCGATATTATGCATATCGGCCTTATGCGCGTTTTCTTATGCAGCCTCTGCCCCGACACTAGCTGCTCCGCCTGCAGGTATTGATCCTGCGCTTATTCAACAAGGGCAATCCGAAGTCGGCGGTCTATATAATGACTTTAACAACTTGCGTTACAAAACTCGTGATCACGGCATTTCAGATGATTATCAGTATTACGAAGAACGTAAACAAATAGAACGTGATCCTAATGCAGGCAATCAACTTATCAAAAATGATATTCCTGTACCTGAAACACAACAGGCAACAGTAGAAGAAATTGACACAAAAGGCGTTTTTGTAAATTCGATTGAGGTTTCACCTTCTGAAATTTTGACGCAGGAAGAAATTTCAAATATTACAAAACCTCTTGTCGGTAAAAATGTTTTCATTAGCGATATACAAAAAGCTATAGATGAAATAAACCACTTATATGCAGAAAAAGGATATGTAACAGCAAGAGCATTCTTGCCTGAACAGACAGTACAAAACGGCAATATCTTCATTGAACTTATCGAATCTAAAATCGGTAATATTACAGTAGAAAATAACCGCTGGACAAAAGATAAATATATCTTGGACAGAATGCCGCAAAAACAATACCAGTTGTTTGATATTGTTGATTTGGAAAAAGACATTCTGGACTTTAACAGATATAATGAAGGTGTAAACCTTACTGCAAACTTAAAAGCAGGTACTGAAAAAAATACAACGGATATTGAATTCAGTACAAAAGAAAAATTACCTTGGCACTTGAGATTAATGATGGATAACCAAGGCCGTCAATCAATCGGACCTATCAGAGGCGGTGCAATGATTACGGCAGACAGCTTGTTCGGATATCGTGACCAGATGAACATCGGTACATATTTCAGCAAATACTCTGTCAGCCCGTTCTTTGACTACAGCGTACCTGTAAACAAACGCGACGGACGTATCGGTTTCGGATTCTATTCAGGTTTTGCTAAAGTAGGTGCAGGTGATGCAAGAGACTTTAATATTAAAAGTAGAACATACAATTATGCTTTGTACTATTCACAACCTCTTATCAGAAAACCTGGATTGGAATTAAAATCTGTTTCATCTTTGAACTACAAACGTGCCCGTGTTACGGCTAACTCAGGTTTCGGGCCTTTAGATGACTATTTGGGCAGACTCGACGAAGTAACAAGTGTTGAAACAGCATTACAACTGAGAAAAGATACTAAATACGGTATCTGGTATTTGAGTCAGGGCGTCGGATATGCAGCTCCGCTATTTGATGAAAAATCAAATTACTTCAAAATTAACGGTAGTGCAGTCAGATTACACGACTTCTCTCACGGCGTAATCGGTATTTTACGTGGTAACTATCAAGTTATTCCTGGAAGAGCAAATGATCAAGTTCCATACTTAGACCAATTCCAAACCGGTGGTATGATGACTGTTAGAGGTTACAACGAAGGTATCATGATTGGTAAAAACGGTTACTTCTTAAGCGGTGAATTGGAATTCCCACTTATGCCGAGAGAAATCACAAGCCCTCGTTCAGGAGAAAAAATACCGTTCATCGGAAAATATGTTAAAGGTGCATTATTCGCTGACCACTCAGGTGTATTCCCTAGTGCAAGAACAGGTGAAGATGTTTACGGCGGCAGCTACTTCTTAGCATCAATCGGTTTAGGATTAAAAGTTGCATTGCCGGGTGATTTAAGTGCAAGATTATACTGGGGCTATCCGTTAGTTAATAACGCTTATGAATACGACAGAAAATATGGTAGATTCCACTTTGAACTTGCGTTAGAACCTAACTTTGATGCACTTCTTAGAAACAGAAGTACCGCAAGACCTGCTAAGAAAGAAGTGGATGCAGACTTCATTAACAACTATGATGACGTAAGACACTACGACTACTTTATTGACCGCGGTGCGCTTTAATCAGAAAATAACAATATCAGACGTATGCGATAACTCTCAAAAGGGTTATCGCATAGTTTTAGAAGAGGGATTATGACAAAAGGAATCTTTGTAACTGCAACAGGAACAGACATAGGAAAAACATTTATCTCGGGTTTATTAGTAAAAAAAATGAGAGATTTAGGTTTTAACTGCGGTTACTACAAACCAGCACTGAGCGGGGCTTACCCAAATACAGAAGGAGAATTGATGCCCGGAGATGCAGAATTCGTACTAAAAACTGCAGGAATAAAACGAGCACCGAAAGAAGTTGTTTCATATATTTATGAAGAAGCAGTTTCACCCCACCTTGCAGCAGCAAGAGCTGGCAACCTTATATATCTTGATAAAATAAAACAGGATTTTAACAGATTAAAACAGGAATACGACTATCTTCTGACAGAAGGCTGCGGCGGAATTGTCTGTCCTATTAATCTATCCGATAAAAAACTCCTGCTGGAAGATATCATAAAAGGGCTGAATCTTGATGTTATAATAGTTGCAGACGGAGGACTCGGTACGATTAATTCAACCGTTTTAACCGTAGAATACGCAAGACATCACAGTATTAACGTAAAAGGAATCATCCTGAACAATTTTGATGAAAACAACTTTATGCATCAGGATAACCTTATTCAAACAGAAAATCTTACAGGAATAAAAGTTATCGGTACTGCATCAAAAAATGCAGCAGAATTGAAAATCGAAAAAGATACATTGCTTTCGATATTTAAGGAGATATAAAAATGGATTGGGCTGAAAAAGATTTAAAGTACATCTGGCATCCGTGCTCACAAATGAAAGATTATGAAGAATTAAAGCCAATAGTTATAGACCACGCACAGGGAATAAATTTGTATGATATAGACGGAAATGTGTATAAAGATGTTGTAAGTTCGTGGTGGTGCAACCTTTTAGGGCACTGCAATCCGAGAATCAACGCAGCAGTCAAAAAACAAATTGATACGCTTGAGCACGTAATCTTTGCAAATTTCAGCCACAAAACCGCAATAACTCTATGCGAAAAATTGTCAAAAGTTCTTCCGGAAGGTCTATGTAAATTCAATTTTACGGATAACGGCTCTTCAGCAATAGAAGCCGCAATGAAAGTAAGTTTTCAGTATCATTATCAGACCGGAAATCCGCAGAAAAAAAGATTTATGGCACTATCGGATGCCTACCACGGAGAAACAATAGGTGCACTCTCTGTCGGCGGAGTTGATTTGTATTCTGAAATATATAAACCAATTCTGCTTGATATATCAAGAATACAAGGCCCTGACTGCTTCCGCTGCCCTTATGGCAAGGATAGAGACCACTGCAACTGTGAATGCATAGAACATGCTGAAAAAACTTTTGAAAAATACGGGAACGAAACCTGCGCCCTCCTTGTTGAGCCGCTTTTACAAGGTTCTGCCGGAATGAAAATTTATCCGCCTTTATATCTGAAAAAACTTCGCGAACTGTGCGATGAATACAATGTGCATCTAATTGCAGATGAAATAGCTACAGGATACGGAAGAACAGGAAAAATGTTTGCCTGCAATCACGCAAATATTACTCCTGATATAATGTGTCTTTCTAAAGGGCTGACAGGAGGCTACATGCCAATGGCAATATTTGTTACTACACAGAAAATTTACGACGCCTTCTATGCAGACTATAACAGCGGGAAAGCTTTTATGCACAGCCACACCTATAGCGGCAATCCTTTAGCATGCTCGGCAGCAATTGAGGTTTTAAATATCCTTGAAGATGAAAAAATTATTGAAAAAGCATGCGAAAAAGCTATATATTTTAACCAATTAATTAAAGAAACATTCCTCCCACACAAAAATGTCGGAGAAGTACGCTCTATCGGGCTTATAAATGCAATAGAACTCGTTAAAAATAAAAATACGAAAGAACCTTTTGACAGTAAATTAAGAACAGGTTATCAAATATATAAAAAAGCACTTAAAAACGGCGTACTTTTACGTCCGCTCGGTGATGTAATTTATTTCAATCCGCCATTAATTATTGAAAAAAATGATATGGATTTTGTAGTAGAAAAAGCCTATAAGTGTATGAAAGACGTTTTAGAATAATCATTTTTCAAACATAAAGAAAAGAGCCCTTTCGGGCTCGTTGGAATTAAGAATAGCTGGAAGTATGAAAAAGATTAATTATATTAAACGTAAATAACACACCTAAAACAATTACCCGATTGCGCTATTTTAGGGGTTGACAGGCAAATTTTCTTGTGCAAAAATTTAGCTGCATTTATTTAGTGTTTATTAAAAAATAAATAAAGAATTGTAACAAAAAACGAGGAGAAATTTTTTGCAATGGCAAAAAATATTATTTACGGCTTTTTAAACATAAGCGTGTGTACATATATAAAATAAGGGTAAACGAATGAGCAATGACATCACAACAAACACAAACCTTTTAAGCTCTTCTGCGTTCAAAAAATTTCAACAGACAGAGACTCCACAACAAACGTCACCGGTAACAACACCTGTAGTACAACAGCAGCAGCCGTCACCTCAAATACAGCCGCAGCCACAGGTTGATACTTTCAATCAAAAAACTCTAAATGGAGCACAAAAATCATCTTTTGCGAAAATAGCAGAAAAATACAGCGGACCGGCAGCATTATTAGTTTCTGTCATCGGACTCCCGGTAGTTTACACGCAAGCAAAAAAATCAAATGCTAAAGCAGCTAAATCTATGCAAAATCTTCTCGATGAAATGAAAAATTTAAATATCGAGAAAAAAATTGAAGAAGCAGTTTCTAAAATAAATCTGCCAAAACCGGAAGCCGGCAGCAGCGCGCCTGCAGGTAATAACGCATTTCCAGCAAGCACGGTTCTTACAAGTTTATTTGTAGGTATAGGTTCTGCTCTCGGCATAAATGAATTCGTGAAAAACAATAAAGAAACACTGAAACAAAACGGATATAAAGAAGAAGATATTAATACCGCATCACAAAAAGCAAGTGAAATTTTAAATAAATCAGAAAATGCCCTCAATACAGCAAACGGCATAGCAGGAGCTGCAAGCGAAGCAAAAGCCATTGCTTATGAAGCCAAAAATGCGGCTTATGGTGCACAAAATACCGTAAACAGCTTTGACCAGCGAATTAATGAAGCAAATAACAGAGCAACCGATGCAATAAAAGCTACTGAATTAGGTCTTGACCCTTTGATGCAGCAATATACGGTAAGACACTTTGACCTTAACCTCTTACAGGTGCTGGACTACGCTAAGAAAATTGACAACAAAAAAACAGCACAAGCTCTCGATAGCATTCACAACGCAGCAATTACCCGCTTAGACAGAACAGCAGCTCAAACTGTCCGTGACATAAAAGCTTATAAAGAAAAATTCCCTGAATTAACAGCAACCTGGTCACTAACCGCTGAATATGCTCCGATTAAAACAGGCGGACTCGGTGTTGTTCCTGTAGACCTGCAAGATAACTTTATGCAGCTCGGTATAGATACACCTACATTTATTCCGATGTATCTGAAGAAAAATCAATCCGAATTTATTGAATACCCGCAAGGCGAATATAAATATGTATATAACGGCAAAACATTCAATCTCAAAAAAGCTGCGGAAACAACAACACACGTATTCAGAAACGGACAAACAAAACCTGAAAAAATTGAATACTACGTAACAGAAGAAAGTATTCCTGACAGCGATAAAAAGAAAACTCTCGTATTTGTAAAATCAAGAGACTACTTTAATGATAATATCTATGATTCAACAACAAACGCAGAAGAAACTGAAAGATTTGCACTGTTTACAAAATCAGTATACAACCTGGCAAAACTTAAAGTTAATATGGCTCTCACAGATCCTAACGAGAAAAACCCTAAAACCGGTATTTCTAACCTGAAAATTTGTGATAAGGAAGCTTTTGATAAAATCAAAGCACCAAATTCAATGGTACTTAACGATTGGCACGCAGGCTCAATGGCAAGCTTGCTGAGATACCGCGCACCAATGGAATATAACTACAATGAAATTCCTAAAAAGACATTTGAAGCCCTTAAAGATATGCCTCTGTTGATGATAGGACACAACCTGAGCTGTCAGGGTAATTCAAATGCCGGCAGCGGTTCACTGTTAAGCAAAAACAGAGTTACAGAAAACATTATTAATACACTATATGACAGCTACGCTATTGCTATCACCGAACACGCTCACAGCGGAATATCCGGTGAAAACGATGATATGTGCAATACAATATTAATGAAACGCCGCACAGGTGATAAACACTTTAACCACCTCTTCAACGGTGTTGCACTTTCTGACTGGTTCGTTCCTGTATCCAAGAATTACACTACCGAAGTTATAAATGACCCTATGAAATCCGGAATCTTATATCCGCTGCTCCAAAGACGTCAAAATAGCGGTACTATCAGCGGTATCATCAACGGTCTTGATAAAAATAAAGTTGATATGAAAGCTGTTTCTCATAAAAACTTTGTAAAAGACCTTGAACTTGCTGAATATGACCAAAATACAGGCATCGACAGAGTTATGGAACTGAGAACCGAAAACAAAGGCCGTTTCTATAACGCATTTGTAAAACCTATTATGGACGGAACTCTTGATAAACCTGAAGTTGTAGGAAATAATGTCAATATATCGGAACAGGATTTTGTAGATGCACCTGTTATTTCTTTTGCACACAGATTAACAAATCAGAAGGGTCTGTCAATAATGAAAGGAGCAATCTTCAGATTGTTTGACAACTGGGATGAATTATTCCCTGGAAAGAAAATGCCTTTCTTTATTGTGGGCGGACCTGCTGAAGCTGCAGACGAATTACAGCACCTCTACGATTTGAAAAACGGCGACTACGGCAAAAATAAAGAACGTCTTAACCACGTACTCGCACTCAAAGGTAATATGCCAAACCCTGCAATTATGGCAGCAAGTACATTCTTCTGTGCACCATCCACTTATGAACCTTGCGGCTTAACTCAAGGTGAATGTTTTGCTAAAGGTACACCTGTTATCACAACTGATGTCGGCGGATTCCACGATACAATTATCGACGGCAAAACCGGATTCCTTGCACCTCACGTCAGCGAAGAATCCTTCTACAATAAACTTGTTGAAGCTCTCAAAATGTACTATGAAAGACCTGAAGATTACAAGAAAATGGTTCAAAACGACCTTGAAATCGACTTCAGCTGGGTACAAAAAGATAAGCAAGGACCAATCTTCGAATACACTGACAAACTCGGCTTTGACAGAAAAGATTTACCTGATATTGCAAAAGCAGCTTAGTATAAGATTAACTTTTTATACATTTTATGAAAAAAGGAGTATTTTTATACTCCTTTTTTGTATAATTAAGTTGTAAACAAGATATGAGGTTGTATGGATAGATTTTTCGGAATTTTTGGGATTATATTAATATTCGGAATAGCCTTTTTGATGTCGAACAACAGAAAAGCTATCAATTATAAAACCGTCGGTACAGGATTTGCTCTTCAAATTCTTCTTGCAGTATTTGTTTTTAAAGTACCTCTCGGACGAGCACTGTTTTTGAATATCGGATTATTTATCCAAAAGATTCTTGACTTCGCAAAAGAAGGAGGAGCTTTCGTTTTCGGTCACCTGATAGATAACGTAAAACTCGGAGAACTTTTCGGAGCAGGAGCAAACGTATTTGCACTGCAGCTTGTAAGTTCCTTAATCTTTATGATGATACTCGTAAATATTCTTTATTACTATGGAATTATGCAGCGGGTTGTACCAATATTCGGAAAAGCCATGAATAAGCTTATGTCTGTTTCAGGCGCAGAAGCCTTATCAAACGTAGCAAGTGCGTTTGTCGGACAAATAGCTGCCCAAATAATGATAAGACCTTATCTGGCAAAACTTACACGCTCGGAACTTCTTGCATCTATGGCAGGCAGTATGGCATGTATCTCTGGCGCGACAATGCCGATTTATATAGGTCTTGGAATTCCGGCACAGTATCTGCTTGCATCTTCAATAATGGCAGCTCCGGGGGCGCTTGTTTTATCAAAAATAATTTATCCGGAAACCCATCAAACAGAAACAAGTGAAGATTTTACAATTACATACAGCAAACGTAAAAAGCCTTATATAAACGTGTTTGATGCAATTTCCGCTGGAGCATCGGAAGGGATGAAAGTTGCAATAAACGTTATTGCAATGATTCTGGCACTTGTTGCACTTGTTGCTATGATTGACTGGTTTCTTGGCGGGTTAGGAAATTTAATCGTAAAATATTTGCATATTAATTTTGCATCATTTGACTTAACTCAATTATCATTAAGACTAATTTTAGGTAAAATATTTGCAGTATTCGCATTCTTTATGGGTGTACCAATGCATGAAGCAACCACCGTCGGAAGCCTTATGGGGACAAAACTTGTTTTAAATGAAATGGTCGCATACGTTGACCTGACCCAATTACCTCAACAATTATCCGATAAAGCATACCTGATAGCATGCTTTGCGTTATGCAGCTTTGGTAACTTCGGCTCGATTGCAATCCAGTTGGGCGGTATCGGAGAATTAGCACAAAACCAACGCAAAAATCTTGCTAGGTTAGGAGTCAGAGCACTAATTTGCGGGACGCTGACCTGCTATATGTCAGCCGCCATTGTAGGCATTTTATTTAATTAAAAATTTAAACTATAACCTGACAAAACGACAGTCTTAAAACTGTCGTTTTTGTCATATAAATCCATATTAATAAGAATATAGCAGCTTTTATACACCTTTATGTCCTTGATTTAACTGTGTTTTACATATCACAATTATTACAAATTCATAAAATATGTGGATTATTTGAGTATAAGTTGGAAGATGTGAAAGGAGTTGTATTTTATGAATATTGTTGAACCGATAAGGAGCATAAAAGACTTGAGAAAAATTGAAAAATTTTTAGCAAAACAAAGTCTTAGAGATTTATTAATCTTTACCATTGGCACGAACTGCGGACTAAGAATTTCAGACATTTTGAACCTAAATGTAAGCGACGTGAAAGGTAAAAACTATATTACAATTATAGAAAAGAAAACCGGTAAATATAAACGTTTTCCTATAAATAACAAACTCCAACCTATGATTAAAGAATTTACAGATAAAAGAAAAGGAGATGAACCGCTGTTTCTTACAAGATTTCAAAACCGCATGGACAGGAGTCAGTGCTACAGAATAATAAACTATGCCTGCAAAACCTTAGGCATTGAATATAACGTCGGCACACATACTCTTAGAAAAACTTTCGGATACCATCACTACCAAAAATTTAAAGATGTCGTTATCCTGCAAAAAATTTTTAACCATTCTGCGCCGCAAATTACACTGCATTATATTGGAATTGATCAGGATATAATAGATAAAAGTTATCACGATTTTGTTTTGTAAGAGCATAAAGTCTAATTTATCTTAGGCAAATGTTCATGCCAGTGTTCATCTAAATCGCGTATAAACCTGTGCGCATCAATTACATCATCGTATGTAATAGGTTCCGGGCCGTCCTGTACTTCTAGCGGCTCTATTTGAGGTTCTTTTACGTCCAAATCATTTATCCCGACAAAGGCGACACCAAAATTCTTACCGCAATGAGTACAGGATAAATTAATAACCAGCAGACCGTCTTCCTGACGCTTTATCGTTATAGACTCCTCTTCAAATCCGTTTTTACATACGGAACAACATAAATTTTCAAATAATACCTTTAATTTCTTTTTCATCTATTCCTCTTTCTTCATTATATAACAAATTTAGTTTAATAAAACTTAACGAAATGATATAAGATTAATTCATGGTTGTTAGAAAAGGGCAGAAAATGGGCATAATATACATGTAAGCCATAGGAGGTTTATATGGAAGCAATTAACTTAATCTTATTTGGTTTTATCGTTTACACAGCGTTAATCGTAGTTCCGAGCATCTGGGAAGAATTAACAACTGAAGGATAATTCCTGTCAAATTAAATGACGCAAGATATAGACGAGTTGTTCCCCTAATAATTTCGCCGGTTAGTGTTTTACAAGTCAGAAAAAGTGTTAAGCATACGTTTATTATCAAACGCGAAATTTTGTAGTGCAAAAATAATGAATGTTAATCAAAGTAAGTTTTAACGGTTTCCTCGCCTAATACACGAACACGGGCATCGCGAATGCGTTTGTCATAGCTTTCGACAGGAAGTCCGGCTTTTTGCGCAATTTGTTTCATCGCAGAAAATTGTTTAATCTCAACTTCCAGAACATCTAAATTAGTGTCAAGATTATACCCATTTTGCAGAGCCTGTTCCATAAACTCATCATGTGCAGATTCAAGAATTTCTATCTGGCGCCGGCACAGACCTATTACAGGTAAACCTGCAGATTCTGCCTGACGTATTGCCATATTTAATTTTTTCATTTCTTCTTTATTATCCATAGATATTATTATAACCTCATGTAGTTTATGTATTCAATATGTTTCAGGAATGTATAGACATCCATTTCAACAACAGTATTGGAATTCCACGGGTTTGTAAAATAAATCATACCGCGTTCATCATCATAACCTTTAATTGAATAAGCATGTCTGCTGTATAAATCAAATGCAGGACTTAAATCTTCTTCAAATCTGTTTCCGGAACCTTCCTTATTGCGTGTTGCCGCACACAGCAATATTTTATCATCGTTTGCCTCAGATTTAATTAGCGGTAATACAGCATTCAAATTTCTGGCAGGTGATATCCCCCCGCCAACGATATTGCCGGAAACATCAAAATAATTATTATTGTTATCTTGCGTGTAACCCAATATTGATGCAATAAATTCACGAGAATGCCCGCCTGTCAAACTGTTCATCTGCGCTGAAACATCAGCAAGTTCTTCAAACTCATACGGAGTCATGCTTGGTTGATTTCCGCTGCGTTTTACTGAATATGCAAATTCCAACATTTTCACACCATCACATGCCTGAACCTGTTTATCACCGTTATTCGGAATTTTGCCATTGTGAAGTTTTATTATATATGGATCTTCTACAAGTTTAGGAGCGCCCATTTCATAAATTCCGTCAGGGGTTAATTGAGGTGTATAAACCTGAGATTTATTAGGAAGTGTAATAACTATATCATTTCCGTCTTGAGAAAACATCTGATAAATTTTTGCACGTCCTGCCGGCAAATCCATAAGGTTGTCAATTGCTGAAATAAGCCAGCAGTCACCAAGCCCTTTTTGGTGTGTATTAAATCTGCCCTCAAGCGGGAATAACCTTTCAAAAGTTTCTTTATCAAGTTTCAGTTCTATCATTTGTCCGTTGTCATTGACATAGAGTTTTCCGTCAACAGAGCCAACTTCACCCGCCGGTACTGATTTTGAAAGAGTTTGAATGTCTGTGCCTGATGGAAATTCTTTGACCAGAGGCTCACCGTTTGATAGACGTTTTACATCCTCAAGATAGTGTTTTGAGAAGAATTTATTTGTGCCTATATTTTTAACCAGATCATTAATATCAACTTTTCGCTGCATAGCCAGCTCAAAATAGCCTGATTCAACAAGTCTTACAAATCTGTTTGGATCTTTATTTACCAAATCTTTTAAATAATTAAAAAGCGGACCTTGATAATTTGCCGGAAGTAATTGCCATACTTCACTATTCATTATTTTTTCGTATTGTGCTCTAAATTCCCCGTGTTCTCCAAACGGATATTCGTATGTATCATTTAAAGAAATGGACTTACCTTTTATATTATCAATGATTTGTTTTGTAGTTATATCAGGATAATCTGCAATAAGATTACGGACATAATTCATAGTATTTTGTTGACCGCCGGCAGCCTCCAGTATTGCATCAATACCATATTTACTAAATTTATAAGTACCTTTATCCCCCTTTACAGCACCTGTATAAAGAATAAAGTCCATAACTTCGCGGTCATAATTTTTTTCCGTATAATCTGATAATTCTCTGATTAAATCAGGGGCAACATCTTTATCTATAGCCTGCAGCATTACATTTTTCAAATCTGATGAGGCGGATCTGTGATATGCACCTAAAATTGCACTCATTTCCAACGGTGTAATCTGTGCAACTACCTTGCCGTTATTTGAGTTAAAGCTTTTAGAAGATCGTTCCAGCATTTTACTTAAAATTTCAATGCTTTCAGGAGTTGTGGCCTGTGTTAGAGAATATAAGACATTTGAGTCATCAACAAATAATTTAATTGCATCTGTTGCTATAGCTTCAAACGCTTTTGGTTTTACTGACACATTGATATTATGACAGACCATACCTATTGCTCGCCAGTTTATTTCCTGGATTTTATTGAATCCTTTTGTCAATTGTGTTATAAGAAATTCAGATTTACTATCTTTAACATAATCAAGTATTTCTCTTAATGGTATCTCCATATTCTTAGTATGAGTACCGCTGAATTTAGGAATTAAATTTATTAAAAATTCTTTTTGTGAAGGATTTTCGACCATATAATTCATTAAGTTTTCAATAGTATCAAGATTGAATACAGGGGCATTATTAGCATTTTTAACTTCCAGAGCTGAAGTCAAAACTCTTGCGGAATTTATATCTTTTACATTTTTCAAAATATTATTTAAATCATCATCACTTATATACTGGAATCGTTGTTGCAGCTCAGTTCTAAGCCTGTCAAACTTTGATTCTGAAACAGGCAGTCTAAAACCTTTCCAGCCGGTCATATCAAACTTGTCAAATGTCTTTAGATTAATAACCGGTATTCCGTTTTCATCTTTCATTTTGAATGCAGCTTCGATATCAAAACTGTCAAAACCTTTTTCTTCCATGCTGCGAACAGCATACAAAATATTATGAATATTTTTCAGAAAATCATTGTCCCCTTCGGCAGCAATATTCATCAATTTTTTCATTGAATCTATCTCATTTGCTTTTAGGTTAAAGAAAATATCCACGTATTGAGCATCAAGTATTTTATCGGGCTCGGATTTAAAGTTCAGAACATCTTCAACGAACTGAAAATCTTTTGTTTGTTTGAAATACGGACTAGTAATGATTGACGTAAAGGAGTTATAAACATTAACGTCAGGGAATTTTCCGGTTCTGTAAAACTCATGAAGCTTATCTATAACTTTATCAAGACGCTGGATATCCTGAGAGGTGTAGTTTTCTTTTATAAAATTCATCTCAGCATCCGAAAACATACTATTGCCGTCGACATCTTTGAGGGCAAGCATTTTATCACGAAGCGAAGCTATAGCAGAATTTGAATTTTCACTTTTTAATGTTGCTGCAACGCCGCGGTCTTCGGCTTGAAAATCACGAACAGGAGTTTGATGTGTTGTTATGCCGTAATCGTTTTCAAAAGATGTATTGATTTTTACAGCTGTTGCGGAAGACATGATATTAGATAGTTCATAGAGTGGAATTTTTATTTCTTTACCTGTATTCCACGGGTTAACAATACCGACGGTTTGGGTTGCGGCATCATAAGAAGATATACGGTATGCGTGTCCGTATACGAGCCCTCTTTTAGCATCATCAACAGTAAACCCTGTAAATAAAACTGTATTTTTATCATTTTTTTCAAGCGCCTTAATAAAATCATCAAAGGATTCGCCTTTTTGCTTATGATAATCGGCATTACTGCAATAGAAAGTTGTACTTTCGGAATTTTCACGTTTTGTAATATCTTTTACGCATGCTTCTGAATGACCGCTTTCCAATTTCTGCATCTCGCGTGTCATGAAAAAGATATCGTTTGCATTTTTAACACCCTGATCTCTATAGTTATTTCGTTGGAGAGCATAGGCTTGTTCTAGAATTTTCACGCCGTCACACCCGTCTACCTGACGCTTGCCGATAAAAGTAGAAACACTGCCTCTGTCTTTATGTATTCCGACAGAAGACAACCATACAGGTTTGCTGTCATTGAATTTAATTGTTAAACCGGATTCCGGAAATTTTACATACATATCGCCGTCTTTTTCTTCAAACAAACGATAAATAGAAACTCTTCCTTTTGGAGTATTCATCAGTGCATCAACTGCTGATACAAAATAACAGTCACCTACCATTCCCTGATGCATTTCAAATTTATCTTTTTGAGGGAACAATCTCTCAAAAGTTTCTTTTTTCATTTTAATTTCGACAAGATTTCCCTCGCCGTCATTTGCATATAATTTACCGCCGATTTGCGCGACCTCACCGGCAGGAACACCTTTTAATACTGTTTCTTTCGGAGTATTTAACGGATAGTCTTTTATTACGTAATTTTCATTTGCTCTTGCTTCAATCTTTTCGCCTTTAATTTTATATGATGATGTCAGGTCGGATTTCTTCAGTTTTGATTTATTTTGTAAAGCATCTAACACCTGTGCTTTTTTCTCTGCAGATTGCATTATTTCAAGAATTTGGCTTGAATTATACTCGTATCCGTTGACACCTTTTGTTGCGACAAGATACTTCAAAACCTCTGTATCTTTTTCATCTTTGATACAGGACAACATTTCCTGAATTGTAACCTCTCCAAAACGGTGTTTTGTTTTTGAAGCAGAGTTATTTTCTAATACATGTTTGAGAACATCAGTCGGGATATTATTTTTGTAACATGTAACCCAATAATCAATAATATATCCTCCGCAATTCTCTAATAATTCAGGTGAATCCTTGACAAATTGGACAAGACCATTAAACTCTTCCGGCTTCATATCAGGAAAAACATTCAAATGAAGTGTGCTTGATAAATCCATACCGGCACCGGCAAGTGCTATCATCTGATCTTTAAACTTAGACTCAAGAACCTTATCAGGATAGTAAAGATTACCTTTCATATTGCCGCGTTGTTTTATTATATCCAGATAAAACTTATGATATTCATGATTATTATACGCGTAGAAAGCAAGCTTATCGTAGCCGTCTTTATCAAGTTGTCCGGTAATAGCCAGTACATCTTTTACAAATTGCTTAGACTTTGCATCCATTCCATCATATTCTTTCTGAAATGCTTTACTGAATTTAGGCAGCGGAGTGTCTGTTTTCTTTGTGCCAACACTTTCATCATTACTTACATGCTGTGATGTATTACGTCTTGAACTAACCTCTTCAGCAAGACGGGTCATTCGGGCAGCATCTGCTCTTGATATAGGAATGTCTGATAAATCAATCTTAGGTATTTCAGTTTTAGGCGCTTTAGGGTCGAGTCTGTAGGACAACTTACCTATGTCAGCTACATCAGAACTTGTTCCTACAATAATACCCATCAGGTTAGCTTTCAGTAAAGATTCCCAATCATCGTGAGTATCCAGAACACCCATCATCGCAAGATCGCCTGCGTAAGATACCAAGAAATCAGTTCCAATCT
>CALUVN010000017.1 GCA_944324235.1 Candidatus Gastranaerophilales bacterium
TTATAAATATAGTTCCCTAATTCATATTGTTGACTTGAATCTGCATCGTCTTCAAAAGCTTCTATAAAGTCTTCGGCATCGTCTGAATTATCTTCAATAGGATTATATTTGTATTTATTCTTTTCACTTGTATAATAGTGGTCCATAACTTCTATAATATTATCGGCATTTAAACTTTTTATTGCAGCTTTTAATTTGCCATCATTTGTGCCGCCGAAAAAGGTATCTTCACCGTTAACTGCATCAGCAAATGTATTGCTGATATTTTCTACGTTTTTGTTGAAAGCTAATCTTGCTTGCGTTACGGCATCAACATCTGCCGTAAATTGTGTTCGTGCTTGAGCATCTGCTTGAGCTTTGTTGTGAGCCTCAATTCTTTCTTTTGCAGATTTCATTGCATTTTCTGCGGCTTCAATAGAATCGGCGGTACCGGTTCTGTCTGTAATTTCTCCGTTTACAACGTCTTTGAATGCAACTTTTATTTTACCATCATCTCCTGCTGACATACCTTCAGGAATATTTTCACCGTAGACAATTTTGAGGTTTTCTTCTGCGTCAGCTTTAGTTGTTGCTGTTAATTTTTTAGTCTCAGCTTGCAATGTTTCAATATTATCGTATGTTTTTGTTTCTTTTACTGATTTACCGTCTTTAATAACTGTAACTTCGCGGGTTAATTTGCCGTCATCTCCTGCGGTTACTGATGCCGGAACATTTTCACCGTATACTGTTGACAGGTTGGCTGTTGCTTCTTCTTTTGTTGTTGCTTTAGTTGATAATGCTGCTGTAACATCAGGATCACTGTCTCCATCTACATCTGTATCAGAATCACTGTCGCTGTCCCCGTCAACTTTGCCATCATCTCCGCCGTCGTCTGCGCCGTCAACTGCGTCGTCATCATCGGCTTTGTTTTGTTCGGCAACTTCTGCAATCAGTTCTTTTATTTTTGTATCAATTTCTGTTTTTTCACCCATCAAGGCTTCAAAATCATCATAAACTTTTTGCCAATCTTTATCAGTTTTCATTTCAGGTTTCATTTTTTCGATTTTTGCCTGAAGTTCTTCTATCTTTCTGATTTGTTCTTTGATTGTTGTTTTTTGTGCTTCTGTTACACCTTCCTGTGTCAGCATTTTTTCAAGGTTTTCTTTTGTTGAATCCAAGGTTGTTAATGCTGTTTCAGCTTTTGCAAAACGGCGTTGGTTCATCGTCATATTTACGTAGGAATCTGCGGATGGTGCATTCATCATAGGAGTCATCATAAACGGATTCATTGGAATGCCATAATTTACCATTCCATTGATTGCTTGAAAGTTATATGCTTGCCATGGAGCCATATCCATTATGGAATTCATATTGAATTGAACACCGTTTCCCCAGCTTGATGTCCAGCCATAAGGACCGCCTGCGTGTTGTATTGTCCAATTCATCAGCAAATTGTTCATATCATTGTTGTATTGCCATCCCATGACAAAATCTCCTCGTTTTTTCCTTGCTATTTATATAAAGTTATTTATTTTATTAAAATTGCGTTAATATTAAGAAATGTTACAAGGCGTAAGGAGTTTTATAATATCATCTCTTGAGATTTCGGGGTTAATTTCTTTTATTGATGTAATTGAATCAGTGTTTATATCTTCCTTAAAGATTTCAGTAAGAAGTTCTTTGTTGTAATCGTATAGTATAGAGCCGTGCTGGAGAATGTATCCGCCTTTTCTGAACTGTGCCGAACCTATGAGTTTTTTACCTTTATAACAGAGGTCTGCACCTGTGGATACAAGCATGCAATAATCAACGTTGTGAGAAGATTTTTTTGTACCGCCAAATTCAAGTTCTATACCAAGTGTTGCAAATCTGTCAATGAGAATTTGTGAAATATCTTTGTATGAACCGTTTACATTTTCTCCGTGCGGTAATATAGCGGCAGGAGTTATATAGCTGTATGTGATTTCGTCATCGTGCAGCAGTGCTCTTCCTCCAGTGAGGCGTCTTATTGCGTCAATATTTTTTTTATGAAGAAGTGCGTAGTCAATAAAATCGTCTTTCTGGTTGCGGCCTAATGAAACACACGCCGGCGACCAGCCGTAAAGCCTGAATACGGGTTCTGTAAATTGCTTTTTTATTGCTAAGTCCAATAATGCATCGTCAAGCTGCATATTCTTACTGCCGGTATTAACTTCGTAAGGAATAAATTTCATATTATTTTTTCTTTTCTCTGTCTTTTAAATTTTTTTCAAATTGTGAAAACACATCATTTCCGACAAACTGTTCTAATGCTGCGCGTTTGGAATAAAAGTCCGCATTAGCTTTTCTTTGTGTATCCAGTGCATTTCTGTAGTAGGCATCTGTTATCAAAATTACTTCCCGGGACATATCCTGTGATATGTCATAATTTTTTTTGCGTTGTTCTGTCATTTTTGAGACAAGCTGTAATTTTTCGCGTGCGGTCATATAGTCATAATATAGATTAACAGTTTTTTGTTGCAGGTCTTCTATTTTCCTGACAAGAATAATCATATCTGCATCTGTAACACGTGTGTATTTGTAGTTAAGTGCTTTTGTATCCTGTGTCATAATGCCGAGCATGTTTCCTCCGATTAAAGCACCGCTTGCTAAAAGAGGATTTCCCATACCTGCTCCCACAAGGGTTGACATTCCGGCTATCGTTGTCAGAATTTTTTTAACTGATTTTTCATTAGGTTTATTTTCGTCAGGATTGGCAAGTTTGTACAGTGCAAAATTTATTACGTCGCTTTTAGATGCAGCTCCTTGCCATAAAAGGGTCAAATCTTCCATCATATCATTTTGTTGCAGTTCAATTTCCGTTGCAATTTCTTTTGACATTTTTTTTATGCTTAAGTCGGCATATGTTATGTCTTCAATGTTATAACTTTCTTTGTTTGATTCGTCTATTTTTTCTTTTTCAACGTGAGCTTTTGGGATACTTTGTAAATCTTCAACTGCGTTTACATATCTTTTTTCAGGAGTGTCTGTTAATCCTACGCGGAAAGCCGGAGGTTTGGGCGCGTTTATATCCGCATAATCCACTGCATAAACAGCGGTTTGTATGAGGAATATTGATAAAATCAGTGCACTTGTAAGTCTTTTCATTATTTTACCCTTGCCTTTTCTCCGACTAATGTAGCATTGTAATTGTATTGATAGAGGTTCAGTTTATCTACAACTTTTTTGCCTGCAAGACGTTGTAACTCAAGATGATATTTTTTTGCCTGCTGCATATAGTAGAATTCTTCTATCTGCATATCGTCGTATAGTGATGAGGATATTGTAATTTCCAGAAGATCATCATTTGCTATTGCGTTTGAATAATTCTTGTTATACAAAAGCAGTTTTGCTCGTGTTTCTTTTAACTGTGACAGCGTGCTTTTATAATTGTAATAGGCATTAATTATTTTATCCTGAAGTTCTTCCACTAATCCGGCAAGTTCAATCATCTCTGTATCCGTAAGCGGAATTTCTTGCGGAATATTTTTTCTGTTGATAAGACTTTGTGCTAATCTGCCAGCGGCAAATGCCGAAGATTGTACCAGATAGTCAGAACCAACCATATACGGTACAAATGATGCACCTGCGGCTACTGCAGAAAGTGTTTTTGCCATCAATGACGAGTGAATTCTTCTGGCACTTTCCGGTGTTGCAAGCTTTTTCAGGGCAAATTCTATTACTTTGTTATTTGCGACGGTTCCGTCCCAGAGATTTTCTATATCTTCAATATCTTTTTCTTTTTGAAGTCGTATTAATTCTTCAACAATAGCTTTATCATTAACCAGTAATGATTCTTTTTGATGGAGTTCCGGTTTTTTCAACTCAATTTTTTCGGCTTTTACATTTTCAAGTTGAATGGTTTCTACAGCCATGACTCCCGCCGTGTTTAGCATACTCCCCAGTATAATCAAAGATATTATAAGCTTTCTTCCCATACTATATTTATAGCACAAGCAGAATAATAAATCCAATGATTGACAAAGTTATACATCCTTGGATTGTTCAGGCCGCATTGAAAAATAAGTAGAATTTATATAGAAGAGGTAAAGCTTTGGTTACTGAAAATATAAACATGAAATCATTGTCTTGCGCAGCCGATAAACCGTTGGATAAATCAAAATCGCTGTGCCTGATTGCTGATGCTCTCAGAAAAAATTGCTCCTTCAAAGAGGCTGTTTCTAATTATCTGAATGCTATGCTTATTGATAGAAACAATGCTGATTCTTATCTGGGGCTTGGTATTTGTTATAAAAATTTGAAGATGTATTCCAAGGCCGTTAAGTATCTTGAAAAGGCTACAGAATTGCGAGAGGATTTTTATCAGGCATATTTTGAGCTGGGACAGTGTCATCTTGCCGAAGGTATTCCGTGCGGTGCTATCAAGAATTTTGTCCGTGCGGTTCAGATTAATCCAGATAATCCTGAGGCAATTCTGCATCTCGGGATTGCTCATGAATCCTGCGAAGAGTATGATTTAGCCTTAATGATTTTTCAAAAACTTATTGAAAATTCTCCAAGATATATAAAGGCTTACGAACACAAAGCTGCTCTGTTAATCAAACTTTGCCGTTATAGAGAAGCGTCTGTTTTATTGCATCAAATATTGAAAATTAATCCTGACTATTACCGCGCATATATGAACATTGGCGTCTGCTTTGATAAACTCGGCATGCGTTCCGACGCGCAGCGTTATTACAGAAAATTCCTGCTGAAAAAGCCTAACTCTCATCAGGCACAATTTGTTAAGACAAGAATGGAACGTCTGAAAAATATTAAATCAAACGTGATGCCGTTTACTGTTGTTGAAGATTAAATTTAAAGATTACTTATCAAGCATGCGTGCAATGTAGTTATAGTATTCATTGTTCTTAAACTGCGATATGTATTGTGAAAGAACTTCTTTTGATACAAATCCCATTCTGTATGCAACTTCTTCCAGACAGGCTATTTTAATCCCCTGGTTTTCTTCAATGGTATGGACATACTGGCTTGCCTGAAGCAGTGAATGATGAGTTCCCGTATCAAGCCATGCAAAACCTCTTCCGAGAAGTTCAACGCTTAATTCTCCGTTTTTCAGATAAATATTATTTAAATCTGTAATTTCAAGTTCGCCGCGTTCAGAAGGTTTTAGCGATTTTGCGTATTCAACGACTCTGTTATCATAAAAATATAAGCCCGTAACCGCGTAATTTGATTTAGGCGATTTCGGTTTTTCTTCTATTGAAACGGCTTTTCCGTTTTGGTCAAATTCAACAACCCCGAATCTTTGCGGATCTTTTACCGGATATCCGAAGATAGTTGCTCCGCCTTTTGCTGTTGCCTTTACGACTTTTTTTAATGTGCCTGAAAAACCCGGACCGTAGAAAATATTGTCACCCAATATTAAAACGACATCGTCCGAACCTATAAATTTTTCTCCGAGAATAAAAGCCTGTGCCAGTCCGTCAGGGCTTGGCTGTTCTTTATACGAAAATTTCACCCCGAATTGTTCGCCGCTTCCGAGAAGTTTTTTAAAATTCGGCAAATCCTGCGGCGTTGAGATTATAAGAATTTCACGGATACCGGCTAGCATAAGAACTGATATAGGATGGTATATCATCGGTTTATCATAAATAGGCAGAAGCTGTTTTGAGACTGCGATTGTACTCGGATGTAATCTTGAACCTGCACCGCCTGCCAGAACTATACCTTTCATTATACTTCCGCCTCCTCAAAATTTCTTAATGCAATGTAATCGTGCAAAGCAGCTTCCCAGTTTCTGCATAATTTGCCGTTATCCATTACGCTGTATTTCGGACGTTTTGCCGGACGCGGGTATTCTTCCGTCGTACAAGGGTGCAGATTTACTGATAATTTCATTTGCGAGAATATTTCTTTTGCAAATCCGTACCAGCTTGTCTGACCGCTTCCGCAAACGTGATACGTACCGTATGGCATAGAAAGAAGTTTTAGTAGCCCGTTTGCAAGTTCAACAGTCCACGTCGGGCAGCCTATCTGGTCGTCAACCACTTTGATTTCATCTTTTGAGGCTAGAGAAATCATTGTTTCAACGAAATTTTTGCCGTAATGTCCGTAAAGCCAGCTTGTTCTGGCAATATAATATTTTTTGCAATATTTTTTAACGGCTTCTTCTCCGCCGAGTTTGGTTTTACCGTAAACTGTCTGTGGATTCGGGGTGTCTTCAGGAGTGTACGGGCTTGTTTTTGTTCCGTCAAACACATAGTCTGTGGAGATGTATACGAGCGGAATATCAAGTTCACCGCAAACTTTTGCAAGATTTTCAGTCCCTTTAACGTTGATTAATTCGGCTTTTTCAGGTTCTTCCTCTGCCTTGTCAACATTTGTGTATGCGGCACAATGGATAACAAAATCAGGATGTGTTTTGGAGATAACTTCTTTTACAAGGTCTCCGTTTGTAATATCCATATTCTCCGTATCAGTTTCAATGACAAACGCGCCGATGTCTTCAAGTATAGGGCTTAAGTCCTGCCCCAGCATGCCGTTTGCTCCTGTTAGTAGAACTTTCATCAAAACTCCTTAACTTGCGAAATAATCAAAGTATTCTTTTTTCGTTTCCATTGAACCAAGCCATTGTTGATTATTTAAATACCAGTCTATTGTACGCTTGATGCCCTCTTCAAATGTGACTGAAGGATGCCAGCCGAGTTCTGACTGAATTTTGTCACTGCAAATAGCATAGCGTTTATCATGACCGAGACGGTCTTTTACATATTGGATAGAACTTTCGTCTTTTCCCATAGCTTCAAGGATTAAGTGTGTAATTTCAAGGTTAGTCTTTTCGTTATTGCCTCCGATATTGTAGACTTCACCTACTCTTCCGTTATGAAGTACAGCATCTATTGCGGAGCAGTGGTCATAAACATAAAGCCAGTCACGTACATTTAATCCGTCACCATATACCGGAACTTTTTCTCCTCGAAGAAGCTGGGAAATGAAATACGGGATTAATTTTTCCGGATACTGGTACGGGCCGTAATTGTTGGAACATCTTGTAATTAATACAGGCATCCCGTATGTTTCGTAATATGATCTGACAAGCAAGTCTGCGCTGGCTTTTGATGCAGAATAAGGCGAATTAGGCGCAAGAGGAGTTTCTTCGGTAAAATAACCGGTTTTCCCTAGTGTGCCATAGACTTCATCCGTTGATACCTGTAAAAATCTTTGAACATTAAAGTGTTTTGCACATTGTAATAAATTCAACGTGCCGCGGATATTTGTTTCAACAAAAATTTCAGGACCTGTAATGGAACGGTCAACGTGGGATTCTGCTGCAAAATTTATAACGGTATCAATATCTTCTGCCATAAGCATAGAAACAAGTTCGTTATTACAAATGTTGCCTCTTACAAACAAATGGTTAGGATTATCTTTAACATCATCAAGATTTTCAAGATTTCCGGCATAAGTAAGTGCGTCAAGGTTAACTATTTTGTATTCCGGATATTTGTTAAGTATGTATCGTACAAAGCAGCTTCCTATAAATCCGGCTCCGCCTGTTACAAGTAATTTCATATAACCTCCTGTTTCATACCAGCGTTTGTCAAATCCAGCTGATTTCTATAATAAATCAGCTCATCTTTATTAATATTTTTCAATGTCGGCTGTTTTTTGTCTTTTTCGCTTAAAACAGGGTCAAAATTAATCCCCCAGTCAACATTAATTTCTCTGTCATTCCATAATACGCCGCGATCGTGTTCCGGTGAATATTCTCCTGACGCTTTATAGATTAGTTCAGCCTCATCGGAAAGTACAACAAATCCGTGAGCAAAACCTTCCGGAATATAAAGCATATATTTATTATCTTCTGACAATTCTACTCTGACCCACTTTTTAAATGTAGGCGAATTTTTGCGCAAATCTACCGCGACATCATAAATTCTGCCCCGTACACAGCGGACGAGTTTTGCCTGAAGATGCGGTTCTGCCTGATAATGCAGTCCTCTCAAAACTTTTGCGCCTGATTTGGAATGATTGTCCTGATTGAATTCCACATTAATACCGTTTTTTATAAAATCAGATTTTTTGTAGCTTTCAAGAAAAAATCCCCGATTATCCCCAAAAACAACGGGTTTAACCAGAATGACGTCTTCTATTTCAAGCGGTTCAAATTCAAACGGCATATTAAGCTCCTTCAACACAATAATAGCATAAAATTTTCGAACTGTGAAGAGATTTTATATACAAAAAACGCCTTGACGGATTTTTGCGGCACGTGTTAAAATTGTATATCACACACAGCAACAAAGAATTGCCGGAAAGGAATTTCAGGCAAATATATGAGTACAAATCCTATCGTACCTTATACTTTTGTCCCCGGTACAAAAGCTAAGGCTCAGGAAGTTAACGCAAATTTTGTTTCTATAGCTGACGCAATTCAAACAAATAATACGACCTTTACCCAGAAAATTAATGAAATTGAATCTTCGTTAGAGGCTGCTTCTTCAGATACTGAAGAAGAATTATCCGCAATAAATACATCGCTTACTAATAAAGCTGACAAAAATCTTTCAAATGTCACAACGCTGGCATCTGCATCAGCAAAAGGCATTACGTGGTTTGGAACAGCAACAAGCAATGTTGCTTCTACGCGTCCTGCTGTTATTGTTACGTCGTATCTTTCAGGTTCTACCTGGTATCGTTTGTATTCGGATAAATGGGTTGAGCAGGGCGGTATTGCTCAGGCTACGAACACAAAAGATACTGATGTTACTATTACATTCCCGAAAGCTTTTAAAAATACCAACTATTCTTTTTGCTACAGTTCAATGTTGAATGTTGACCAGAACACTACTTATTACACAAAATTTGATGTTGGCTGTTATCAGGCTCAGGCCGCAGCTAATATGAAGATAAAAGTGCGCTCTTCATTCAAAAGAGTACTATGGTATGCTTGCGGTTATACTAACTAAATTAACGGAAAGGAAAAATTATGACATATACTGATGAAATGTATGCTGATATGGCTGCTCAGGCTAATGAAACCGGTAAAATGCTTTATATTGTAAACGGTGAATTAGAAATAAACGAGCCGGATTATTACATTTGTACGGAAGGTACAATCGAAACTGACGGAACATTAAATCCTGATTTCGGCAAAATCAGTAAAGAAGATAAGATAGCCAAAATTCAGGAAGAATTGTTTTTGCTTGACCAAAAACGAATAAGAGCAGTATGCGAGCCTGAGCTTAAAGATGCTCAAGAAGGTCAGACATGGCTTGAATATTATAATTTCAAGGTGTTTGAACTCCGTGAGCAGCTTGCACAATTGCAATAATTTTTCTGACCGGCACATTCGCCGGTCTTTTTTTTCTGTTTTTGATATATAATTAAAACTATAACAGGAGAGAATAGAAATGGTAGATATAAGACAAGAATTTATAGATCAGGCAGTAAAATTATCCCGCGGCGCAGAAGTTCTGCCGGGTGGAATTGAAGAGTTGGCAGTGAAATTACAACACGCCCATGATACAAATACTCCGCTCAGAGTAAAACTTGGAATGGATCCTACAAGACCGGATTTACATCTGGGACACACTGTTGTTATGAGAAAACTCAGAGAGTTTCAAAAGCTCGGACATAAAGTAGTTCTTATTGTCGGCGGTGCAACGGCTATGATAGGTGACCCTTCCGGAAAATCCGAAACCAGACCGTCTTTGACTAAAGAACAGGTTGAAGAAAACGCAAAATCTTATTTTGAGCAAATGTCAAAAGTTGTTGACGTTGATAACGCTGAAGTCGTAAATAATGCCGATTGGCTTCATAAAATGGGATTTACCGAACTTTTGAAACTTGCTGCTCAAATTACTGTTGCGCAGATGATGACACGTGACGATTTTGCCAAACGTTATGCGGAAGGTCGTCCGATTTCTATTCACGAATTTTTCTACCCGCTGATGCAGGCATATGATTCTCACGTGATTGATGCAGATATCGAACTCGGCGGAACTGACCAGAGATTTAACACTCTTCTGGGACGTGATATTCAGGCGGCTTACGGTAAAAAATACCCGCAGATGGTTATGTTGCTGCCGTTAATCGAAGGTACAGACGGACTTGTTAAGATGTCCAAAACTTATCCTGAACACTGTATTTCACTTACTGACAGCGCAAAAGATATGTTCGGCAAATTAATGAGTATTCCTGATACTTTGATTGTGAAATACTTTACTTTGCTTACGGATGTTTCAGATGCTGAATTGAAGGACATTGAAGAAAAACTTAAAGATGCATCTGTAAACCCTCGTGATATCAAGCTTAAACTTGCATATACAATTACGGAAGAATATCACGGCAAAGACGGGGCTGATATGGCTCAGGCTGATTTTATCAATGTTGTTTCAAACAAAGGTATCCCTGACGATATTCCTGAAGTTAAGGTTGAGCAGGGCAAGGGGATTCTTGATTTGCTTGTCGAACTCGGTTTTGTTGCAAGTAAAGGTGAAGCAAAACGCTTAATTCAGGGCGGAGGTGTAAAAATTGACGGCGAAAAAATTGCCGATATGGCTTATACACTTAACTTTACCGACAGTGTAGTATTGCAGGCAGGTAAACGTAAATTTGCCAAACTAATTAAATAAGGCATTGATAAATGTTTAAAATCTTAAAACGCGGAATTACAAAAGTTAAAGAGGACATAAAGGTTATTTATGACAAAGACCCTGCTGCTAACAATATACTTGAAGTAATTCTGTGTTATCCGGGACTTCATGCTCTTATTGCATACCGCTTTGCTCATCGTCTGTACAAGTGGCATATACCGCTTATTCCCCGCATAATATCTTATATTACAAGAATTATAACGGGGATAGAAATTCACCCTGCGGCGCGTATTGGCAGAAGATTTTTTATTGACCACGGCGAAGGGGTGGTAATCGGTGCTACTACAATTATTGGTGACGATGTGTTGATTTATCAGCAGGTTACTCTCGGCGGCACAGGGAAAGAACACGGCAAGCGCCACCCTACTTTAGGAAATAACGTTATTGTCGGGGCAGGGGCAAAAGTTCTCGGTAATATTACTATCGGAGATTATGTACGAATAGGTGCGGGTTCGGTTGTAGTGGATGATGTACCTGAACATTCTACGGTTGTCGGAGTTCCGGGAAGGGTTGTCCACCGTAAAATTGTTGATAAAAATGGTGTTTTGATGCATAACAGAATTCCAGACCCTGTAAAATGTGAACTTAATCGTTTAAAATACGAGGTTCAGGAATTAAAAGAAAAATTTGAATCAAAATAAATTTTTGGATACAGGCAAAATAATTTTTGTTTTGATTTTAATTTGATATGCGAATTTCACCTTTAAATTTACATACTATTTCATATAAAAATTCTTCTATTTCGTCTGCGAATGTAAAAAGTACTGATGCCAAGATAAATTCTGATTATGTACCGGTATTTTATGGTGTATTACTTTCAAATAGTTTAAAGGTTGGCGATAAACAAAAAATAGAAAATTTAATAGATGATTATGCAGTAGACAATCACAATATAAAACTATTAGGTAAAGGAACTTGCGGCACTGCATATAAAATTAATTTTCCTAATCAAACACCATTTGTTATAAAAGTTCTATCAGATGATGCTGTGACAAACTATGGTGGTGGTAATTTAAAAAAAGAGGCTGAAATCTTGCGTCAAATTCCGAATGATTGTAAAAGAACTCAGCAGCTTATTGATTATTTTGAAACAGACAAGAGAGAGTATTTAGTAAGTTCTTTAATTAAAGGCGAGCCGCTTTCAAAGTTAAAAACGCTAAACAAATCACAGCTTAATAATATTACAGATGAACTTTTTAAATACGATAGATATGGATTGATGTTCTATGATTTAAATCCTAATAATATTTTTGTTGATGGTAATAATGTCGGGTTTATTGATTTTGAATTTGTAGAAAATAAAGCTCCTAGAAAATACAATTTTGAAAGTTTAAATGATGCACATCATATTAGTAGAAATTTGTATTTTCCACAAAAATCTAATATAAATTCTTTTGAAAATCGCAGTCTTGGTGGAATTCTTTTGGGGCTTAATGAAAATCAAGGTAATAAATTAGTAAAAGATTATTTAAAAAGTTTGTCCAAGTATCATTTTAAAATGTCAGAGTTTTTAGGCAATGGTTCTGCAAAAATTTCTCCTAAAGCGATTGAATATGAAAAAACACTTGCGAAACTTTTTGAGGAACCTTCTGATGAGATTGTTGAAATTGAAAAAAATCTTATAGAATTGCGATATATCACCCTTAATTATCATTTGTATATTCATCGAAAAAATGCAGGTAAACTTCTTTCAGGTGATGAAGAAATGTATGGAGATTTCGATAAATATATTGAAAAAATGCAACATAAAACTCTGAAAACTTTACAAAAAATAGAAGAGTTTTCAAATAAAAATGATGATAAAGATATTAAAAATTATTGCAAAGTAAACCGTATTTTCGTAGAAAATTTTATCAGAAAAAATGCTAATAAAAGTTATTATGAAGTACGTAAAAATATTAATGTAACCCAAAATCTTGATTTCGATGTTAGAAATATAATTAGTAATTTTGATAATTATAATCAGAACGATTTAGAAAAAATATTGACGGCCTTTTATGTTAAATCAAATCGGATTAAAGAAAGATATAGGGAGTCAGAAAATATAAATGAATTTTGTAATAATATGGAATTTATTTTAGAAAATACAACCTCTTTTTTAAATGAAATTTAATTTTTTAAAATTCGGTTAATGGGGTATTATAGTAATTATTTTTTATTATGAAATCTGCAAGACTCATTTTTTCGCATTTTCCATTTATTGCGTCAGCCATTTGTTGGTTATATTTTTTGCTTATTGGATTTGCGGAACCTATTAATAATTTGGATTGTCCAATAAAACTCATGTCATCTACATCTATAAATTGAGGGACTTGTGTGCATAATTTTAATTCTTGATTAATTCTTTTTGCAGCTTCTTTTGGGGTCTTGGCTTCTTGTATTATAGCCATAATTTTTTTTGTATTAAAATCAATCGGATAATTATTTTTTTGAGAAAATTCTTCCAAATATTTTAAGACTTTTATATATTCATCTTTGAAGTCGAATATTTTTTGTCCATTATTTGTTACAGTCCACTCTCTATTAAAATGTCCTCTATTAAATATTAACTCAAGTAATTGTTCAATTCTGGCATTAGGCGTAAACGCGTGTACTGCAGAAAATAATCCCTTTTGTTTTAGGAAATTTAAAAATTCAGGCTCTACTATATCATTCCAGCCATAACTTAGACCGCCAATCTGAGGTTCATATCCGAGTTTTTTAAGTATCTGTTCCCCTACATTATGTGCAGGTTTATTTGTTTCAATTACTTTAACTCCTTTTAAATCTTTAAATTCTTCAATGGCTTGTGCTCTTGTTATTTTATATTTTCCTTCAGGTATATTCATATTTTGTCGTACGATTACGGTGCCTTTTGGAATTCTAACACTTCCTTTTGTGAAAATATCTACTGGAGAGCCGCCTACAATATTTGGAACTTTGTTAAATGGCATAATATAAAAATATTTATGTTTTGACCAGTCGGCGCTTTCATGACCAATTACTGGGTGATTCAATGAAAAATGTAAGCTATTTCTTACTCCTTTCGAATTAAATTCACCTGTGATTAAATCTCTTGTTGTTCTTAGCATGTCTTTTTGTGGAATATTATTATCCATTCTGCATAATGCAAGACCATCTTCCAATATCTCGTTATTTTTGTTTTTTAAAGGATGTTTTTTAGCGAAGCTAAAAAGTCCATCAGAATTTATCTCTCCGAAAGCTTTATTTTTATATCGTGCGAGAGCTTTTTGAGATACTTTTCGAATATGATTATTGTGTGAAGTTGTGCTTATTATTTTTTTTAAAACAGTAAAAAATCCCATTCTATTTTCCCCGTTATTATATAAAACGTTTTTTATAGAATGGAATTGTTATGTTTTAGTCAAATATTAAAATTTAATAAGTACTTTTAAGACATCTCGTTCTTTATTTTTTTCAAAAGCTTCAATTGCGTCATCAATTGGATATGTTGCGGAAATCAGCGGTTTGAGATCGATTTTGCCTGACTGAAGAAGTCTCAATGCAGGCGGAAATTGTCCGCAGCGAGAGCCAAGTACCGTAATCTCATCAATTACGATTGGTGCAAGATTAAATTCTTTTGATGCTGCAACCGTGCTTTTCAAAACAAGTACTCCGCGAGGTTTAGTGAGTGCAATTGCGGTCTCAAAACCTGAAACAGAACCCGTTGCCTCAACTACAACATCGTATTCTTTTTTTATTTCAAAATCATTCAGAAGTTTTGTCGGTACACCCTGAGCTTTTGCAATATCAAGTTTATTTTGATGTTTGCCGACTAAAGTAACATTCACGTTCAGTGCTTTCAGTGCAAGAGCTGTTATAAGTCCGAGTTTTCCATCACCCAGTACAACAACTTTATCCATAGGTTTTATATGCAGTTGTTCCGTAATTTCTATTGCAGCGGCAAGCGGTTCTACAAATACAGCCTGTTCATCTTCGACATTTTCAGGAACTTCAAACAAGACTTCAACAGGCATGGTGAAATATTCACAAAAAACACCGTCTTTGTGCCAGATACCGAGAGTATGACGATTCGGGCAGTGTCTGTATAGTTTTTGTGCACACCATTCACAATCAGGCTCTTTGCATCCGTAACTGATTTCAGGCACTACTCTTTTACCGACAAGCGATTTATCATCACCATTCACATCTTCAACAATACCAATGGCTTCGTGTCCTAGAATCCCGTTGTAGCCCATATAGCCCTTTGTAATTTCATAATCAGTATTGCAAATTCCTGCCAGTGTCACCCTTACAAGTGCTTCACCTTTTTTAGGCACAGGTTTTTCGTAATCTTTTACCAGTTTTAATTCATTATTAAATACTACTGCTTTCATAATTTCTCCCTCTTTTACCGTTAAATTTTATCATAAAAATCAAACGCCTTATGTAAAGAATTTTAAAAAATGAGAATAATTCCTACTTTACAAATTTAAAATATAATTGTATAATAAATTTGTACTTGAAAAGAAAGGTGGTTAAGAATGGCAAAATATGTATGCACAGTATGCGGCTGGTCAACAGAAGCAGATAAAGCTCCTGATAAATGTCCTTTATGCGGAGCAACAACATTTAAAGAAGTAGGCGGCGGAGCAAAAGTTTACGCTTGTGAACATAAAGTAGGCGACGGCAAAGTTGAAGATGCTGAAATCATGGAAGGATTGAGAGCACACTTCAGCGGCGAATGTACAGAAGTAGGTATGTACCTTGCTATGTCAAGAGTTGCTGAAAGAGAAGGCTATCCTGAAATTGCAGAAGCTTACAAGAGATATGCATTTGAAGAAGCTGAACACGCTGCAAAATTCGCTGAACTTCTCGGTGAAGTTGTTACAGATTCTACAAAGAAAAACCTTGAACTCCGTGCTGAAGCTGAACACGGTGCTTGCGAAGGCAAACTTGCTATCGCTGCCCGCGCTAAACAGTTAGGCTACGATGCTATTCACGATACAGTTCATGAAATGGCTAAGGATGAAGCCCGTCACGGTAAAGGTTTTGACGGACTTTTGAAAAGATATTTTTCATAGTTTGAAATGAATTGATATTCATAATAACGCCTTCCATTAAAGTGGAGGGCGTTATTTTTTTTATTAATATATATAGCGTTACAATTTTTTACATCATAAAGCGGCGGTTTGTTCTTTTAAATCTGCTTTTTTTGTCATAATATAAAAACATAGTTTAAATTTTGACAGAAGGGGATATAAGAAGATGAAAAAAAACAGAATAGGAATTGATGTAGGCGGTACAAATGTAAAGATAGCACTTGTGAATGACAGCGGTAAAATTATCTACTCAAATTCAGTTCCGACCCGTGCGGAAATGGGGTATGAATATACCGTAAACAATATTAAACAGGCAATATACGATTTGCTTAAAGAAACAAAACTTGAAGCAAAAGAAATTGAAGGTATCGGTTTCGGATTTCCGGGACAGGTCGATTACAAGTCCGGTGTTGTCAGATTGGCCCCGAATATTCCGGGCTGGGTTGATGTTCCTATTGCAAAAATGATTGAAGATGAATTTCATATTCCGACACGTGTTGATAACGACGTAAGATGCGCTGCTCTTGGTGAATTAAAATACGGAGCAGGAAAAGGATGCGAAAACCTGATTTGTATTACAGTCGGAACAGGTATCGGTTCAGGGCTTATTGTAAACGGTAAATTAGTCAGAGGTGCATCTAATGCTGCAGGCGAAATCGGTCACATTAAACTTCAAATTCATGACGGCCCTATTTGCGGATGCGGAGACACCGGATGTATGGAAGCTTTTGCCTCAGGTCCTGCGATTGTTGCAATGGCTGAAGAATACATACTTGGCGGAAAATCAACAAAATACAGAGAAATGGCAAACGGCGGAGATATAACACCGTTTATCGTTGCAGAGGCTGCAAAAGCCGGAGACCCTGTTGCGAGAAGAATTTTCTCAAGAATAGGCGAGTACATCGGTATCGGTATGGCAAGTGTTGTTAACCTGCTTAACCCTGAAAAAATCATTATTGGCGGCGGTGTTGCCGACGCAGGCGATATTTTGCTTGACCCTCTTAAAGATACACTGAAAAAACGCGCTATGAAAATTGCAGGCGAAACTGTGGAAGTTGTTCCGGCTCAACTCGGTAATACTGCTGGTGTTATCGGTGCCAGTCTGCTTATTGAAAGCTAATTATTCAGCTGAGAATTTTATAAAAAATCCCCGCATATTTTGTGCGGGGATTTTTTTATTCTGAAAGATATTTTACTAACCTGTTCAAATCTTTATTCCAGAGCGAATGCCAGTTTCTAATAATAATATCAGCAGGACAAATCCCTTTTTCCGTAAATTCTTTAATAGGGTCAAGGTAGCTGTCTTCTCTGTAATCTCCGCCGATAAGTGCTTTTTCGGCTATTTCGATAATTTTGGGTGCAATTTCCGTAACAGAATAACGGCCTATTTTTGCCTGCATTCCGCTTTTCGGTACATTATACCGCAATTCTGACAAATCTTTTGCTCTGAAATCTTTCATCAGTTCGTCAAATTCCGCAATCGCATATTTGTCGTACATTATACCTTTATATATTGCAAGCAATGAATATTGCAGCCCTTTTCCGACGCAGTCGTGATTTCTTATTTCAATAAAATTTCTCAGTCGAACTTCAGGGAAATAGAGGTTTGCGTGGAGTTCAAAATCATCCAGTGTTGCTTCAAAGCCTTCAAACCCGTTTTTCATAAAGTCTCTGAATGTGAGTTTGCCGTTTAATTGTATCGGAAGATTTTCCCTGTTAATAAAAATCATAGGGGAATCAAGAACGCAATTTATATAATCGTCAATTGAAAAATCAGGGTTTAAATTTCCTGCAAAACCGCATCTGTCGTTATCTGTATTAAGCCAGCTGAGCGCCCGAAATGTCTTATAGCCCGTGTAAACTCCGCCGCGTATCGGTGAATTGGCAAACATCGCAGTCATAAAAGGTGATAATTTTGATGCCGTTTCAAATTTTTTCATAGCATCCTCTTCAGACTCAAAATCTATGCAGCACTGAATTCCTGCGGTTTCTCTCATCATAACGTCAGATAAAATTCCCCACAGGTATTTTGCCATTATGTGGTAGCGTTTTTTAGGAATAAGTTTTATGTTTTTGTGTGTAGATAAAGGTGACACTCCGTATTCAAGAAGTTTAATTCCTGCGTTTTCAAGTACAGGCGCAAATTTTTTATTCAGCGTTTTAATTTTTTCTTCCAGTTTTTTAATGGTGAACTCGGGTTCAAGACTTAATTCAAACTGACACCCCGGTTCAAGAGTTATTGTGTCATGATTATGTTTCAGTCCTATTATGCTGAAGTCATCCGTTATGTAATCCCAGTTTTCTTCTTTTGCAATTGTTCGCAGAAGAGCACAGACTCCGTTTTCGCCATCGTATGGTACTGCTTCAAAAGTTGATGAGGCAACAGGCAGCCTTTCATATTCAATACCTATTTTGTGTGTATCTGCCGGTTTAAATCCTGACGTAAATATTTTTCTGATGTCTTTAAATTCTAGCTTTTCTCTGGTTTCTAAATTATACACGATGCCCCCTTATGGATTAATTATAACATCATATAAACTAGCAGAAAATATTTTTTCAAACATTTACCTGTCTGTGTTATTATAAGTACCATGGTTAACTACTTCGAACGAGCAAAATATTTTAGAACAAAGAAACGTTTAGGACAGAATTTTCTTATAGACAGCAACGCTATAGATGCAATTATAGATGAGGCTGCTATCAAACCGGATGAAACCGTTATAGAAATCGGCCCCGGAGTCGGTTTTGTCACGGAACAGCTTGTTAAATATGCAAAGCAGGTTATTGCAATAGAATTGGATGAAGAGGCTGTGAAAGAACTTGAAAAACTTAATGCGCCGAATCTGACAATTATTCATAATGATATTTTAAAAACGGATATTTCATCGCTCTGTGAGGGGAAAGTTAAGGTAGTTGCAAACATTCCTTACTACATTACAAGCCCGATTATTGCACATCTGCTCGGGGAAGTAGATGATTTGGACAACAAAAACCGCAATAAAATAACAGAGATTATTCTTATGGTTCAGGAAGAAGTTGCAAGGCGTATGGCGGCAGATGAGAATTCACCTTCAAAACAATACGGGCTTTTAACAATACTTTCGCAGTTCTGGGCGGATGTGGAAATTTTCAGACTTGTCGGGCGGCGTTCTTTTTATCCTGCCCCGAAAGTTAATTCGGCTCTTGTCAAACTTGTCATAAAAGACAAACCGCGTGTTGAATTGAGCGACTATACCCATTTTAGAAAAACAGTTAAGGCTGCATTTTCTCAGCGTAGAAAAAATATTAAAAATTGTCTTTTGAGCGGAGGGTTTACAAAAGACAATATTCAAAATGCCATGTCAAATCTGGGTTTGGATGAAAATACCCGTGCTGAAAAGCTTTCCATAGAGACTCTTGCAAAACTTTCAGAGGAATTAAAACGTGGAAACAATTAAGGTACAGTGTCCTGCAAAAATTAATTTGAATCTGAAAATTTTGAATAAACGCGAGGACGGATTTCATAATATAGACAGCATAATGCAAACAATCAGCCTTTACGATTACCTGACTATTTCAGCTAAAAAATCTGACAGGACTGAAATTAAACTTTCCGGTACAAGCGAGGAGATTCCGTATAACGAAAAAAATCTTGTCTATAAAGCCGCAGTTTTATTTTTGGAGCAAGCCGGCTTTTGTGCGGATATTGAAATTTTTATAGAAAAAAATATTCCTGTTGCGGCAGGGCTTGCAGGCGGCAGTACCGATGCTGCAGGAACATTGTTCGGATTAAATGAAGTTTTTGCCCGTCCGTTAAGCCGTAAAGAATTGCACGGATTGTGTGCTGCACTCGGATCTGATTTGAATTTATGCCTTGAAGGCGGAAGACAAAAAACTTCCGGCAGAGGTGAAATTCTGGAACAATTGCCGTTTGAAGAATTTTCAGTATCTCTGATTAAACCTGAAAATCTGGGCATAAGCGCCAAAGAAGCTTATACAAAATTTGCTGAGAAAAAAATAGGCCCCTCCCCGAAATCAGAGATTTCGACCCTCCCTCAAGGGGAGGGTAAAGTCAATATTCCTCCCCCCTTGAGGGGGAGGTTAGGTGGGGGGCTTATATATACTCATGCCTACCCAAAAGCCATTCAAATTTATGCTAAACAGTTACGTCAGGCGATGACGGACGCAGAGAATACATTGTGGCTTCACTTGCAGAAAAAACAGTTCCATAATCTAAAATTCAGACGCCAGCAGCCTATAGGAATCTATATTGCAGACTTTGTCTGCTTTGAAAAAAAACTTATTATAGAACTCGACGGCGGTCAGCATAACGAAATTAACAATATTAAACACGATAATAAACGTGATGAATTTTTGCAATCACAGGGATTTACAGTAGTAAGACTCTGGAATAATGATATATTTGAAAATATAGACGGAGTTCTAGAATATCTGGAGCAGGTAATATTTAACCACTCTCCGAAATTAGATATTTCGACCAACCCTCAAGGTGAGGGTAAAGACAATAATCCTCTACTCTTGAATGAACAACAAGGCGGGGGGCTTATTCAATCCCGGGAAGATTTTCTGAATGACCTTGAATGGGCTGTAATTGATGATTATAAGGAACTTCAAACTATTAAAAATAAATATCCGGCCTCTGTTATGTCAGGTTCAGGCTCTACATACTTTTTAATTGACGGGGAATTTTTACCTGCAGACGGTTTTTGGGTCAAAAATAATCTCAAAAGTATTCCGTACGGAGTTAGAATTGTATAACAAAAAGACCCTCGATTTCTCGAGAGCCTTTTTGGTTTTATATTTGGGGATTAAATTACTCAAAGAATTTTTTGATTGCATCCGGTATAAGATTTTCATACCATTTTTTAGCTTCTTGTTCTTTCATACCTGTTTTTACTTGTTTTTCTTCAGGTTGGCTATTTCCTTCTTGTTTAGAAACATAACCGTCATATACTTGTGTTTCTACTGTTTGTGTTTTTGGTTTGAAAGAACTTGTTGCTCTTTGTCTGCCGTCGCTTGGTTCTGTACTTCTGATACGTTTTACTTCGTCTTCATTATCATATTTTCTTGTATGACCGAGAAGTTCTTTTGGTATGTTGACAATCTTCGGCATATCTGCTGATAATGGTGCAAAACCGTGACGTTTTTTCAATTCTTTACCAAGTTTGTATGCAGTTGCATCATCAACTCCGTACATTTCTTTTGCTATACCTGCCCAGTATTCACCTGCTGTGTGGTGATATTGGAATATATCTTCGGTTTTTGTTGTGGTTTCTGTTCTTGGTTGAATTCGTTTTCCATAAACTATTGCTGGTTCTGTTTGTACAGGGTCCGGTTTTGTCGGAGCCGGTTTTGTTGGATCAGGTTTTGTTGGATCAGGTTTTGTTGGATCAGGTTTTGTTGGATCAGGTTTTGTCGAATCCGGTTCCGGTTTAACATCTTTCTTATCTTTTTCAGGAGGAAGTGTAAGTATTGCTTTCATTTCCTTACCGAGTACAGCAAGTTCACGTTCTGTTGTATGTTTTCCTGATGCTATACCTTGTGTAATTTCAATTAATCTTATTTTTTGTTCATCTTTCAAACCTGCAGCATCCATCAGTTCTAAGATACCAGAAACCATTTTCTTGTTATCTTCACCTTTAACTGAAGCTACACCGTTGTGTACAATGTTTTCTGCAGTTGTTTGCATTATGCTTGATTTGCCTCTGTCTTTAATGAACATTGACAATGCTATAGATGGTAGTAAACTGCTTAAGCCGCCGACTGCTGCATAACGTTTAAGATTTGATTTTGAAATATGAATATCTTTTAATTTTTCGCCGAGTAATTCTGAAGTTTCTGAATCTATTGCCTGTGTCAACGCATTGATATCTACATTCGTATGTGTAAAGTTACCAAGCAGTCCGCCGGTTAGAACTCCTAAACCTGTGCCTGCGAGAATTCCTGCGGCTCTGTATAACCATGTTCTGTCTTTTTCATAATCAAAGTTGCCGTATTTTGCCATCTTTTTAGCGTGACGTTTTTTGAAATCCATTTCAGATGCAAGGTTTGCTCTTTCGCTGAGTTCCATTCTATAGTCACCTGTATGTTCAAGCAATGTATTATTATATTTTGCTTGAGAGAATATCATTTGACCTTTTTCATCAAGTTTGAATGAACCATCTTGGTTTTGTTCAAAGAACAATTCCGGTCTTGCAAGGATTGCTTTTCTTACTGTTTTCTTTTTTATGTATTCAGCTTCAAAACCTTTAGATTTATCTGCGTCTTTGTTTGCCTTATATTTGTCTTTATCAAAATACAAGCGGGTATGTTCAACACGTTCTTCCGCCTGTTCATCTTTTAGAGCAAATTCTGCAAATTCTTTTGCTTCTTTTTCAGACAAGCCAAAACCGCCGTTTTTGAAATAATCTGTTAAAGCATTCAATCTTATTTCACGGTTTTGTTTATTCTTTTTACCGTTCAGTTGAAGATTGTCTGTTTTGCTCAAGGTGTCTGATGCCAGTTTTAGTTTTTCCATGAGTTCTTCTTGCGCTTTTTTCTTTGCTGCAAGTTCTTCCGGTGTTAGTTTTTTTTGAATAACTCCGTTTGTGTTTCCACCGTTCAAAGCCATTTGAAATCGTAATTCTTGTAGTGACATTTTTTCCCCTTTCAATTTTCCTCGTGAAAAGAAAATTATTTACTTTCATTTTCCCCTATGCTTTTATAAAAAATTTTTGGATTCTAAAATTGCATGAATACGATACTTTTTTAGGGGTATTTTGCCTGAAAGCCTTATAAATCAATCATTTTACTTAATTTACAATTCTTAATATTCGTAAATAGTTAAGCGGGTTAGTTTAGAATCTGTTGATTATAGTGTATAATTATCTCAAATGAGTATATTGGAAATAAAAAATTTAAATCTGGGTTTTAATACGGAATGCGGTTTCAGACAGGCCTTGTGGGATGTGTCATTTTCTTTGAACAAAGGCGAGATACACGCTCTTGTCGGGGAATCTGGCTGCGGTAAAACTATTAGTGCAATGAGCGCGCTTCGTCTTTTGCCTAAAAATGCGGTTATAACCTCAGGAGAGATTCTTTTTAAGGGTGAAGATATTTTAAAATTTGATAACAGGCAAATGTCAAGCCTCCGCGGTGCAAAAATTGCACTTATTCCGCAGGATCCGATGACATCTCTAAATCCTTTGTATACTGTAGGCAACCAGCTTTTGGAAGTTATCAAAAAACATCAGGGGCTTAGCGGTGATGCGGCTTATAAAAAAGCTGTAGAAGCCTTGAAAATTGTACAAATACCGAGTGCGGAAGAGAGGTTTAACTCATACCCGCATGAATTTTCCGGCGGGATGAAACAGCGTGCAATTATCGCAATGGCTCTTGCCTGCAACGCGGAGATTCTTATAGCTGATGAACCTACTACAGCTCTGGATGTGACCATTCAGGCTCAAATTATGAAACTGCTATCGGAAATTAAAAACAGAACATCCGCAGCAATACTTTTGATAACTCACGACTTGGCTCTGGTTGCGGAAAATGCCGATTATGTATCGGTTATGTATGCGGGCCGAATTGCGGAAAGCGCTCCGTCAGAAGAATTTTTTGCAAATCCTAAACACCCGTATTCCCGCGCATTATTGAACGCAATTCCGTCCGCGCGTACACAAAAACTTGAAACAATTCAAGGTCAGCCGCCTTCTATTTATCAGGATATTTCAGGTTGTCGTTTTCACCCGAGATGCGATTTTTGTATGGAAAAATGTACGACAGAAATTCCTCCGCTTTTTGATAAAGGTAAAAATCATCTCAGTGCCTGCTGGTTGTAAATTTGAAAATAAGACTTGTTTGTGTTAAATTCGTATAGCATTAAGGATTATAAAAATGAATTTAACAAAAGAAGAATTGCTTGATTTATATAATATGGATTTGGATGCCCTGCTTGCCAAAGCTGCAGAATACCATTCAAACAAGATAGAATTTTGTTCAATTGTTAATGCCAGAAACGGTAAATGTTCCCAAAATTGCAAGTATTGCGCTCAAAGTTCACATTATCGTACGGAAATTGAATCCTATCCGCTTGTAGAGCTTGATGTAATCAAACAGGCAGCTCTGGAGTCAAAATCCAATCGTGCAAATCGTTTTGCCATAGTAACGTCCGGTAAAACTCCTGACGAAGAAGATTTTGATAAAGTCCTTTCAATGATTAAAGAATTGAATAAAATTGACGGTATAAAAAGCTGTGCATCAATCGGAATTTTAAACGAAGAACAGGCAAAAGCACTGGCAGATGCAGGTCTAAAAAGATTTCACCACAATATAAATACATCGGAATCATATTATCCTGAAGTTTGTACAACACACAGCTGGCAGGACAGATTAAATACCTGCAGACTTGTAAAAAAATACGGGATGGAACTTTGCTGCGGTGTAATACTCGGTATGGGGGAAACCGTCGAGCAGCGGGTTGAAATGGCTATGGAACTTGCTGAAATTCATCCTGACAGCATTCCGATAAATATTTTGATGCCGATTCCGCAAACTCCGTTTGAAAATTATCACGATAAAATCGATGAAGAAAATATTCTCAGAACTATTGCTGTATTCAAAATCGCAAATCCGGATTCAGTTGTAAGATTTTGCGGCGGTAGAATGAGATTGTCCGCTGAAAATCAGGAAAAAGCTCTGAAAACTTGTGTTGAAGGTATTCTGATAGGAAATTACCTCACAACTGTAGGCAAGAACCCTGAAGAAGATATTCAGACAGTGGAAAAATCCGGTTTGGAAATTGCAGTGTGAAAACTGTTAATCTCTTCGTAATCTTTTTTAAAAAACTATCGACAATTCTTTCTGTTTGTTGTAAATTAAAGCTACATGCAGAAATATAAATAGAAAAAGGAGAATTATTTATGCAAGTTATATTGAAAAAAGATGTTCAAAACCTCGGCGAAGCAGGCGACATCATTAATGTTAAAGACGGATATGCAAGAAATTTCCTTCTTCCGCAAGCTTTTGCAGAAATCGCTACTGAAGGTGCTCTTCAAAACAGAGAACAAAATCTCGCAAGAATTAAAGCAAAACAAGAAAAATTACACGCAGAAGCTCTTGCTAAAGCTGAACAAATTGAAAAAATCGGCAAACTTGAATTGTCTGCAAAAGCAGGTGAATCAGGCAAGTTGTTCGGTACTATCACTACCAAAAAATTGGCTGAAGAACTTCTTGCTAAAGCAGGTATTGAAGTTGACAGAAAAACAATTACTCTTAATGCTCCGATTAACAAAATCGGTGAATACACTATGCTTATCAAATTAACTTCTAAAGTTAAATGCGAATTGGCTGTAGTTGTTACCGCATCAGAAGTTGTTAAAGAATCTATTGAAGAACCTGAAACAACTGAATCATCAGAAGAAGCATAAGCAGAGTATAAAGGATATTTTAAACATTAATATGAGGCAGGAATCTAAGTTAAAACTTGAATGTATGGCTATAGGCTCTCTGCCTCATTTTTGTGTGCAAGATGCAATGTCGCTTGTTCGTGAATGTTTTCCTCATATTCCGTTTTGGCCTCAACTTGCTAAAGTCAGTAAAAATGAGGACATGATTTATCAGTTTCTGGAAAATATGCCGGCTTTTTTTGCGGATGAACAAAATGCAAAGTCTTTTATGGACGCGGAATATGACGATTTCTGCACTGATTTTGAACAATTTTTTCTTGAATATGAAGAAATCATAAATGATTTTAATTCTCCCGTAATTGAAAAATATGCAATCAGCAACAAAAATTCTTCTTCTTTTCAGGAATTTCTTAAAATAGTTAAGGATACAAAACCTTTATTTGCTAAAGGTCAAATCGTAGGGCCGTTTACACTGGCAACAACTCTTGTTGATAAAAACGGCAGATGCGTGTATTACGATGAAGCTTTACGTGAGGTAGTTTTAAAAACACTTACTATCAAGGCATTATGGCAGATTAAACAAATAAAAAATACCTGTCCTGAGACAACTCCGATTATTTTTATAGATGAACCTTCAATATCACAGCTCGGAACATCTGCTTATCTGACAATTTCCCAGCAGGAAATCATTGATATGCTGGCGGAGATTACTTCTGTTCTAAAGTCCGCGGGAGCAATGTCTGCTATTCACTGCTGTGGTAAATGCGATTGGACTGTCCCTGTTAAAGCAGGTGTTGATATTATTAATCTTGACGCATACAGTTTTGCACAGAATTTGAGCGTTTTTCATAAATCTATAGCCGAATTTCTAGCTAATAATGGTAAAATTGCCTGGGGCGTAGTGCCTACACTGGATAAGGCGGCCCTTGAAAAAGCTGATATTAATTTAATTCTTGATAAATTCCAAAATGCAGTTAACTATTTGACTAAAAAAGGTATTGATGAGAAACTTATTATAGATAATTCAATAATAACGCCTTCCTGCGGTGCGGGAGCATTATCAGTTGAACTTGCAGAAAAAGCTATGCGCTTGACAAAAAACGTTTCAGACAGCTTAAAGGAGAAATATAAAATTGACTGTTAAACTGGCTATTACAGGTAAAAGCGGAAGCGGTAAAACAACGGTTACAAAAGCATTTTTGAGAATTTTTCAGGAAATGTTTCCTGAAAAATCTATCCTGCTGTTTGATAATGATTTAACTTCAGAACTCGGGCATACTTTCGGGCTTGATGTAAGAAATACTATCTACGGTATAAGAAGCGGCAAACACGAGTATAAAACGGGGATTCCTGAAGGAATGTCCAAGCAGGAATTTGTGGAATGGGCAATGGAAGATATTGTCGTTTCCATTGCAGAAAATGTTGATTTGATTGTATCGTGGTTTGTAGGTTCAAAGGACTGCCGCTGCCCGATTACCGGTCAGATTAATGATGCTGTTTTAAAGCTTATTGACAGATATGATATTGTTATTTTTGACTGCGAATTTGATTTGAAATACTTAAACCAACTCGTTGACACGGATATTGACACAACGGTTATTGTCGCAAATCCAAACGAGGAGGGTGCTCATCTTGCAAAACGTATTGAAGAATTCAGTGCAAAATATTCTGCAGGCAACCAGCTTGGAGTTATTATCAACAAAGTTGAAAATACCAATGTGGGCGCAGTTTACGAACTTTTGAAAAAATATGATTTGGATGTTCTGGGTGTGATTCCTGTTGATGATGCGTTGAAAAACGGTTCTCTTGAAAAAGATTCTAAAATTGTACAGGATGCGATAAAACAGTTTTATTTCAGATTAAATCTTCCGCAGATTAACAAGTAGAGGTGAGACGTGGCAGTAATTCTCGACGGTAAAAATTTAAGAGATAAAATTCTGGCTGACTTGAAATGCCGTGTAGCTGCACTTAACGGTACACCAAAGCTTGTTGTATTATCTGTTGGTGATGACCCGGCTAGTAAGATTTATGTTAACAACAAGAAAAAATTTGCCGAAAAAATCGGTATTACTGCTGAAATTATTGAATATCCGTCCCGCGTGAGACAGGAAATTTTGTTGACAGATATAAATGTATTGAATGTTGATCCTACGGTTACGGCAATTCTTGTGCAGCTGCCGCTGCCAAAACATATTGACAAGCTTGAGATTTTATCGGCAATTCTTCCTGAAAAAGATGTTGACGGATTTACTCCATACAATTCTGGTTTACTTTTTTCAGGTGCGAAACCTTATGCCTATCCGGCAACTCCTCGCGGAATTTTGAGACTGCTTGACGAATATAATATTGAAATTGACGGCAAACATGTTGTCATCGTCGGGCGTTCAAATATTGTAGGTAAACCGCTTGCACAGATGATGCTTAACCGTAATGCGACAGTTACAGTCTGTCACAGCCATACAAAAAATCTCGCAGACATAACAAAAACTGCAGATATTCTTGTGTCTGCAGCGGGTGGGAAAATTATAGAAGAAAATATGATAAAACAAAATTGTGTTGTTGTTGATGTGGGAATTTTTAGAGATGATGACGGGAAACTGCGCGGGGATGTAAATTTTGAAACCGTTTCCAAAATCGCATCCCACATTACGCCTGTCCCCGGAGGTGTTGGTCCGATGACAATAGCATCTTTGATGCTTAATACTGTTGATTTGTTTGAAAATTCCGGCAAGATATAACTTGCCGCATCAAAGCTTACTAGCCGCCGATTAAGTTCAAGCTGCAGCTGTTCTTGATGTTGTTGTTGACCAGTGTTTTCAAACTTGAAATTTCGTTATCCAGCAGTGTTATCTGTGAATCCAAAGAATCCTGTCGGGTTTCCAGATATTCTTCCTGTTGCTGTAATTGAATGTAGTAGTAATCTGTGTCCAAATCACCGCCTGCTTCTTCAATTTCTTGTGAACGATAACTCATTTCCTGTGTAATGTAGTTTGCCTGACTCATTACCAGAGTTTGTTCAAATTGAAGTTGGCTTTTTTGCAATGTGAATAAATTTTTCTGTGCATCAATCGCTAAAAATGTCATCTCATCTCTCCTTATGTTTTATACTCTCTTTTCTATATAAAGTATTTTGAAAACTTTGGATTTCAGAGATTATAATTTTTGTTACATTTGTTTACATTTATTGCAAAATACTGTGTACAACACGCTGGATTATTTTCAGGTCTGTATCTTTTGCGTTTTGCATCAGGGTATTTATGTCATTTATAATTTCTTCACGGCTGTTTAAATGTGATATTCTGAATAGTTCTTCTATATCAACATTAAAAACATTAGCAAGCTTTTCAAGTGTTTGGAATGTTGTAAAGCAGGTGCCTGTTTCGATATTTCCTATTTGTTTTTGATAGACACCGATTTTTTCAGCAAGCTGCTCCTGCGTCATATTGTTCTTTTTTCTGAGTTCTTTTATCCTTTTGCCAAATAGTTTAAGCTTGTCCATTTTTTGTCTCCGCTCTTTTTACTATTTTATTGACTTATAAATGAACTTATTACCCTTTAAAACTACCTGTTATGTTGACAATAGATAGTTAAATATACTATAATAACAATTAAATTATCTTTTTAGCGTAAAAAGTATAGTAAAATTAACTATGAGAGGATGTATGAATTTAAAAGTTTCAGTGATTATACCGGTATACAATGTGGAAAAATATTTGCCGGCTTGTTTGGATAGTGTTTTAGGTCAAACCTTGAGAGAGATAGAAGTTATTTGTGTAAATGACGGTTCAACTGATAAATCCCCTGAAATTTTGCAGGAGTATGCAAAGAAAGATTCTAGGATAATAGTTATAAATCAGGAGAATAAGGGACAGGGGGCAGCACGAAATCGTGCAATCGAAATAGCAAAAGGCGAGTATATTGGATTTGTGGATTCAGATGATTATATTGATGCTGATTTTTACGAAAAATTATATAATACTGCTGTCAAATATAATGCTGATATTGCATGCGCAAGTTTTGAGAGAATTGGAGTTAATAAGAGTTTAATAAGTAATGAAGCCGTTTACGAAACGCCTGAGGCTAAATATAAAGCTGCAAATCTTCCTCGGGAATGTTATATCTGGAATAAAATTTATAAAACTTCTGACATGCGTATGGCAGAGATAAAATTTCCGGAAGGTATGTTCTATGAAGATATACTGTTTTCTCATCAGGTTGTTTACTTTTTACCGCGTCTAGTAACTGTACCTCATACATTCTATCATCAAGTGAATAATCCTTACTCAACTATGCACAGAATGGATTCTGTACGCAGGAATGATTATAAACAGGCTGTAAGAGATAGTGTAGATTTTGTGCAAAGATATAAAATAAACGTAGAGTTATCTAATTATCCTACATTGTACACCCAATGGATTAAGTTATTTGGGCTGAAGCTTATAAAAGTTCGGGCTTGGGATAATGTCAAAAAATATTATTTATTTAATTGTATAAAATTGGCTGAAAAAATTATTTCCGAGTAATGAGTTAACATTTTGTCGTGAATATTAATACTATTTAACTTAAGCACAAAAAAAGAGCACCTGATAAAGGTACTCTTTTGGTATTTGTATTGTGTATTAACGTTTTGAGAATTGGAAACGTTTTCTTGCACGTTTGCGACCGTATTTTTTACGTTCTTTAACACGTGGGTCACGGGTTAACAAACCTTCAAGTCTCAATACGTTTCTGTTTTCTTCGTTTAATTTAACGAGAGCTCTTGCAATACCGTGTCTCATAGCTCCGCATTGTGCTACAACACCGCCGCCGAGAGCTTTTACTCTTACGTCATATTTATCAAGGTTTTCTGTTAATACAAGCGGTCTGTATACTAACATTTCTACAGCAGGTCTGTTGCCGATATAGTTTTTCAATGTTTTACCGTTAACAAAGATTCTGCCTTTACCTTTAACTAATTTTACAACTGCGATAGAGGTTTTTCTGCGGCCTGTTGCCATAATTTCTTTATCTGCCATTATTTAGCCTCCTTTTCCAACACGATTGGTTTTTGAGCTGCGTGCGGGTGTTCGCTTCCGTTGTATACTTTTAATTTAGTGAATTGTGTGTCACCTAAAGTATTGTGTTGAAGCATACCTTTAACTGCTTTTTCAATCAGTAATCTTGCATCTTTTTCACGTAATTCTTTTACGCTTGCTGCTTTTAAGCCGCCCGGATATCCGGTGTGGTGATAATAAATTTTATCTGTTTCTTTGTTGCCTGTAACACGAACTTTGTCTGCGTTGATTACGATTACAAAATCGCCTGTATCAACGTTTGGAGTGTATTCAGGCTTGTGTTTGCCTCTGAGGATGTTAGCAATTCTAACGGCCAATCTTCCGAGAACTTCGTCTTCGGCGTCGATTAGATACCATTTTCTTTCAACTTCCAGAGGTTTTGCTGAATAAGTCTTCATGCTAATGTCTCCATTTATTAATATTTAGTATTCTACTTTCATTAATGTCAATCCGTAAGGACTGACGGTTTGTCCCGCTTTTCTGCGGTCTTTTGCCTCGAGAACTTCTTTCATATGTTCTGCCGGCAGGTTGTGTCCCTCTATTTCAAGAAGGGTTCCGACGATTGTTCTTACCATGTTATAGAGAAATCTGTTTCCCTCTATATTAATAATAACTTTATCGCCGTCTTTTAAACACTCGGCTTTGTAGATTATGCAGACTTTGCTCGGGTTTAGCGTTCCGGAGCTCTTGAATGATGAAAAATCATGTTCACCTAAAAGATAGTTCAATGATTTCTGCATCCTGTCAAGATTAATGTCAAATTTCACTCTCATCAAATCGCCGTCAAACGCATTTTTACATTTTCTATTGATAAATTCATATCTGTAAATACGTTTTCGTGCGGATTTTTGTGCGTGAAATCCGGCATCCACGACCTTCAGGTCGCTGACGGAGATATCATCGGGTAGTATTTCATTCAGCGAATAAACAAACTTTGAAGCAACAATCATCTGTTCAAGCTCAAAATGAACTACCTGCCCGATTGAGTTTACACCTTTATCCGTTCTTCCGGAAAAGACTGTTTTAATCTGCCGTTTATTATTATTTGCGGACTTGCCGCATGTCAATTTGCAAAGAGCTTTTTCAAGTTCACCCTGTATAGTCGGAGTATCTATTTCTTTACCGTTTTCGAATTGAATCTGGCTTCCGGCATAGTTCTTCCCGATATACTGAACCTGAAAGGCATAACGCATTGGTCTATACCAATTGGATTAATGCCATTTCAGAAGCATCACCGCGTCTTGGCGGTAAGCGGTATATTCTTGTATAGCCGCCTTGACGGTCTGAATATTTTTTACCGATAACTACAAACAATTTTCTCAAAACTGTTTGCGGTGCTAATTTTTTCTCTGCGTTTTGAGCTTCGAAAACTTCGCCGGTTGTTAAGTCCATAAATTGACCGATTTCTTTGTCGTAGATGAATTTAGCAGCCTGACGACGAGCGTGAAGATCGCCTCTTTTTGCCAACGTAATGATTTCTTCAGCGTATGGTCTCAAAGCTTTTGCTCTTGCCATAGTTGTTTTGATTTCACCGTGTACAAAAAGTTCAGTCGCTAAAGCACGCAACAAAGCTTTTCTTTGGTCTTGCGCTTTTCCTAGCGTATGTTTTTTTGTCATGTGTCTCATTTTAACTTTTCCTTATATTAATTATTTCTATTATTTTTTATTAGCCTACTTCTTCTTCCTCTTCAGGGTTTGGAGCGAGGTCTAAACCGAAGTGGTGAAGTCTTTCGATTACTTCATCCGAAGATTTTTTACCGAAGTTTTTAATGTTCAGCAAATCGTGTTCGGATTTTTTAAGCAATTCACTCATTGAATTGATGCTTGCTCTTTTCAGGCAGTTATATGCTCTGACTGACAATTCCAATTCTTCGATAGTCATGCTTGGTACACTTGCATCTTCTTCAGGTTCTTCATCCATATCGATTGAAGAAGTCATTGTTGTTTGGCCTGTGATAGATGCAATTTGCATAAAGTGGTCAATCAAGAGGTTTGAAGCTTGGCTTAATGCTGTTGTTACTTCAATAGATCCGTTTGACCAAATTTCCAGAGTCAATTTATCAAAGTCAATTGAATCACCTACACGGGTAGGTTCTACATTGTAACTTACTCTTTTTATCGGCATAAATGTTGCGTCGATAGGAAGCACATCGATTGATGCACCTTTTGAATCTCTAGGAACATCGTGTGGAACGTAGCCTTTGCCTGATTCGATTACAACGTCAGCGTGGAAGCTGCCGCCGTCTGCTACTGTGCAGATTAACCAGTCAGGGTTTACAACTTTTACGCCTGCAGGAAGCTGGATATCACTTGCTAATACAGCGCCCGGCTTGTCTACGTCAATTCTTAAGTGTTGAGGTTCTTTGGAATCTGTTTTAACAACCAGACCTTTGAGGTTCAACATTACATCGATTACGTCTTCCAATACACCAGGAATTGCTGTGTATTCGTGAGTAATACCTTCTATTCTGGCTGAAGTTACTGCTGTACCTTCCAAGCTGGAAAGAAGTACACGTCTTAATGAGTTTCCGATTGTTGTACCAAAGCCTTTTTCTAACGGTTCAATTACAAATTTTCCGTATTGTGAGCCGTCAGAACTTGTTGTTGTATTAACACATTTAATTTTTAATTCCATTCTTTTAATCTCCTAGTTGTTTTGTTAACTATTTGTTTGTCTTTTCAGACAGTTTCAACTCTTACTATTTAGAGTAGTATTCAATTACGAGTTGTTCTTTGATTTCTGGATCTAATTCTTCTCTTTCCGGAATTCTATCGAATGTAATTTTTTGAGCCTCTTTATCAATAGTCATCCAAGCAGGAGCACAAGCCATATCTATCATTTCTGCTACTGATTTCATGAAAGATACGCTTCTTGTTTTTACTGTAATTACGTCGCCTGCTTTTACTAAGAAAGAAGGAATATCTACTTTTTTACCGTTAACAAGTACGTGACCGTGGTTTACGATTTGTCTTGTTTGTTTACGGGTGATACCAAAGCCTGCTCTGTAGAGTATGTTATCAAGTCTTGATTCCAGTAATTGTAAAAGGATTGTACCTGTAACACCTTTTCTTCTTGCTGCTTCTTTATAGTATTTTGCGAATTGTTTTTCACTTACAAGGTAAGTAAATCTGATTTTTTGTTTTTCTGCTAAGTGGAGTGCATATTCTGAAAGTTTCTTTCTTACTGCACCGTGCTGTCCTGAAGCACTTTGTCTCATAGAAGATGTTAATTTTCTATTTGAGATATCCTTTACTCGTTTGTTTCTGAATAATTTATTTGATGGTCCTGAATATCTAGCCATTTTTTGTTTTTCTCCTTTTTCTTTTGCGGGGCATCTATGGTTTGCGTTTGGACTATTCACGCAAGCCCCCGCGTTTTGTACGTTTGTTTAATTTATCTTTAATACGGATTAGCGGGAGTGTAGAGATTATCTGCTGCACTCTTGCTAAACTCCGTTATACACGTCTCTTTTTAGGCGGACGGCAGCCGTTGTGAGGAATTGGAGTTACGTCTTTGATTAATGTAATTTCCAATCCTGCTGCTTGGATTGCTCTGATTGCTGTTTCTCTGCCTGATCCAGGTCCTTTGATGTGTACTTCTACTTTTTTCATACCTTGATCGATTGATTTTTTAGCAACCAGTTCTGCAGCTGATTGTGCTGCAAACGGAGTGCCTTTTCTTGCACCTTTAAAACCGGTAGCACCTGCTGTTGCCCATGCAATAGCATTACCTTGTGTATCGGTTGAAGTTACTATTGTATTGTTGAAAGTTGATTGAATGTGAACAACTCCCTGCAATACATTTTTCTTTTCCTTTTTCTTTGTTTTTTGTGGTCTTGCCATTTTTATTTCCTTTATATTAGTTAGTTATTATGTAAAAACCTGTGTATTATTGCTAATTAATTTTACTATTTTTTCTTAGCGATAGGGCCTGTTTTTTTACCGCGTCTTGTTCTAGCGTTTGTTTTTGTTCTTTGACCGCGGCATGGAAGTTTACGTTTGTGTCTGAGGCCTCTGTATGAACCGATTTCTTGAAGACGTTTGATGTGCATTGTTACTTCACGTCTCAAGTCACCTTCAATGTGGTAGTTTGCAAGTTCGTTTCTTAACAATTTAATATCGTCATCTGTTAAGTCATCTGTTCTCAAGTCCGGTGATATACCTGTTGCTTTAAGGATATTTTCACTTCTTTTAGGGCCTATTCCGTAGATATAGGTTAATGCTACTATCATTCTTTTGTTACGAGGTAAATCTACCCCTGCTAGTCTTGCCATTTTATATTTTCTCCTTTTCTTGTTGTTAGATTTTTTTGTGTATGAGGCATAAATACTTCCTCACCACCGAGCTTTTGAGTCTTTCGGTCGGACTTATTCGGTTGGTTAATTTATCCGGTATTCCTGCAGCCGTTTTGTTTTGCTAATCGGGCTTTCAGGTGTTATTCAGGTTTCCCTGCCGGAAAGATTAACCCTGTCTTTGTTTGTGTTTAGGGTTTTCGCAGATAACTGCTACTCTGCCTTTTCTTTTAATGCATTTGCATTTGTCGCACATTGGCTTTACTGATGATCTTACTTTCATTTTCTTTTTCCTTTATATATAAATTTGTACGTGAGATTTTATATTATTTCAGGCGGAAGGTGATTCTTCCTCTGGTTAAATCGTACGGTGTCATTTCGACTTTAACCTTGTCTCCCGGTAAAATTCTTATGAAATTTTTTCTGATTTTGCCGGAGATGTGGGCTAAAATTTCGTGGTCATTTTCCAGTTTAACCCTGAACATTGCGTTAGGCATTGATTCTATAATCGTACCTTCTAATTCTATTACGTCTTTTGCCATAGTGTCCTCTTTTTCGGCTGTAAATTATACACCTATATTAAGGCGTTATTTTAATCATACTTGCAAAAAATTTCTTTGCAAGCGGTTTTACGTCCTTTTTAGTTAATCTTTTTTAAGATATTTTTGCTTGTTTTTCTAAAAACGGCACACAATCAAGCTTTGCTTGCTTGTTTAAAATATCTTTGACATGCAAGTTTTCAGCTTTTTGTAAATTTTTCTTAATAATTCTAATGTGTATATTTTTAATTAAACATTTTAGTATTTTAAGATTTGTTAACTTTTTTTGAGAGTTTGAAATTCACTGCGGAAAAAAGTTTTTATATATATAGTTAATCAAAAAAGAGAGGCAAATTATGGCTGATAAGGTTAATAGTATAGAAGATTTGGAGCAGTTAAGAGCGGCCGCGGCATCTCAGGGAATGCAAGTTCCTAACTATCAGGAGTGGAGCGGTATTCTTGAAAGCCTTGAGGAGGCAGGCGTTAAGTCTACAGGTTCATTTGAAGGTGACAAGGCTAAACTGCAGGAAGTTGAAAAGACAATTAATGACTTTATAAACGAAGTTAAGACGCAGGAAGTTGCCAATCAGAAGACAAAAGAAACCGATATGGTTCAAGATACGGCGCAAAGCGACAAAGAGCAGACAATCAAGGCAACTGTGGCAAACGGTACAAGTTCAATGATTTTAGCAGATTACATGAAATATTATCACATGTTGAGTTAATGTTTATTTATTATATTAAAAGCCCGATTAAGTCGGGCTTTTTTATTATTTCAGAGTATGAATTCTTGTTAGCGGCCAGAATCTGAAGATTGCTTTACCTACGAATCTTTTTTCATCAAGAAATCCCCAGTATCGGCTGTCTTGAGAATTCCCGCGGTTGTCGCCCATCATAAAATATTTATGTTCAGGAATTGTAAAAGGCCCGCAGTACATAGCTTCTGAGCATACCGGATATTCGTAAGGGCTTCTTACATAAGGTTCATCCAGCGGTTTATCGTTGATGTAGACGGTATTTTTGCCTGTTTTATCGGTTTTAATTTCAAATTTGTCGCCAGGCATGCCTACAACGCGTTTAATATAAGCTATATCTTTGCAGAAAAATCCGGTGAGACGTGAAAACAGTTTCCACGGGGTATTTTTAAGTTGTTCAGCCGGCGGATAGAATACCATAATATCTCCGCGTTCCGGTGTACGGTAAAATCTTGAAAATCTTTCCACAAAAATTCTGTCGCCTTCTATTAGGGTAGGTTTCATTGAACCTGACGGTATCCAGCGGATTTCACCTATAAAAAATCGTATTATAATTACCATCACTACAACGAAAACTACTGTTTCAACAGTTTCTTTTATTGCAGGACGGTATTTTTCGTATAAATTTTTCAACTCTTCTTTATTCATGTCTAAAAAGCTCCAAAAGCTCGATTAATGCTGTTTTATATCTGCTCTTTTCAAGATTTTTAATTATATCCGCAGATTTATCAATATAATTATTCAACAACAAGCGCGTTTTTTCAATACCGTTTGTAAAATCTTCATTCTCGGACAGGATAACCGGTGCTGTATATATTCCGTCATTAATATCACTACGGGTTGTTTCAAAGTTAATCAGGTCATCTCTTATTTGGAATGCGATTCCGAAGTTTATTGCAAAATCAGCGGCAGCTTTTCTGTTTATATTGCCTGAAACTATTGCAGCGCCTTCTATTGCGGATTGAAAAAGAGAGGCAGTTTTTTGTTGTGATTTATCGATGTAATCATCAAGGCTTACTTTTTTGTATTTTGAAAAATATTGTGAAATTTCGCCTGTACACATCTGCGCAAAGGCGGTTGAAAATATCCCCAGCAAATCAAAAGAGTCGAGTCTGCTTATTTTTTTTAACGCTGCTGCCAGTAAATAATCGCCGGATATTACTGCCAATTTGCTGTCAAATTCACTGTTGATGGTTGGTGTATTTCTTCTGGTGTCACTTTCGTCTATTATGTCATCGTGTATGAGAGATGCGTTATGTATTAATTCGACTGCGCTTTGAAGTTCAATCTGGCGTGGCGTAATCTCCTGATTGTTGGCTTTCAGATATAAAAAAGCTGCTACGGCTCGGATGTGTTTCGACGGTGAAGTTAAGATTTTTCTGAGGGATGTATTTAAAGGTTCAAGTAGGTTTATTTCTTTAAGTACATTCTCTGAAACTTTATCTATATCTTCTTGTATCAGCCCCGAAATTTTGCTGTATTGTTCAATAAATGCCATAATTCAATTTTAACATAAATATAAACCCTATATTATATATTAATATAGCTCTACTCGGGTATTTATTGTAATACCTGTTGACAATTCCTTTTTTTTATTATAAAGTTAGTCATGCCTAACAAATTATAAAAATAATTATCAGAAAAAATATTGAAATGAAGATTCAAACAATCGCAAAATATGTAGATCAACCGGTCTTATTAAATAAATTACAGCAGAAGATGCCTGCACTTTTGATAGGCACAGGCGCTGCCTACGGAACTTACGATACCTTTAAGAGTCCGCGCAGGCATAGTCATGAGCATCCTGATAAACATAAATACCAAAATACTGAGAGCAGACTTAAACAAGGGGTGAAAAACGCCATCATCATTTCAAGTACGATTACCGCATCCCTTGTCGGAGCAAGAGGTCTGAAGCTTAACGGCAAAAAAATTATCAACGGGTTAATGGAAAATACTCCTCTTGATAAACTCCTACAAAAACAATCAGAAGCAGTCGATCATTTCATTTCAAACAAAAAGCCGGAAGATTCCGCCCTCTTGCAAATTTTAAATAAAGCAAGGACAACACATTTGTCTTGCGATGACATTGAAACTCTATCGGCAAAACTTCCTCTTGATGCCGATAGAGAATCTTTGTTCAAAGTTATACTTCCTGATAAAGAAAACCTTGATTCAAAAGAGATTTTCGGAGAGATAAAGAGGTTGTCTTTACTCGGTGCAATTCCCGTAGCCGGAGGAATTGCCGGCGGGATAGCTGCAGATACGGTTACGCATACTGCAAGTAAAAAGAAAACCGCAGATAAAATAAAAGAAGGTTTTTATCAATATTTTGCAAATATATTCCTTTGTAATGTGGGAGCGGGAGCTGCACTTTTTACTGCGGAACAGCTGGCAAAAGCCAAAATAATCAAACCGCTGAAACCTGCTCATAAATTGTGTACAATTCTTGCAGGGATAATTGCGACAGGAATTGTCGGGGGGAGTTTTATCGCTAATTACTTAAGTAAAAAATTAATCAATCCGCTTTTCGGGCAAAAAACTGACCAGAAACTATACGACGAGCGAAAGCCCGAATTAACAGACATTGCACTACACGCGGATGACATCGCGACGGCCGGTGTTCTGTCCGGATTTAAATGGATAGAGCCGGCTCTTCCTCTTATGTATTTTGTCTCGGGGTATAGAGCCGGAATCGGTTATAGAAATGTTAACAATTAATGCCTTATAAATTGACAACAGTCTGTCGTTATCATAGGATTTTTATAGAGGAAATGGAGTGAATATCTCCAGCTGCTGGCGCAGCCGTAAAAGCCGGAACACTCGAGAAAAAGCATATTCCACGCGCAGATTGGGAGTGTTAATAATTTTCTTTAGTGTCCTCAGCTGGAAAGTCATGCGAGGATTTTTTAATGCAATTAGCTGCAAGACAAGCAAATAATGCGAGAGTAGGTACATGTCCGCACGGACTGCCTTTAGGTGCTTGCCCGATATGTAACGGGATGGGCGGAGGCGGCGGGATGAGAAAAGCCGACTTTTCCGCAAAACCCGGTGAAATGAGCTGGAATGAATGCGCAGCAATCGGGGCTTTTTTGAAAGCACAGCAGCAGGCAAAAGAAGCTCGCGCTCAGGATGCACAGAATTTTGCACAGCAAGCTGTCGCTTTTCAAAATTCAATGGCAGCGGCTCATCAGAGAATGACGGAACTTGCACAGTTTTTTACGAAAAATACACCTGCAATTATTGCAAAGCCTGCTAATTTTGTAATTAACACTCTAATTCTCGGAACAGTAAACATATTAAAGAGTATTCCTGCCGCTGTTGCAAGTTTTACCGCTAATATCGGACAAAAACTTGCAGATATATCAGATAAGCTTGCAGCCGTATACGGCGAAGTAAAAACAGCAATTGCAAAAAAACTCTCCGAAACAGTAAATGAATTTAAGAAAAAAGTTAAATCACTGTTCGCGATTTTCCAGCCGCTTGATGCTGATAATGATGATAAAAAAATTGACGAAACTAAAAAAGCATTTGAACTTAAAACTTTTATACATAATTTGTATAAAAAATTAACCGGAACAGAAAAGGATATAGAAAATAATGAATAATATACAGTTCAACGATATCGAAGCTCAAAGGCAGCAGAGGTATCTGACATCTACTCAGAGAAGAAATAGCAACCAGACAAAGGAGGGTGTAGTTGTCAATTCGCTTATAAAAGATAATGCTAACACAGCAGACTGCAATCTGAACGATACTTATGATTCTCTGGTCATTTCAAAAAATTTAAAAATGCCGGATAAGTTATACGAAAAAAATATTTCAGGTGAAAAAAGCCTTTTGCCGATAAGTGCAATAGCCGTCGGCGTTATGGGCGGCATAACTGCCTTAACTGCATTTATAAGCAAGAATATTTCTAATAACCAGAACATTGATGAATTAAAAAAACTGCCTGATTTAACCAGAAATTGCGCTCTTAATGAGGAAACCCATCAGGCGCTTTATCACATGATTAAATGTACAAACAAAAAAACAATTCTTGCCGGTACAGGTGTTCTTGCGCTTACTGCCATGGCTTTTATGGGTAAAACCTTCCTTGAAGGATTTCGCGATGTCTGGGTCAAAAAACGTGAAGCAGATATTCAGAAAAACCTTCAGGAAAAACTTATTGCTATAGAAACGCAGTCTTTTTCAGGCAAAATCCAGATTATCAGAAGCATGATGTCTGAAAAGGCGGAAGAATTCAGCAAGTATATATCAAACGACCACGAACCTATACTCACTAATTTCGGTAAAAAAGTACGCGGTGAGATTTCTTTTAAATCGAAAAAACGTGAACATGATAATATTAATAACAATAATGTTAATTATTTTCTGATTGGAGCAGCGACCTTTGCATCAATTGTCGGTTTAGGATTTGCAGCGCTGAAAAACCTCACTAAAGGTAAAGCAGGTATAGAAACTAATATAAAAGCAACAAAAGATTCTATAGATAAAATTATTAAAGCCGCAACGCCGGAAACTTTCGAGCGGGACAGACAAACTCTATCAAAATTATTTGACTGGATTAATGCGTCTGATGCTGAAATTAAAGACGCTTTGTTTAATCTGAAAGGGTCTCCTGAAGAGAAAAAAGAATTTATGGAATATATCCTTACAAAACTGAAAACTTCAACTACAAAGGTAGATAGCGCTGTCGGCGGCGATGGTACGCCAAAGCCGACCTTCTATTCCCACGTAGATGATTACAGGGCATTTTTCTATAATTACCTGCTGGATACAAAAAATCCGTACTTTAAGCAGCTTTTCTTCGGGATTACGGGTCTGACCGCCGTTGGTTACAGCGGAAAACTCGCAGGTGAAGCTATCAAAGATGTTCAGGTTAAAAAGATTAACGCGGATACGGAGCTAAATCTCCAGCAGCGTCTTGTTTCTACAGAACTTAGAAACTTTAAAGCCAAAAAAGATGCATCTATTCAGCCGCTAATGAAAGAATTCTATAAACAGGTTGACAACGGCAAGCCAAAAGAAGAATTAAAGGTTATGGCCGATAACATTCTGTTTGAGATTAAAAACGGTGCACCGTTTGTATATTCATAGGAAAATTTTTAAATGGAAATTAAACCGGTTACTTCACAATATATATATAATAATAGTGTCGCTCTTCAGCAGCCGACGCCGCAGCGTAATTACTGCCTGTTTGACCAAAATAAAGTTGACTGCTTTGTAAAACAAAAAGAGCATGCCCTTCCTTATTTGAACGATGTGCTAATTCATTCAAATAATGAAGACCAGATTACGGAAACATTATATATATTAGACAGAATGCTTGACAACGGGACTCAAGGAATAGATAAAATGTACCCCGCCCTTTCCCGTTTTAACAAAAGTAAATCCCCTAATATCCAGACATTTCTCGCCGGAATTTACAGAAAAATACAAATTCCTGATGCATTTGGTCCTCTTGTAAGTATGTTAATACAAAATTCGTTAAACCCGCAGCCATCATGTTTTGACCCTAATGAAGAGGTCGGAGGTGCAATCCTATCCTACATTTCGCCGCGTTTCCGCAATTAGTTTTTTATTATAATTGTAACAAAAACTTAACAAAAAAGGATAAAAAATTAAAGAAAAAGTAAAGAAAAGCCGAAAACATGAGTA
>CALUVN010000018.1 GCA_944324235.1 Candidatus Gastranaerophilales bacterium
TGTTTGCGCTGTTTGCTTACGCCATATCTTCAGTCGGACCGTTCATAACCTGAATGCCGAATTTTGTTCTGAATAAGTGTTTTACAGTATCAGCCTGAATTTCATACATCATTTTATTAAACAGGTCATAAGCTTCACGCTTGTATTCAATCAGAGGGTCTTTTTGACCGTATGCACGCAAGCCGATTCCGTCACGGAGCATATCAATATTATGAAGGTGGTCTATCCATTTGTTGTCTACAACTCTGAGCAGAATATCGCGTTCAAGATTTCTGATTACATTATCATGCGAGAATGCAACCTGCGGGATATAGTTTTCATCATACTGTGAAACTATATCATTGTAGAAGTTTATCACTTCAGTTTCGTGTTCGCGATAGGCTCTGATTGCAAAATCCTTAACCTTGTCATAAATTGCATCAAATCTCAAATTCTGAACATCAGAAACTTCCAACCCTGAAAGCTGAGGAATTACGGAGTGCAACTCTTTCATCATAGTCTGCAAGTCTTCATATACATAATCTTCAGGGTGCTGTTCCGGAGCAATATAGCTTTTTAGAATTCTGTCGATTTCGCGTTCAATCATATAATAAACATCTTCACTCAAATCTTTTCCAAACAAAACTTTACGGCGTTGAGCGTAGAATTTTTCACGCTGAATATTCATAACGTCATCATATTCAAGAACGCTCTTTCTTGCGTCGAAGTGCATTGTTTCAACTTTCTTTTGAGCAGATTCAATCTGGCGTGTGATAAGCGGAGATTCAATCGCCATTGATTCTTCAACGTTAAGCATATTCATCAATGCGGTAATTTTTTCACCGCCGAAAATTCTCATCAATGTATCTTCCAGAGATAAGAAAAATCTTGTAGAACCAGGGTCTCCCTGACGTGCAGCACGACCTCTTAACTGATTGTCAATACGGCGGGATTCGTGGCGTTCTGTACCGATTACGTGAAGGCCTCCGGCTTCGACAACCTTTTTATGTTCTTCTTCCGTAATCTTTCTTGCAGCAGTTAATGCCGCATCTTTTTTAGCTTCATAATCAGGTGTATTTTCAGGTGTAACTCCCTGATTGTCAAGTTCTTCTTTTGCCATATACTCTGCGTTACCGCCGAGCAGAATATCAGTACCGCGGCCTGCCATATTAGTCGCAATAGTTACTGCACCGACACGGCCTGCCTGTGCAATAATATAAGCTTCGCGTTCGTGGTGTTTTGCGTTCAAAACATGGTGCGGAATATTGCGCTCTTTCAACAGGTGAGAAACATATTCCGATTTTTCAATACTGATTGTACCGACCAGAACAGGTCTGCCCTTTTTATGCTGCTCTATAATGTCATCAACAACAGAAAGATACTTTTGTCTTTCGGTTTTGTAAATAACATCAGGATAATTAATTCTGATATCAGGCTTGTTTGTAGGAATAGCTGTAACTTCAAGGTTATAAATTTTTCCGAACTCAGCCTCTTCAGTCATTGCAGTACCTGTCATACCTGAAAGTTTAGGGTACAATCTGAACAGGTTTTGGAAAGTAATGCTTGCAAGAGTTTGCGTTTCATCCTGAATAGGCACGCCTTCTTTTGCTTCAACTGCCTGATGAAGTCCGTCAGACCAGCGTCTGCCTTCCATTAAACGGCCGGTGAATTCGTCAACTATTATTACTTCGCCGTCTTTTACTACATAATCAGTATCGCGGACAAAAAGTTCTTTCGCCTTTAACGCCTGCAAAAGATGATGCGCGTACTGGGTATTAATATCAAACAGGTCTTTAATACCAATAAGCTCTTGTGCTCTGTCAATACCGTCTTCTGTCAGGATTACGTTTTTATTTTTTTCATCAACTTCATAGTCAACATCTTTTTTCAACTGCGGAGCAATTTTTGACATCAAAACATAAGTTTCTGCGGATTTTTCAAGTCGTCCGCTTATGATAAGCGGTGTACGCGCCTCGTCAATCAAAATACTGTCAACTTCGTCTATTATCGCATAATTAAACGGACGTTGAACAAGCATTTGAGGGCTTGCAGCCATATTATCACGCAAATAGTCAAATCCGAATTCGTTGTTTGTCCCGTAAGTTATATCGCATTGATAAGCTTTTCTTTTGTCTTCAAAATCATCAGCGTTACGTCCGCCTGAAAGGATTACGCCGACGGTAAGCCCCAAAAATTTATAAATTTTGCCCATCCACTCGCTGTCACGTTTTGCAAGGTAATCGTTGACCGTAATTACGTGAACACCTTTACCTGTCAGGGCATTTAAATATGCAGGAAGAGTTGCCACAAGAGTTTTACCTTCCCCTGTTCTCATCTCTGCAATGTGACCGTTATGGAGAAAATATCCGCCGATTAACTGAACGTCAAAATGGCGCATATTAAGAACACGTTTACCTGCTTCACGAACAGTTGCAAACGCTTCAGGCAGAATCTTATCAAGAGCTTCTTTTTCCAGAATTCTATCCTGTTTGAAATTATCAGATGTCGGACGTTTAGCTAAAATAGCTTTAAACTCATCCGTTTTCGCCCTCAATTCATCATCACTCATTGCTTCAAACTGCGGTTCAAGAGCATTAATGTGGTCAATAATCCCCATTATGCTTTTAACTTTTCTCTCGTTAGGATCACCCAGAAGTTTCAGCAGCAAGCTTATCATATTAATTTTTCCTCTCCATTTTGTCTGATATATTCCCATACTAGCATGGACACAGAAAAAAAGGTATTGCCTTAAGGAAAAAATAATATTTCAGACAGGTTACCAGTGTCTGTGATGATGGTGATGCCTTGGCGGAGGAGGCGGAACAGGATGAACATGATAATGCGGCGGCGGACAATATGCCGGACCGATAAGAAGTCTCATCAAATTTACGAATGTATTAACGTTCTTGACTTTCATATAATCGTTCATTACAGCCCTGTATTCGCTGTAATTCATAGTGTTCGGATTTGTTCTTTCGTCATTATAAAGCCTTGAAACAGCATTAAATTCTGCCGCATCACTATTCATCTGGTAGTTGTTATAAGGATAAATATTGTTCATATTCCAGTTGTTACGCTGGGTGCGAACAACTTCGTTTGCAGAAATTTCGCCGTTTCTGTCAGCATCAAGTTCGCCGAAAACCTGCCCCATTGATTTGTTATAGCTGAAATTTGACATATCGCCGACAACAAAACAATCAGGAACACTTGTCACAACCGGCTGAGGAACAACTACCGTATAAGGAGTTACAGGCGGCGGATAGAAGTATATTTGTGCGTCGGCCTTTTCCATAGGTGCTGCTACTGCAAGAGCAACAACTGCAGCACCGGCAGCATTTTTCAGTTTATTAGTTTTGGAATTTTCACCTGCGAAATGAGGTTTTGTCTGATAAGTGTTGATTGATGCAATTTTCATAAACACTAACTCCTTTTTTAGACCACACTATTATATTAAATTGCTAAATACAAAAATGCGGCATTTGTTAACTTATTGTTACACAAATAATAATTATTCCATCACAACACCAAATCTTGTACGTGCGTAATTATCGCCGCCAAGGTCTTCATATCTGGCTTTAGCGTCAGCATCATATATAATTCTTTGACCGTCTTTGTGGATAATCAACTCTTTACTAAATCCGCCCATTATATTTTTCATTTCGACGGAATCAACTTTTTCAACATCTTTTAAATCTTTACTGAGAGATTCCAGCATTGCGCGGACAGAAGTGTTATTAACAAGACGTTCGGTACGAATTGCCTGCTTTAATTCTGCCTTTTCATTATTGTTATAAATTGACTGTGCTGCAAAAGTCAGAACAACACCTGCGAGGAAAGGTTTAACGTATTGTTTGGCTGTGCCGACAAAATCTTTCAAATTAGTTTTAGGCAAATCACCTTCATTTTTAGGTTTTTCCTCTCCTGCATAAAATTCATCCATTTCAGAGCCGAATGATGGCGCTGCTGCAGGTTTGAAATTTTGTAATCTTTGTGATGCGAAATTTACAGGGGTAATGTTCATTGTTAATCTCCTTTATTTGGGTCTATGGAGAAGATAAACCGCATAAAGATTATTTTTTGCTACAAAGTTAACAATTATTAAGTTTTGTTAAATTTTTATAGTTTTCTGAAATTTCGCCTCATAATTTTTGTTTATATATTTAATGAAGTAATGAGAGAGGCTTTAAATAATGGTAATACGTCCAGGCACACCAAAAATTGACCTTAACCTCAAGAAATATCGTAATAATTTCGGCAGTATTACTACTAAAAATTGTAATATCGATATTCGTATGACAAAAGACGGTTCAATAATAGTTCCTAATGCTTCTCAGAAAAACTCTGCTAATCAGGTTTCTAATAATCAGCCACAAAGCACAAATTTGTTTACTCAAATTACCGATGCCATGAATTTGTTAAATAGCTTGGGATCAAATTTTAACACATCCGGCAGCGGCCAAGCTTATAATGATAATACCACAAATCAGTCTGCATCCCAAACTCCATCAACTACCGTATCTGGGGGAGGAGGGGCTATAAGTTACAACGGAGGATCTTATTCTGGTTATGCAGAAGGGATTTCTTCAAACAGTTCAAGCCCTATTAATTCTAGAACGCTTGCAAGGGTTGCCGACGATATTCAATGGCATGACTGGTTTATGTCTTCAACTGATTATTCTGTATTAAAAACCGATCTTACTAATGAATCTGTAAAAATTAATCAATCATTAGCCCAAGCTCAAGCAGATTATAATTCGTTAGCATCTCAAAAAACGACTGCTGAATCAAATGTAACAAGATTACAGAGTGCTGTTTCCTCTGCCGGTACGGAACGCGATAATGCTAAAACAAATCTTGATAACAATAAAAGTAATTTGAATTCTTCTATTAAAGCACGTGATACACTTGATGAACAATTAGGTTCTGTTAATGAACAGTATAAAAATGATTGTGAAGAGGTAAAAACTCAGGAACAAAATAAATCTTCTGCTCAACAAGAAGTTTCTTCTGCAAAATCATCTAAAAGTCAGGCTCAATCTGCTGTAACAGCAGCAGAACAATCTTTACAATCAGCGGAAACTACTCTTGCTAGTACCCCTGAAACTCTGGAAGATGGTAAACCTAATCCTCAGTATGCAACTGCAAAAGCCGCTGTTGAACAGGCAAAAGCTCAAAAACAACAGGCTGAAAAATCTCTTGAACAGGCCGAGCAAGCTTTAAATGACGCGCAACAAAAACTTGACACTACAAATAATAATTTGGAAAAAGCACAGACTGCAAAGCAATCAACTCTTGATTCTTTAAAGGAAACCGATTCCCAATATAAGGATATGGCAGAAAAATGTGAAAAAATGCAAAATACAGTCGAGCAAAACCAGGAAAGTTATGATACTTCTCTTGAAACGTACGACGATGTTAATTGTAATTATGAACGTTTAAACAGTGAACTTGAAACCCAACAGGGAATTTTGACACAATATGAAGCTATGGAAAGTAAAATTAATTCTTTAAAACAGGCTGCAGAAACCGTTAAAAATCTTGAAACTCAACTAGACGAAAAAATTAAAGCTCAAGAACAGTCTGAAGCTGGTATGACGGACGAAGAGAAGGCTAATATTGAAAATGATCTTATAAGTAATTCTCAAACAGAAGGTTGCTCTGCAAATAAAACACCATTAGAAAATTTAATATCTTGCAAGGATGTTGATTTAAGTCGTGTTGCAAATGCCACTGTATTAACACAAGGCACACATATTTCCGGGAAATCCGCAGAAGATCTTGCAAATGAGGGATATATCCAAAATAGTGACGGCTCATTTACAGATCCCCGAACAGGTGTCACAATAGTGAACTTTACAGGAGATAATTCTCACTGGTCATCAACAAATGTTCTAACCTCTCCTGGTGAAGTTAATGAATTTTATAATCATAATCTGGCAGGACGTGATTGGCAGGGAGCCGTAATTGCTGCCAACAGGGCTGAATTGCAGAATAATATTACGCTAACCGGTTTTGATGAGTCTGGTAAACCAATGTTCAAATGGAAAGATTAATAATAGCAAAATCCGGCTATTAATATAGCCGGATTTTCTAATTAATTTATATGATTAGTGGCAAAGTGAGCATTGTCCGCTACAAGTGCAGTTCAAAGCTTCTTTTGCTTCTTCAATTCTTACTTTGATACGTCCGTCTACTGCGATACCTTCGCCTGTTGCTTCTGAAATCAAAAGCGGGTTGATATCAAGTTCGTCAATGAATTTGAAGTCATTAACGAGTTGTGACAATCTGAGTAATGTTTCTTGAATTTGTCCGATTTGTGCAGGTTTTGTACCTCTTGCACCTTCTAACAGTTTGTATGCTTTTACTGATTTAATCATTTCTTCAGCGTCAACATCTGTCAAAGGAGCAATTCTGAATGTTACGTCTTTCATAACTTCTACGAATACACCGCCTAAACCGAACATCATCATAGGGCCGTATTGAGGATCTGTTGCGATACCGCAAACCATTTCGCGGTTACCTTTTACCATTTCCTGAATAATTACGCCTTCAAGTCCGTCGAGCAAGCCTTTTGCTTCCAATCTTTCAAGCAAACCTTTGTATTCTTTTCTCAATTGTTCTTCTGATTTGATGTTTACAACAACACCGCCTACATCGGTTTTGTGTGATGTAGTTTTTGAAGTCATTTTCATAACTACAGGGTAGCCGATTGAGTTACCGAGTTCAACAACTTCTTCTTCGTTTGTTGCAAGACCGTATTTGCAAGCACGAATTCCGTATGCTTGAAGTACGTCTATTGATTCAAGAGTTGTCAATTGAGCGCGGCCTTCTTGAATAGAATTTCTGATAATGCTTTCAACTTTAGCTCTGTCTACATCGTAGCAAGGGATTTTACCTTCAGGTCTTTCCATCCAGAGTCTTTGTTGATTCAATCTGTTCAAACCGTCTGCTGCTTGTTCTGCGTACATAAAGAACGGCATATTAACGTTCATATCAGAAAGTTTTGAGAAGAATTCGTTCTTAGTCATAAATACGCCGATAACAGGTTTTTGCGGATTTTTAGCTTTAATTTCCATCAAAGCTTCTGCAACATCGATATCTTTCAAGCCAAGGAACGGAAGATAGATTGTAATAATCATATCAACATTTTCATCAGCGATAACAGTTTCAAGAGTTTGTTTGTAGTGTTCGATAGGTGCAGATGCAATCATATCGATAGGGTTTTTAACTGATGCTGCTGCAGGTAAGAAACTTCTCAATTTTTCTTTTGTAGCATCAGAAATTTTAGCCATTTGCATACCGTATTCACATACAGCATCGGTTGCCATAATACCAGGACCGCCTGAGTTTGTAATGATAGCTACTCTGTCGCCTTTCGGGATAGGGCAGTTTGCAAACACTTTTGCTGTTTCAAACAGGTTTTGAAGAGAGAATTCTCTGATTACGCCTGATTGCTGCAACAAAGCTGCTGCTGCTTTATCCGCACCTGCAAGAGAACCTGTGTGTGATGAAGCTGCGCTTGCACCTGCTGCTGAACGTCCTGATTTCAATGCAAGAATAGGTTTCTTTTTAGAAACTCTTGATGCTAATTTTCTAAAGTTTGAAGGGTTTTGGATTGATTCCATATACAAAAGAATTTGTTTAACGTCATCATCGTTTTCCCAGTATTCAATAGCAGTTTCTGCGTTAACATCAGCCTGATTACCGATTGAGATAAATTGTGCAAAACCGAGGTTAAGGTCTTTTAATATGTTCAAAATACCGCCGCCGAGTGCACCTGATTGTGAAACGAAACCGATATTTCCGCGTTCAGGAAGAGATTCTGCAAAGCAGCCGTCCATTCTGATTTCAGGGTTTGTGTTAACAACACCGAGACAGTTTGGACCAACACATCTCATACCGTATTCTTTAATTTTTTCAACTAATTGTTTTTCAAGTTCAGCACCTTCTTTGCCGGTTTCTTTGAAACCTGCTGTGATAATACAAAGACCTTTAATGCCTTTTTCGTGGCACTGGTCAATTGTAGATAAAACGAATTTAGAGTTTACAACGATAATAGCAAGGTCAACATCCCCTGGAATTTCGTTTACTGTTGTGTAAGCTTGTAAGCCTTCGATAATTCCGCCTTTAGGGTTAACCGGATAAATTTTACCGTTGAATTTGTATTCCTGCAATCGTTTCATAATATCAGAACCGATTGTGTGTTCTTTTGTTGACGCACCGACTACTGCGATGGATTTTGGTTTCATAATTTTGTCTAACAGTGTCATCTTTTTGTCCTTTCTTTTCTTCTTATTTTTTTATTTTTATCAACATTGTTTCGCAAACTTCGTTTAACTTACTAAAATTTTTTATGGTGTTATTATTTTTTTGATTAGGTTTCACTTCCGCAAATTCACTGTATAAATCAAGATATCCTTTATTTTCTGTATAAGTTCCTATGTATCTGCGCACCTGTTTTGCAATTATTAAGTCATTTGATGGTTTATTTTTTCTAACATTTAATCTTCTACTTGGATTTACATTAATTTTACCTTGAAAATTCAGAGTTTGCACATTTACAGACATTTGATTTTTAAACAACCTCATCTTCTATTTCCATTGTTCTCAAAAATTTACGCCAGACTTTATCTGCAAGATTTTGCAATTTTTCTTTAAAAGTTTTAGGCTGTTTTGCCAATTTTTCTTCGTGTTCATGAATTACAAGATTTGCTACACTTTCATATATATCAGCATCATCACTTAAAATTTGTTCGGTTCTCAACGCATTTTTCTTCAATGCATCGCCTTCTTTTTGTGCAATTATACTGACTGATCTGTCCTGATGATTTTGTTTAATAAACAAATCAAACGGTTTGTCCTTAATTTGAGTTTCCATTGCGTTATATGCTTTGCGCACATATTTTGCAGGAAGATAACTTAAATCTCCGGGGATTATATTTATTTTTCCTTGAAAATTCTGATTGCTGCTTTTTACATTAGAAATATTTTGTACTTGCATTTTTACTCCTTTATGAATATCCGTTAGGAATCCATTCTCTGACTCGAAGTTTTGCACCTAAATCTTCGCTGATTTTTTGACAAGCTTCAATATCAAGATGTCTGCCTTTATAATTTTCTACAATGCTGGTAACAGTTTTGATACCTGCATCAGAACAACATTTTATAAATTTTTTTACCTCATCATAGGCATTATCAAATTTCGGACGGGAAAGTTCATCATATTCTGCACTTGTCGGAGCATTCAAGCTTACTGAAATTTCATCAATCAAACCGGCAAGTTCAGGTACAATATTTTTTTTATAAACAAAATTTGCATGCCCGTTTGTATTTATTCTTATTTTAATTTCGGGGTAATTTTGCTTTATCCATTCAGCGGTTTCTTTGAGTATATCAAGCTTTAGCATAGGTTCGCCATAACCGCAAAATACCGCTTCATTTTTAAAAGAAGTTCCTGCTTTTTTTAAAACACTTTGGAATTGTTCAATGACATCTGATGCTGTAAAATCTTCCGTATCAAGCCAGAGTTCCTGTCCGCAAACATCATCTTTGTCACTTCTCAGGCAAAAGATACAATTATTTGTGCATCGGTTTGTTAAATTTATATAGATTTTATTATCTAATAAATAAACTAATGTATTTGCCATCGTTTCCCTTTCCGATGACAAAATTATTGCACAGGCAAAAATATTTTACAAGAGAGAATTCCGGCGGATTGAATAAAAATTATACAGCCTGTTTCTGTGAATTATTTTTAACGGCTTCTGCCAATTTTTCTGCAGAATAATCTGCTGTTCCCGGGAATTCATCCTGACCCGTCGTTACTTTAGTAATCCAATATTGAACTTTCGGAATCAATGTTGATAATGCAAATGCTGATATTGCAAATCCTACACCCCAGTTAAACATATTAAATGCAAAGTTTTTATAATTTATTTTATTAAGCAGATTTTCAGTTATATCAACACCGGATTCTTTAGCTACTTTTACAACATGTTTTGCATAGTGATAGACATCTTCTTTCAAGGTTTCCAGATGTTTGTTATTAACATAGGCAAAAGGATCGCAATGTGCCCCGCCGGTTTCTACATTATAAACGTTATCTATGAATTCCGGAGAATTCAAAATACCGCCGCGGAAAATATCTTTCACCTGAGTTTTTGTCAAAATTTCTACGCCTTCAACAGCCGGTTGTAACTTGGCCATTTTTCTTGCAATTTTTTCGTATCCTGCTGCGTCTGCAGGGAAATCAGCTTTTACTGTTGCAATAAAATCATCCAGATTAATTACACCATTTGTGAATTTTCTATCCATAGAATCCGAAATTAAGTGAGATTTATGACTATCACCATATATAGCTTCTGCAAATACTTCAGGTTTCATTGTTCCGCCATTTTTTCTCACTTGTTCCATCATTACATCATGAATTTGTTTTGCAGCGACAGGATTTAGTCTTGTTTTGCGTCCGCCCTGCTCAAGCATATTAAGCCATCTGTTCATATTAGGCATATTAAACATATAAAAATATATTGAAGACAGATCTCGCCACAGAACTTCTGTTCTTTCATGATTGTTTCTGGAGCTTACCGCACGACCGCCGGCAATACCAACATCAGTTGAAAGAAGCTGATATGTCGGATTGTTTTCAAAATTATGCGCTAAAGCGAGCATTGTTTGAACTCCGCCGCCTTCAAAAGTCAAATCCTTATCGTCCTTATTTACTTTTGCCAGATAATTTTTCAATTTAATACGTGAATTTTCAAAAACATATTCCCGAGGATTTTCTTTCATATTATCCATATGTTTTTCATGAAGAACTGCTGTGATGTGCTGGTTGATTTTTGGAACTACAAAACCAACCAAAGCATTGGCAAGCAATATACTTGAACCGACTTTCAAACATTTGAATACACCAAGAGTTTTTTGAGTAAATCGCGGATATGTACGTAAGAAATTCAGCAACGGATTTCTTACTTTATCTTTACCGACATCAAATGCTGCTGTTGGAAGGTTCAAAATCTTTTTGCCAAAATAATCATTCATAGCATTAAAACCTTTTACACCGCCAAACCAGAAGGCTGCACCTATTGCTTCTTCCGTAAAACGTTCTCTTGCCTCTTCAAAACCGCCCCGTTTGTATGCCTGAATTGTTCTGCCGCCTGTAACAAAAGTTTCCAACAAAATCAATGGCGCCATTGTATGACTTGCCAGACCGCGGACAAATCTGCGCGGTGCTGAATATTGATTTATCGTTTGAGGGTTTGAATTAATTAAAGTCGGTTGTATTGTTGTCGGCATACTTTACATTTTCCACACATATCACATGCTACTTAATGAATGTAAATACAAAAATTTGCCTGTACAAATTTTTGTATTTTAATATTAATTAGCTTTTTCTATTGATACACCTTGATTTCGGGCATTGTAAATCTTACTTAACATTTGCACTGCTTTTAGTGTAGCACAGATTATAATTAAGATTTGTTAATTTTTTATTCAAATTAGCAATAGTTTTTTTTATGTGTTTTATGTATTATGTAGAAGAAAGAAGATGACATTATGGTATTTCAATCTGTTACAAATTATCCAACATTAAACAATAGTTCTGCATATAAAAATTTTACAAGTAAAAATTTAAATCAACAGCAAGAATTTTCAGCTTTAGAGCACCAAACTGAAAAAAAACACGTCAAAGCAGGTGCTTTTTTAGGTTCTGCCCTTGGTGTGGCGACAACAACGGCTATGATTGCAAAAAAACAGGGGTACTCCTTAAACCCTATGAAAATTATGTCGTCTAAACTAAAAAATTGGGCAATTTTCAATATTAATAAAGACAAAAAGGTTAAATATGAGACAGGAGAAATCCTCTCACTCGGTGCTGCATCTGTTGCAGGCGGATTTGCAGGCGGCGCAATCACCGATGACAAAAAGAATATTAAAGCTAAAGCACGTGAAAGTTTAAATCAGCTTGTCGGGAATATTCTAATACCAATAGGAGCTATAGGCGGCACTGGACTGGTTTATTCCGATATGAAGTTAAAATCAGGAAAAAGCATTCAAAAAATTGTTACAGATGCAATGCCTCAGCTAAAAAGCACAAATAAAGCCGCAAAGATTATAAACGGAGTAGTAAAAGCTATTCCGACACTTACAGTAACTGCTGCAGCTCTTGTTACAGGTATTGTAACCGGCAACAAAGTTTCTAATTTTATTAATGAAAAAATTTATAAAAAAGAAATAGAAAGAGATATAAAAGCGACAGACTTTGCACCGCATCTCGATGATGTCTGCCTTGCAGCATCAATAATGGCGCCTAAATCTACTTTCTGGTCAGCAGTTGCAAGATTTGTACCGGTTGTACTGACTGTTCCGGGATATGAAGCAGGCAGCGCAACCGAAAAATAACCTTGCGAGTATTAAACTTAAAATGGCTTATTAGTCGTGTATTACCAGTTTTAACAAATGTTTAAGTTAGAAAGGTCTCGGCCAATCACAGCCATCTGGATACCATCTAAAATCTGGATTTGCAGCCCTGCAGGCTTCCGGTGTGGTACATGTTGAAGGGTCTTCTGATGAACAGGTTGGACTGGTACTGCCAGCTCCGCAATAGTATATGTCACAGAGGCTAAAGGGGTGTCACTAATACTGAACACTGCATTATCCGCCAGCATCTTTTTGTATCCGTTTGCTAATACACTCGCTGCTTTTTGGCGCTGGCTCTCTAATACTTTATCCTGTACATTGTTAATCAACGTCGGTAATGTCAGTGCTGCCACTACACCGATTATCCCTAGCGTTATCAACACCTCAGCCAACGTAAATCCTGATTGGGTTGGATTAGTTTTTCTCTTTCGAGTATTACTTCTTGGTTCGGGTTAATCCCGCATGGAGAGCTTAAACTAGTTTGCCCCCCCCCCGAAATTAGCTCTGCATCTACATTTTAACATGTTTACACTCTCCTTTGCTGTCTTAGTATACTTTTATATTATAACGCTTTTTTAGCACTGCCCCAAGGGGTGAATAGCAAAAAATACCCGAGAGATAAACTCTCAGGTATTTTTTATATAAAAAACATTTCAACTTACGCTTCAGTAGCAGCTGTTTCTTCAGCAGGAGCTTCTGCGGCTGCAGCGGCAGCGGCTTTAGCTTCTTCTTCGGCTTTAGCTTTTGCTTCAGCTTCAGCAGCAGCTTTTGCCTGTGCTTTTTTAGAAAGTTTAACTGTTTCTTTCTTTTTATAGTTCAATGTACCGTCAGCGTTACAGTTTTTGATTAAGTAAGCAACAGTTTCTGTCGGTTGAGCACCTTTTTTAACCCAATCTTGAGCTGCAGCAAGGTCTAATTGCATAACTTTTGTTTTAGGGTTGTAGTGACCTAATTCTTGAATAGGTTTGCCTTCACGTTTTGTTGTTGAATTAATAACGATGATTCTGTATGTAGGGTTCTTTTTTGCACCCAATCTTTTTAATCTGATTTTTAACATTTTAATTTGTCCTTCTCTTTATTTTTAAGTTAACTATACTGTCATTACACAGTGTAATGACCATGAATGCTTATCGCACCGGCATCGCCACCGCCGCTTGCGGCTCTGCCTTGAACCGGGCTAAAGAGGAATTACCCTGTTCCACTTTTAATAAAACACAAAAAAATTCTCTTAGCAAGTGTGTTTTAAGAAATATAAAAACGCTGAAACCCTTATAAGATTTCAGCGAAGAATAAGTTAGGATTACAAACTTTATTTTGTTGAAAAAGCGGTCAGCTTTTCGCCAAGCTTGCCTGCCCAGCCTTTGCACATATCGGTTAACCCGCCTACACCCTTTGAAAGATTAGGATGTTTTGCCAAAAATCCTTTGAATTCTTTTGATATTACCGTTCCTGCCTGCTTATACAATCCCGGCTTAAAAATTAAGGCCAAAAGCATTGCTGCTGTAGTTATACCTCCTGTTACGGCAAGTGTATTTTTTATCGTACTGCATCCTGAATTTTCAGGCTTGTTAGGGATTAATCCAGGCCTCCAGCCGCAATCGTACGGATTTCGTCCTGGAATGTAATGATATCTTTGAGGATAGCCCAACATAACTCCATATTCTGACATAACATAACTCCTTTTACACTATTAACAAATAACCTACTTACTTTTATAAAGTTTTTGATTTTTTTAATAGTGTTAACTTTTCTCTAAATTGTTACATTAGTTAATATTTGTTCTTTCGAAAAAATATCATTATAATTAAAGGTATGCAGGATTTAGACACATCACGATTAGATCACCTCAAAGAGCAGGTTCGAAGTAAACTTGATTCAACGCAATTATACGGGTTCAAGGGAACTGTATCAAAACTGCTCGGGCTTACTGTTGAGGTTAAGCTGCCGGGGTTGAAAATTGGCGATTTATGTTTTATTGAAACATACGATGGCCGAAAAAAGCCTGCTGAAGTCGTTGCATTCAAAGGGGAAGCGGCACAGCTTCTTTTGCTGTATGACGGTGAAGGGATTGGACAGGGAAGTCTTGTAACAACAACAGGACGTCCGATTATTATACCTGTAGGGGATTTTCTTCTTGGAAGGCTTATAAATCCGATGGGAGATCCGATTGACGGAATGCCGATGGATACAACCGGCGCACTGTGGCGACCAATAGAAGGCCCGCCTCCGGGACCTTTTGAACGGCCGATTATCACGGAAATCTTCTCAACCGGAGTAAGGGCTATTGATTCTTGTATGACAATGGGCTGCGGACAACGTCTGGGCTTATTTGCCGGCTCCGGCGTAGGTAAAAGTACACTGCTGGGTATGATTGCAAGAAATTCAGATGCAGACGTAAACGTTGTTGCACTAATCGGAGAACGCGGCAGAGAAGTTAAAGAATTTGTTGAAGACGCGCTTGGAGAAGACGGTATGAAAAAATCCGTACTTGTATGTTCAACAGGAGACCAGCCGCCGCTAATCAGACAGAAAGCACTGTTAACCGCAACTGCGGTTTGTGAATATTTCAGAGATCAGGGTAAAAAAGTATTCTTAATGACAGATACCGTAACACGTTGTGCAATGGCAGGCCGTGAGGTTGGTTTGTCAATCGGAGAACCGCCGACAATGAAAGGTTATCCGCCGTCAATTTTCTCATGGCTGCAAAAAGTTCTTGAACGTGCGGGAAACAGCCCGAGAGGTTCAATCACGGCATTATATACAGTACTTATGGAAGGAGATGATATTTCCGACCCTATCGTCGATATTGTACGTGGTATTGTTGACGGACACATTTTCCTTTCCCGTAAAGTTGCGGAAATGAACCATTATCCGGCTATTGACGTTTTAGGAAGTATTTCAAGGCTTATGTCTGCAATTGCAACACCTGAACACAAAGAAGCGGCAGGTAAAATGAGAAAAATTCTAGCAATGTACCGTGAAAACAAAGACTTAATCGACGTAGGGATGTATCAACCGGGTTCAAACCCGAAACTTGATATTGCAATTGAAATGATGCCGCAGGTTAACGCATTTCTGCAGCAAAGAACCACTGACATCGTTAGTATGGACACAACTATCGGAACTCTTGTCGATATGATGAAAAACGTAGATATTTAATTTTTCCCATTATGGATTTTATCCTATTTATAGCTCTATATTCTAGTAATATCAAGTATTTCTGGTGATTTTTGTATCAATGTGACACATTATTTGTAAAGCAAAATTTTTACAAAAATTTTGTAAATTTTATTATTTTTATTTGTCAAATCAACCTTAAAACTTGTGGCAGTATGGATTTTCAGGTCAATTGCACTTAAGGAGTAGGTGAAAATACAGACTTGTGGCCTATTAAAATCATCGTTATAATGTGAATATTTAAAATTTACACTATAGGAGAAAAGAAAAAAGGAAAAACTCAAAAATTTTTTTAACATAATTTCAAACAACAACAGAATTTATACTACGGAAGACATCGGAGAAATGTCTGGTAACGAATTTGCACAAAATGAAAAAGCTATCGATTATCAAATGGAAAACTTAGGTGTTCCACGTAGAAATGATTTAGTTAATAATTCAGATGTTATATTTGTACATTCTTATACCCGTTCTGACGGCAGAAAAGTTAAATCTCACTATCGTTCTAAAAATGGAATGACAGGTGCGGCTTCAAATATAGAGCAACCAACTATGTTAGAAGGTGGTATAACTTATAATGATTATCCAATAAATGAAAACGCAACAATTGGGGATTATTTTCAACATCAGATCAATAGTACAAATGGCTTCTTAAATGAAAAAATTCTTAATTTTTTGATTAATATGGGAGGCTATCCAATGAATCAAAATGATGCAGTTGAGTTATGGGATATGGCTTCTGATTCAACGGGAATATAGAATTGTTTAATGCTGTTCAAAATCTGCTACTTTTAAATGCAACAGCGCGCAAACATACTACAAATGCAAAAGTTGGAACTCTTTTATCAGGATTGCTTTATGACGATAAGGGAAAGCTTATGTCTCCGACTTATAGCAAAAGCGGTAATAAGTTATACAGATATTATATTAGTCAAGCATTAAAAGACCCCAGCAGATGCGAGCGAGGTGATATTACTAAAATTTCAGCAGGTGAAATTGAAATGTATGTAAAAGACGATTTGACAAAACTTTTGCAAGATACATTATTTATCCAGAAATATTTAGAAAATTATTCAATCGAACAACAAACCAGTATTTTAAATACAATGCACGAATTTAGCCCTGATAAAGTATTTATCAGAACTGTTATAAAAAGGGTTGATTTGAACTTAAATTTAATCAAAATCAGCTACAACATAAATTATATAATCCAATATTTTGCGACGCTGGCATTTAATGCAAAATTTACATACACCCAAGAAAATGAGGAGATTTACACAAGAGAACAAAATGTCAGAATATCATTAACCACACAAAGGCAGAATAAAATTATTATACCGGGGAAAGCTAATTATGATATGAAACTTATTCAGGCAATAGTAAAAAGTTTTTGGTATAACAAACTTGGCGCGGAAAGACGACTACCGCCAGAAGCTAGAAATGGAAACAATAAGCGCTTACGTAAACTAAGATTTCTGCCACCGGAAATTATAGAAAGCATAATGAACGGAACCCAAGATCCGGAATTGAATGTAAAAAAGCTTATTGCAATGGCAGATAAATGTTGTAAGTAAAATTTAAAAACTAAGATTGTAAAATGTATGAAAAGTTTTTATCTTTGCTATATAAAAAAATGGTATTAAAACTTGATTTAAATTTATAATTAGATATTTTTCTTGTAAAAGAACAATAGTTTCCAATTCTGCTTGAAGGCACTGCAATTAATAAATAGCACTCATCACATTGTGTTTTATATTGTTCAACTTTTTCATTCTTTTTATTTATATATGCTTGTAATTCATCAAAAGGATCAAATTTTACCATCCCTGTATTATTAACATGACAATCATATTTTTCAGATGAAAATGAGTGGGAAGTAGCAACCGTTATTTGATAATATTCATTCTTGATTTGAATCCATTGCTTAATAAAATATTTTTCTTTGATATTGTTAATATTATTAGAAATAAATTTTTTGATTTTTTCTCTGAATATTTTTTGAGGTGGTAATTTTGAAAAACCTGGATTGTAAGATGCTTCAAAAATATCTTTCAAATGAAGACTATTTTTTCTTGGATCATATTTATCTATTATTATAGAAATAGAAAGATTATTTTCTTTTTTTATTTCTTGGCATATTTTATTTCCAATTCTAGTTAATATCCTAGAAAAGTCTAAGTGGTCGTGTTGAACATAAAAATTCGTAACTTCTATACCTAAAGTTCTGTTATCTTGAGTTTTTAGTAAAAAATCAGGTGATTCATGTTCTATTTTTTTTACAATTTTTTTTGTTAAACACCAGTTATTACCAGTGGTGGTATTTAAAAAGTTATTTAATATTTGAATTTCTTCTTCTTTTTTTATTTTATTTTTATCTGCCATTTTAAAACTATATTTAAATTAATCTTGTAAGTCAAATTTCTTAGAGTTATATAATATATTGTTTTATAAGACAATATTAAATTTTAAAAGGACCTTTTTATTTGAAGAAAGAAAATTTGAGTAAAAAAATGAAATGCTCTTAGTTTTATCTGATAGCACACAGTGCGCAAATGTGCAGTATTTAAGATAGCGCAACCACTACGATGACTTGCAAAATTGTGATATATTGTAGTTGAAAAATGTACAAGGGGTTCTTAAAAAGTTAGTTCATAATAAGTTGATTAGAATTTGTTTTTTGACTTTTATCCCATTCATCACGAATTTGCAGTGCTTTAATTTTGATTTTTTCAACTAATTCATATTTTTTAACTTCATTAGATGTAGTAATAGAACTTTCTGGATAAATATTATATTCATTTAATTGTTGAATAATATACTCAATAGCTTTATTTTTATTTTTATAAAATTCACTTCCTCTAATTCTTATAAATTGCCACCCTAATCTTTCTAAAATAGTTTGTCGTTCCATATCTTTTCGTATTTTTTCTTCACTACTATGAAACATTTCTCCATCACATTCTATAGCAATTTTTTTATCTTTATAACATATTACTAAATCTATTCTATAAGCTCCAACAGCCCATTGTTGTTTTATATTATAACCTTTTGCTACAAGAATAGAACACACTTCTTCTTCAAAAGGTGAATCTGCTTTTTCTCTTATTTCTTCTTGTCTGTGTATAAAATTATCTGGATTTTGCACATATTCAAGAAGTTGCTTTCTAAGATCATTACATTGTAAATCTTTATTTAGATCTAATGAATGTATTACCCACATTTGATCCTTAGCTCGGCTTGCTGCGACATTATATCGTTGTTTCCGAGATTGTCCTGCTCCTTCAGATGCTAATTTGAGTATTCCATCATCTTCATTGCTATCAACTATTGATAGAAACATAACATCTCTTTCATCACCTTGAAAGCTTGAAGCATCCCCACATAATATTTTGTGATGTTCTATATCTGTAATATCTATCCATTTTTGAATTAAAGATTGAATTTTTATAGCCTGTTCTTTTCCTAGTAAAGAAATAACTCCAATTGTTGAATTTTTGTATTCAGGAAGTTCTATGCAAGCTTTAATTAAACTTACAATAGTTAAAGCTTCTTCATTATTAATTTTCCCAATTCTTTGTCCATCAACTTTATAAGATATGGTTGGAGGACAAAGAATTGAACTATTTGCTTCGCGTAAAGGCTTAATTTTGTAATCATATGATAATTTATTACTAAATCCTATTATTTGTGGTACGCATCTAAAATGTTCTTTTAACATTAAAGGTTGGAATGTTGTTCCAACAATGTCATATAATGAAGAATTTGCTTCATATAAGTGAGAAATAGGAATCACATTTTTGATATGTATATTTATTAAATTTTGTAGTTTTTCATTATTAATGCCTATTGCCATTGGACTTACCTGATTATCATCTCCTACAATAATAACCTTTTTTCCCATATATACTATTGATAAAGCTGTAACATCGGATTGACTTGCTTCATCTACAATTATTACATCAAATATATTTTCACCAGGTTTCAGTGTTTCTAAGGCTTTGTATATAGGCATTATCCATACAGGAACTGATTTTTGACATTTTGTCATAAGTTTTTTCGCTTCTCTACGATACATAGGTGCGTTTTTACCAGTACCTTTACCTATTTTTTTTATTGTTTGTTTCCAACCTTGTAAGGCTTGTTGGATATCTAATTCAGCTTCGGTTTTTAATAGTAAATGATACCACGCACTATATTCACATAATTTTAAAGTTTTTTGGCGTAATTTTTTTCCAAAAAGTATATTTTGTTTTTGTAATTCATCTAAAGATTCAGCGTGAAGTTCTTCTAATTTATTTTCAAAATATTTATACTTCCAAGCTTCTTCAATATTGTTTGGGACATTTGATAATCCGTGAATGCCTTTTCTCTGTTTAATTTCAAATGCCCACTCTGGCGCATATTCATTTATTTTATTTAGAAGAATTTGGCGTATATTTTTTAAGTTTTGTTTATTATATATTATATTCAACTTGTTGAAAAAATCTTTATACTTTGCTGTATCATAGTGGTCAATAGCATCTATTAAATTTTTCCATAAAGTAGAAGTATGTAAATTATTTTTTTGTATAATATTTTTTTGTTTTTGTAACTTTTGTTTTGTATCAGCTAGTTTTGTATAATTATTAATAATTTCGAAATAATAAGGCCAATCAACGAAAAATTTAAAAAGTTTTTTTGTTTTAATAAATTCTGTATCAGTTAGTTCGTCAATATTTAAGATCTTATTATAATCAAAACCGATGATATCTAATTCTTTTAAGATTTTAATGGTACAGTACTCATTAAAATTTATGTAGCGTATAATTTCATTTTTTAAAGATAGTGCAAATTCTTCTGGTTTTTCCTTGTTATATATTTTAAATTTTGAGTAATTATTTTTTATAATAAGTGAATTTAAATATGTATTTAATTCTTCACGATTTTTCTTTAAATCTAAATCCTTTATTACTATAATACAGTCTTCAAAAGAATTTATTTCTTTTCCATTTATTCTAAATCCATTTATAATATTTTTATATTTAAGTTTATTTATCAAAGATAACTTTTTAGAGTTTTTTAAAAGTTCGACCATCTTTTCTAAGATAGATTTTAATGGATATAAACTTTCTATTGAAGTTTCTTTAAATTTGTATGTAATTTTTTTTCCTATAGATTGTACTTCAAGAGTTTCAGCACTACTAACAGTTTTTTCTATAAGTTTGATTAAGTTTAACCATTTTTCTCTATAATTTCCACCTTTTTTACCATCAATAGTTGCTTCAATTTTCCAAGAATCAATTTGTAGGTTTTTTAATAAATTTGTTATTGTGTTTAAATTATCAATATTGATTTTATCTAATTTTATTTGATTATAGTTTATTTGTACATTTTTTTCTTGTTGTATTTTACTGATTCTATTTATTTTGTTTTTAATATCTTGTACTGTTTGATCAAAATCAATAGGTAAAAATAAAAAATCAAGATTTGTAAGATTTTTACATATATCAAGCTCGTCTTCGTTTTCTTTGGTTAATTCAATATTGCTTGAATATAATTGGCTTAATTCCTCCATTGTTAAAGGCATTATGCCGTTTGAATCCTTAATTAAATTGCCAGGAATTAAATTAGCTAAATTATTGTTATTTGAAATAAACTTTGCAGCCTCTAAAGGCGAATAGCCTTTACCATTGCATGTAATTACATCAAATTCTTTATTTCTAATGTTATATATTTTTTTTCGGATGTTTGTTAACTGATTTATTATTGCAGAACGTTCTTTTTTAATTTCTGTAATTTTATTTTTAAGTTCAAATGATGTATGCATAGACATATATTCTGTAATGCCATCTATAGATTTTTCCATATCTATATTTTTGTCATCTAAAAGTGAGACACAAAGATTTTGTAAACCTAGAGGAACTTTATCTTTTAAAACTTTTAAGGCTTTTTGTGTATGGCTTGTTACTAAAACATTTTTGCCTTGTGCTAAAAAATGACCTAATAAATTTGCAATAGTATGAGTTTTACCTGTTCCAGGAGGCCCCTGCACTAAAACTGCATTGTATTTTTCTATTCGTTTTGCAATTTCAAGTTGTTCTTTATTTGCTTCTTTTGCAAGTAAAATTTCTTCACTTTCTCCACTTGTAGAGGCTAATAATTCAGTTATCGAGGGTTCTTCATTATCGTTTTCAATTTCTCGTTTACCTCCATTTACTAATTCTAAAATATGAGTGGGTATTTTATCTTCTTTTTCTATATTTTCAATAATTTGTTCAATGGTTTTTACACTACCGTCAATTCTTTTTCTTAAAAATAAAACGGGTTCAATTTTAATGAAGATTTTATCATCATCATTTATGGTTTCATCTTTTTTGCTAATAAATTTACAGTATGAAGATAGTTTATGTGTTAAAGTCTCTAGATAATCATAGGTATTATTTCTATCTAGTGGATGATAAAATTGTTCTTTTAATTCAATACTTGCTTCTTTGAGTATATCAAAATTTATATCAGATGAATCAATATTATTCAAAATAGAAGTATATAGTTCGGGTTCAATCTCAGTATCTACTATTTTTATTGTGTTATTTTTAGAATCAAACTCAGTGGATACTCTTTTTAGTAAAATGGGATGTTTTATATTTTTATTATCTCGTTGGTAAACCATTCCATTACCAAGCATAAGTTCAAAGGATTCAGAATCTCTTTCTAAATCTATATGTAACGTGTATAAAGTGTTAAAAAATTCTCTAGTTTTACTTATGATAAGTTGTTTTTCCACCCACTTATCACGTTCATTTTTCCACTTATCAAAAAGAAAAACTCTAGATTTATCAGAATTAAAATAATTATAGACAGTTCCTGTAGATTTAGATATGGTCTTCTTTTCAATTAAAGAAATTTTTTTTTGATAATTATCCCATCCAGATTCGAGCCATTCGTTTAATTCATTTGGAGGAATAGGACATTTTTCAAATTCTGGTTTATGTACAACAATTAAATTATTATTAATTTCAATTGAAGAATCGTCAATAACACGATCTCTATAAAAAACAAAAATATTTTTGTTATCTTCTGGTATGTTTTTATATAAATATTGCCATTCTTGTTTGTTAATATTTGTTATAGTATTTAATCGAAAACTACACAGATCTTTCAAATACTTATATAATGATAAAACTTTATTTTTATTATCATCATTAGCGTGTTCAATAACCATATATAAATTATATCATAAAAATATAAAATAGAAGCTTTTTGTGAGTTACGTAATCAAATTAGAATATTTAGATTAGATCGAATAACAGTTTTAGAAGTCTTGGAATAACTCAATTTGGGTATTTTTAATCTTTTATTAACTTTAGAGATAGTATGTATAAAAAAATATAGATGCAACAAATTTTTACACAAAATATGAAAATATGAAATTGCTGATGTATAATTGTTGTTTCAATAAAAATGAATGTTATTAATTTTATAAAAAATATTATTAATTCTTTTGTAGTAACTGTTTGTGTTTCATTGCATTTCTTAGGTTTATCTTTTTTTGTGCAATCATTATAATTATTTATAATTGTTTTATTAGTTGGGTTTATTGATAATGCATCTTTTAATAGTTCTTTTATTTGCTCATTTTTACATTTACGGTTATTTGCGTATAAAAATATTGCATAATTGTTGAGTGCTGTTTCATATAAAGGATTTAATCGTAAACTCTCTAGATATGATTTTTCTGCTAAATTATATCTTTTAGTTTCAGCGTAAATATCAGCTAATGCACAATGGTAATGAGCATCTGTTGGTGCTAATTTTAATAAATAGATTATAAACTTTTCTGCTTTTTTATATTGTTTTAATTTTGATAATGATATTGTTATACAATATAGGGCAACTTCATTTTTAGGATTGATAGCCAAAATTGATTCTGCAGTTTTAATTGCGGAGTTGTAATCTGTCTTTAATACAAAAATTTGTGTGAGAATACCAAGATAAAGCTCATTTTCAGGGGAAAAACTTAAAGAAATTCGAATTTGTTCTTCTGCTAATTCATATTTTTGTAAATACGCATTTGCTATTGCCATTATAGAATATGCTCTAGCATCTGTTGGTAAACTTGTTAATATTTTACTTACTAATTTTATTGCGAGCTGATACTTACCTAAATTTATTGCTGTATCAGCTCTTTTATACATTAAATCTATATCCAAATTTAATCCCTTTTGTTTAAATAATTTAAAACTGCATCATATAGTCCGCTTTGATTACTATATTTAACATAATTTTCAGCTGTTTGAAGCCATTCAAGTGTAGTTGGATAAACCTGTTTAATAGCATCTATTAAATCATTTGTAGTTATTGGTTCTTTTTTACCACTTTGTATTGCTTCTTTGATTTTTTTATCTATTGCTAGATTACACACAGCTACTATATCTGCAGCTGAATATTTGGCGGTGTGATACGCTAGTTTATTATAATCAATATTTGCAATAGGTTTACCGGACAAGAATATTTTAAAAATTTGATTACGTTCAGCATTATCAGGCGGTGGTACAAAAATTGTTTTATCAAATCTACCAGGTCTTCTAAGTGCGGTATCAACATACCAAGGTACATTTGTTGCGCCTAAAACCATAATTGATGAATTATCAGATGAAAGTCCATCTAGTTCGTTTAAGAATTGATTAACAAGTGTTCTTGCATAAACATTATCACCTGTTCGCATTCTATCATTTCCTAATGCGTCAATTTCATCAATAAAAATGACAGCTGGCGATTTTCTTCTTGCTAATTCAAATGTTTCATGTAGTTTCCTTTCGGAGATTCCAACATGCATATCTAGAATATCAACAATTGATAAGTTTAAAAATGTTGCTCCGCATTCGTTTGCTGTTGCTTTGGCAATGTAAGTTTTGCCACAACCTGGAGGACCATATAATAAAATTCCACCGCCAGCCTTTTTTCCATATTGGATGAATAGCTCTGGATTTTTAAATGGGTAGATGATATTGAGTTTAATTTCTTCTTTCAAATCTTCCATGCCACCAACATCATTAAATGTTATTGTAGATGTTTCAATAACTGATTCATAATCCTGTTCCATTTTAAACTCCTTATAATTTGTGTAAATCTGTAATAATTGTTTTTATATTAACATAACAATATGACAAAAGTGGTCGTATTGTTGTGTATTTTATCTGTCCGTTTTTGACATATGAATATTGTACAGTTATAATGTACAAACTAGGAGTGATATTTATGAAATTTTTAAAATTATTTGCAACGTTATCTTTAGTATTTTTTACACTTTCAGCATATGCCGGATCAATTGATTACGGATATAATGCACATGGAGACTATGTTCCAACCTCTATCAATGGCAAAAGAGTTCAATATGGGTACAATGCTCGTGGCGATTATGTTCCTACTTCTATCGGTGGTGAAAGAATTCAGTATGGATATAATGGGCGAGGAGATTATGTTCCAACATCTATTGGTGGTGAAAGAATTCAATATGGCTATAATGCACGTGGTAATTATGTTCAAACATCTATAGGCGGACAACAAATTCAATATGGTTATAATGCACAAGGAAATTATGTTCCAACCGCTATTGGTGGAAGTCAAATCCAGTATGGTTACAATGCTCTTGGTAATTATGTTCCAAAAGCTATTGGCGGATATTAATCTATTAAATTATATCTAACTTGCATAGATGTTTATAAGCACAATTTTTACACGCTCCATTTTTATCTTCTTTTATTGGATCAAATTGGAGTGTGTTTATTTTTTCATAAACTGATTTAATAAGGTTTTCGATATAATCCATATCTTCTTTTATGAGAGTTTTATAAACATTTTTGCTATGATTTTCAACATAAATTAAACCGACTTTTGAAACTTTTTTACCGGTTGCTTTTTCAAAAGCATATTTGTAAAAACATAATTGATTGTAATAATTTTCTTTATCTTCACCAATCGCAACTTTTCTTTCGCTTACAGGATTACCTGTTTTGTAATCATATAATTCATAAGTGTCATCAGAGTTTTTTTCAATCCTATCAATTTTTCCAGTTATTGTGTATTTATCAATTCCAATGCCATTAAAAGTATATTCAACTTCCGCTATTCTTGAAATTGGTATTGACACAAAATGTGGATAATAACTGTTAATTAAGGATGTGCCTTGCTTCTCAAATTTTTCTTTCATTTCAGGTGAGGTAAATCTGGAATTATCCAAACCTGTTTGAAGTTCTTTTTTAATTTCTTCTATTTCTGGGTATTTACCTGTCTGTTTTGCAATTTTTACTGCGTTTTCTAACAATTTGTGTATTGTAGAACCGTAGTTTGCATAATCCCAATCTCCTTCTTCGACATCTATTTCTAAGACTTTTAGGTAGAAGAATTTTCTCGGACACACAAGATAATCATTTAATCTGCTTGGAGAAAGCACGATATTTTTTACTCTTTCTTCAATTTCAGATTTGAAGGCATTTTTATTATCATAGACTTCTCTTGAAATACTTCTTACAAATTCCTTTGTAAAATCATCTTCTTTATAATCAAATTGTTGGCCGTCAAAATCATAATCCGTAAAATCAGCAAGATATTTTGTAATCTGCTGAGGTTTATTATCGCACATATCAGCAAATGATAGACAAAGTGAATGTTTTGCTCTGGTAATTCCAACAAATAGTAATTTTGTTAATTCACTATCTTTTTTCTCTTGTGCAGTAACTTTATCATACACAGGCTCTGTAATTAATTTGTATTCACCTGGCATTCTAAAGTCTTCCCAACTTTTTGAAATCAAATTTGGAAGATAAACATATTCAAATTCTCTACCTTTAGATCCGTGATATGTAGTCAATTGTACGGCATTTTGGATTAATGTATCTTTATCAAGACAAATATCAATATCGTTTTGCAAACATTCATCTAAATAGTCAACAAAATCAGAAATACCTGTTGTTAAATTAAGATTTGCAAAATCAGTAGCTTCTGCAAGAAGTTTTTTTATTCCTAACAAATTCTCACTACGGTTTAATTCTGTTTTATAATAATATTCTAAAATTCCTGTTCTGTTTAGAATTTCGATTATTGTATTTCTTAAATCATTCGTTACTGCGTATTCTTGTAAATAGAAAAATGTATCTAGGAAGCTTTGAATTTTTTCAGGATTTTTCCAATTACTTAAAGTTTTCATCAATGAAATAAAATCTTTTGGCGTATCTTTTTTCAATAATCTTTTTTCATGCAAAATTTTATTGTAATCTTCCAAGTCAATTTTAAAAGGCTCAGATAAAATTAGCCCGAATAATTTGTCACTTGATAAAAGGTAGTTATTTAAAGCTTTTAGATAAAAATATATAACGATTGATGATTTTATTGCAAAAATACTTTTGCCTTCATCTATTTGGAATGGAATGTTTTTTGATTTTAATAATTCTCCAAATGTTTGTAATTCTTCACGTTTTTTCGCAATAATCGCAATTTGAGATAATTCTTCGGGACAATTTTCTGATTTAACTAATTTTTCAATATCTTCAGCAATGTAATTAAATTCTTGCAAAGTATCACCAAATTGCAATCTTTTTATTTTCTTATCTTTTTTTATGATTTGCTCTGATTTTGCAGTAAGTTTTTTATTAATATTTTTGGATTTGAATTTATCGTTATTTTCTAGTCTTGATTTATCTTGTTGGATAACTTCATAACTAAAATCAAGAATTGATTGAGTTGAACGGTTATTTTCTTCAAGGCAAATAACTTTTGTATCTGGATATTTGGTTAGGAAGTTTTCGATATTATCAGATTTAGCACCCTGAAAACCGTATATAATTTGATCATCATCCCCTACTACTAAAATATTTTTATTATCGTTGCCTTCCATTAAGTGGAAAAGAATTTCATTTTGCAAATCGTTTGTGTCTTGGTATTCATCGACAAGGAAATATTTATATTTGTTTGAAACTTCTCGTAAAAAAGTAATATCTTCTTCAAATGCAGAAAGCACAAACGTAATCATATCTGAAAAATCAATAAGACTTAGTGAATACATTTTTTCAGAATATAATTCATATAATGTCCATAATTCTTTTGCTTTTTCAATATTAGTTTTTATTTTTTCTATTTCATCGTATCTGCCTTTATTTCTTGTTTCTCCTCTTGATTCTCGCTCATAAATCTCAGCTTCAAGCTCTTTTATTCTCGGCATAAGAGTCGGATTGGTCTCAATTTGTTCAAAATAATCATTTCTTGTAATTCTTTGACTTTTAAGTTTTTCAATATATGATATGAATTTTCCGGCAAAATGATATTTATCAGCACGATTTGGGACAAAATATTCTAGGTTTGCTCTATCTATACAGTCTTTCATTAACTTAATTTTTTCTGTCTCAGTAATTAGTCTGACTCCAACCCCAAGAGAGAATTGTGACGGATATAGCTTAATAATATCATTACAAAATGAGTGATATGTGTAGATATCTACAGAAGATGCAATAACTCCCATTTTTTTAACAAGTCTTTGTTTCATTTCGTTAGCTGCAGCATCGGAAAATGTAAGACACAAAATAGAGCTTGGTTCAATCCCTTCCGATAACATTTTTTCAATTCTATGAATTATAGTAAATGTTTTTCCTGTTCCTGGTCCTGCAAGGAGCATAATTGGTCCGTTTAAATTATCTATTGCTTCTTGTTGTTTTGTAGTTGGTTTTATTTCAGCCATTTATCTTCCTCATTTCTGTAAGAAAATTATATTTGAACAATGTGACAAAAATGGTCGTTATTTTAATATTTTTCTAAATTTTCTTTCAAATAATTTTTGTATGCTTCTCTTAAATTTTTAGGCGCTAAAATTTCACAGTTTTTGCCCCATTTAAAAACATGCCACATAATTTCTTTATCTCCACTTGCTTTAAAGTTGACCAAAAGGTTTCCATTTTCGTCTTTTTTTATTTTTTGTGTAGGATGAAATTTGTACTGTTCGGCATCATCTGCAACTTCTTTTGAAAATTTTAATTTAACGTCTAAAATTTCACCTTGATAAACCCCAAAGGATTTATTTGAATATTCATCTAAATTAAATTTTGCTCTATCAAATTTATTGTTTGTTAATTCTAGTTTTTCAAACTTGTGTAAAAGATAGTTGTATATTCCATCTCCTTTAGCTTTTTCTCTAGCAATAAGATGGATTTTTTCACCGTAAATTATTCCAAGAGGTTCAATTAATCGCTCTTTATTATGATAAATTCCCTTTAAAACGGTTGATTCTTTAATAGATTTTCTGACTAATTCAAACACGTCTAAACTTATTTTGTATTGAGGAGTTTGACGTACAGCTAATCCTTCTGTCTGTAAAATCATTTCAATATTATTTTCTAAATGAGTGATATTTTTTCTGTTTAGTGCTTTAATTTTTTCAACAGTTTTTGTAATTTCTTCAACTAGTTGAGGATTTTTCGTTAAGCTTTGCAACTGTTCTATGTTTGCAAGTTCTTTTGGTGAAAAAGAAATTAAATTGCTGATAGAAAAATTGGTAAATCCCCAATGTTTTTGGTTGTCATCGACTTCGATTTCATCAATTTGAGGGAAAATACAAGTTAAGCTATCTCGCATTCTTTCTGCAGTTCTTCTTGAAACATTATATCTCTCGGCAATCTCAGATAATGTAACCCCTTGAATTTTTGATCCCATATAAACAGCTAAATCTAAAATATCTGAAACCCTTGAATATCTTGGTTTATCTTCCATAAGCCCTCTTTCTTTCAATATTTTTGTTCAAAAGTAGTTCTTCATCACTTGCCAGTTAGGCTCTTACAAGTATGTATTTTGGGTTACTGTTTATTTCGATACCCAGAAGTCTCATTCAAGTAACTTATCGTAAGACTTCTTAGACTGATTATACCATTTTTTCATAAATAATTCTAATAATTAAATTTTCCCATTAACAATAAGGGCTTTAATTGTTTAAAGCCCTTATAAATTAATATTTTAGTCAAAAACGGAGGTTGCACTACATCTTTCACTCTTTTTCAAGTTTTGCTTGTTTTCACGTATGTAATCTCGAATTTTGTGGTAATAATCACTTACTCTGTTAAAGGCAATTTTTTCATTGCAATTAAGACAATAAAATTTGATAACGTGGCATCCTGAAAGAATTGATGCTCCGCAAAAATATGGGATTAATTCAGTTTTTCCACATATTGGACATTTTATTTTTGGAAAAATTGAGCTATTGATTTCAAAAGATCCCAACCAAATAATTGCAACATCTAGAGGCATTCCCTCTTTAAATTCTAATTTGTCATCACTAGAAAAAATGTGAGGGTATAATTCTCCAACATTGTAGGCCTCTTTTGCCTCTGTAGTTTTGCACAATTCATCAGCTTCTGTTTTAGTTAAGTAATTTTTCATTCTTACCTCTTTCTTTTTTGAGTACCAACATACCCACAAAGAGATACTTTACTCATCATACAAGCTTTAGCACCTGATTTAATAGGTTGCTGTACGATCATCGGGCTTGTCCCTAGCGTACTCTTTATGAGTATTGATAGTATATCAAATCCATACGACAAATCCGGACACCATTCTTGAAAGCTTGTAAAATGCTATAATTGTAATTATTAAATATATAGAACTATACTACTTTAAATAGAATAATTAGATTATAAAAGGACCTTTTTTATTTGCAGAAAGAGAATTTGAGCTTAAAAAAGTAAAATTCTCTTAAAATAAAATGTTTAAAATTCTCTAAAAACCTCGAAAGCCTGCACTTTGTGGGAATTTTCGCACTAAAAAAGAGGCCTATTATGCCTCTTATTTATAAATACTGGAGACAGTGGGAGTCGAAACAATGTCCAAAGATTTCTCCATTTTAGCATATTGCATACTTATAGTATTGCTCTATATTTCACTTATATCAAGTGGTTTCAAGGTTTTCTTATCATTCTGACACACTTAATTTAATAAACAACTCCAGGAAATATAAAAGATCCTAAACGTAGGATATCTAATTAGACCTAATATGACCTAATGATATTTTATTTGATTATTAAAATTCTTTTAGTAATTTAGTACAATTCTTTTGTACAACAGATAAAATGTTTTTCCCAATTTCGTTTTCAAAGCTGTTTATAACACCACTCACAATATCAGGAAGAGTTTCACATTGATTTTTTATCACTTTTTTTAATTGAGTAAAGCTGATATCATTTTCATTTGCTAATTTTTCAAAGTGTCTTAATAAAATCTCATCATGTTTATAATGTCCACCAATTTTCATTGCCATTTTGTTTGACAATCCAGGGTAAACTTCGGAACAGAGAATATCGTATGCAGGTGCAAATTTTATTTCTCCATTGTCATAATGCAGAATAGAAAAATTCTTGCCATGAGCGTCATTATTTCCTATTAAATAATTAAAAATCATTAATTGAATAAACTGATTAATTGCAACGGCAGGCTGAGATGTAACTCTTAAAATTTCAAAACATCTTTTAAAATCAACCCCACCTTCTGATTGGTACTTATACGCACTTGGAATATTAGAAGCCTGACAAAAATCTTCTTGGTGAATTCTTTTTATTTTATTATCAATTACTTCTCTATCGTATCTTTGAATTAAAAAATATTTTGTTTTGTTTGCATAACCGATTTTGACATCTGGAACTTTTATTCCTAACTTTTCAGCAGCTTTTATACATATAAATTCATTTTCAATTGTTTCATTAAATCCGTTTATTGCAGGTTTTATAATATGGCTTGTCGGTACATTATCTTTTGGAATTCCAATTTGTCCATTAACAACAATTATGGAGGTTTTATCCTGTGCACCGGCTAAAGATAATCTCATATCTTCAATCCCTGTTGCTAATGGCTTTTGAGGTAGTTCATTTATAAACTTTTCCAGTTCATCATCTGATAATGATGTATAATTAATTTCATAAGATTCTTGCAAATATTTTGAAGATGTTTGCTCATCATCACTATCAAAGAACGAAACAGCCCCTGCACAATCATAACCTATTGCTTGCAATATAGAAAAATCATTTTTAGGATTAATTCCATATTTTTTCCCGATAGTAATTCTTGTATGTTCGCTTTCAGGTAATAATCCATTAAAAAAGCCTCTACATTGTTTGTTTTCAAAAGGCTCTTTTTGAATTGGCAAACTTAGAGATAGGATTCTATCAGTATTGTTAGAATATTGGAAATTTACACCACCGTAGCCGTCTTTTTCTAATATTCCGATATGTTTATCGTTTAAAAATACATTCAAAGAATTACTCAACATCTACCTCATAAATTTTTTCAAAAGGAGACTTCATATCTATTACAATTCCTAAAGCATTACAAACATCTATAACTTTCCCAATTTGTGCAGTTTTTTTCCCGTTTTCTAAATCAACGAGAAATCTTACTCCAACATTAGCTGCAATTGCCACATCAGCTTGTGTAAGATGATGTGCCTTACGCATCTTCTTTATAAATTCTCCTAATTTTTTAGTATCTGTAATATTCATTTTTACCTATCGGTAAAATTTTACTATATTTTTACAAAAAAATCAACTTTTTTACCGTTCGGTAAAAATCATTGTTTTAAAATACTATTTAATTAAAAATTTTACCGATAGGTAAAAATGTTCTCTTTGTTATTTTATCTTTTTATCAAATTTAGTAATTAATTTTTATTTTTTAGACATATTTTTGTAATGTCCTTTTTCTCGGGAAAACGAAAGTCTAACAAATATCCAATTAGGCTGAAATATACACTACAAAAGCTTTTACAAAAGGACTCTTTTTATTTGCCAAAAGAGAATTTGCGATTCCTTAACTCAAAATTCTCTAAATTCTCTCTTTCTAAATTCTCTTAATTTCACTAAATTACGTACTGCGCGCGTATTTGCACTATATAAAATAGCGCTAACCCTTGCTATGATTGGTAAAATTGGAGACGAGGGGAGTGTCTTGGTCGCTCGCATTTAACGGCAATTCCGCGATTTGTAGCGGGTTTTCAACCCTTACAAATCGGCTTCAGCCTCAGCTCGCTCCCGCTCGACCCCCTGACAAGACTTTGTCTTGTAGGGGTTCTCAATTTCACAATCTTAGTAATAAAAAAGGACTACCTAAAGCAGTCCTTTTTTATTACTGGAGACGAGGGGAGTCGAACCCCTGTCCAAAATGGATCTAAACAAACTTCTACGAGTGTAGATACTTATTTTCTCAACTGATTCGGGAAAGTATCATTACCCTTAAATCAGCCCTAGGTTTTATTTGAGGGAAACTCTAAACCCTTGACGGTTATCTTGATACCGCTACCGTCATCGCGGTACTGCGGCTTGCATAATGGACCCATATCGCCGGCAAGCTGGGCTATATGAGTAGCTAATTAGCGACTACGCAGCCAATGCATATGCTCTTGGGCTGAAGTCTGCTTTAATTACATTGTTAGCATTTAATTTAGTTTGCTCGTTGATAACCGAGAACAGCGCTCGGACTCGCAGCCTGTTTCAATCTGGCATCCTGTCAAATCCAAAACGTCCCCGTATTCACTATTTTCAATGTCCTGTATCTTTTATTATAATCTATTATTAATTCATTTTCAACTCTCTGGCAAAAAAAATTTTTACAGGGTTTACTATGTATATGAAAATTCAACAATATAATAATCAACAAAGTTTTACATCAAGGCTTAATCCTGTTAAACCATTCCAAATCAATACTAAATTAGGGAAGCTTAATTTCTCCGAAATTAAAGTTAAAGAATTACCAAAAGGTAATCAGTTAGATGAAATCGCAGATTTTTTCTGTACTAATTTTGCTTCCTTTACCAACGACCCTTACTGGTTGGCGTATAGGAGCAAGAAAAACAAAGATTATATCCGTAACGGCTTTGTGAGTTATATAAAACCTAAAATTAAATACGATGACGGCAGTTTTACTATGCTTGCAGGATGTGATGAAAAAGGTAAATTACGCGCTGCCTGTATTTCTTACAGCTTTGACGAAGTACCTTTAGCAGCTGCTAACACCCTCTATGTTGACTCTCTTGCCGTCGACAAAAAATTCCGCGGGCTCGGGCTTGGCAAAACTATGCTAGAAAAAACAATAGACATTAATAAGAATACATTTACTGATGTATTTCTCAAAGGTGAAGTTAAGGCTGCAGGATTTTACGAAAAAATGGGGTTTGAAAAAATGACTCCTGATAATCTGCGGCAAAGACAGGTCATAGAAGTTATTGCTGCACACGGAGACGGCGACGGTTATCCTGATTATGTTCATTTCTTCACAAAACATTTGCAGCAGGACAAACCTCTATGGTACGAGATTATTAACAAATTAGTATTCAGACGCTAAGAATGAATCTGAAATGTGCATTTTGTACAGTGCGCTTTAGGATGTAAAACTAAATTATCTTCTAAATCATACATTCTGGCAATCCTTGTAACCAGCGGCGCTCCGCATTGAGGACATTTTAGTCCGCCGGCTCCGTTTAAGATGAGTTCCTTCAGGCTTTCTATAATTTCTAATGATACAGATTTGTTAGAAAAATCTTTTTCCAGCTTTTTTATCTCTTCAGGATTACATCTCAAACCTTTTGCCAGACTTTGACGTATTGTAACCGGCAAAAATAATTCTTTGCCTGACTCTATGTCTTCTATCAATTCAAGGTCAAGATTACAGGTCATTGCCAACCCTCGCGGGGAAAGGCCGAGCTTATCTCTTTTTTGCTGTACAAATTGTGCTAATGTTTTCATAGTTTTTATTATATAACAAAAGCTCTCTTTTTTGAAAGAGAGCTTTTGTTGACATTTAAGAATATATTTATAATAGAGATTATTCTTCTATATCTTCCGGTTTTTCACCAAGCTTGACAGAGATATCAGACCATCTCCACATAAGTTCTTCACCCGGCATTGGACCATACGGTTCAAAGAAGAATACTGATTGAGGCTCATCGCCAGGTCTGATTGAACCTTTATCTACATCCTGACCGTTTGTAATGTCTCTGCGCAACAGAATTCCATTACCTTTTGTTAATGTTGTTTCTTTATCAAGTCTGTAACCGTCTGCTGTTGATGGTTTTTGTGAAGCACTTCCGCGAGGAACTTTGTGTTCTAAGTATAAACCGCCGTTTTGAGATTTAGAAATTCCTAATTCTCCGTAAGTCATGTTTTTACCAGGAACGATTGCTTCTTCCTCATCATCCCATCCGTATGTTGTTCTGTCATAAACAGGTTTTTCTTCAGATGATTTTTTACCCTTGAGGTCATATACATTCAGAGCATTATTCCATTCATCTTTACCTATCATACGGGTGATGATATCGCCTTGTCCTTCTGTGTTAATTCCTACTTCTTCCATCATATCTTTCATAATATCAAATACTTCGGAATCATATTTTCTTGGAACATAAACGGTGTCACCAGGAATGTAAATAGGATATTGGATAGTATCATGTTTTACAATTGTATCAGTTTTTGGAATGTATACAGTATCAGTTTTCGGCACAAATACGGTATCTACCTTTGGTATGTAAATAGTATCATTTTTACCAGGGATAACAATAGTATCTGTTTTATTCACATATATTGTATCAGTTTTAGGTATATAGATAGTATCATTTTTACCAGGAACTTCTACATAAGTTGTATCGTGAATAATTTTATCCATCCATACGGTATCAGGTTTTTGCCATACAGGGAAGTATAAGGTATCTTTTGGATTATGAATATTGGTTATATCAGTAATATCAATATTTATATCATCATCGCAGCTTGTCATTACACCGCCTGCAATCGGTGTCATTAAAACAGCAAGAGCCATTGCTTTTGTTGCTTTAGAAAAAGCGTTGTTAGATACGTTATTTTCAGGAGTGTTTTTTCTTACTCCTGCAGGATTTGTTTGTGTTGTTGCCGGTTTATTGTTCTTATTTGTTTTGTTAGAACGAAAACCTTGAAAGCTTACATTGCTTATCGCATTAATTGGCATGTGTTGTAACCTCCTTAACTACTTGTGTGTATGATTATACTAAAAAGAAACATAATTTTCTTTGCTAGTAATTTTACCAAAAAAAATATGTTTCTTTTAAAAGTATTGATATTAGCTGTTTTTAAGGATAAATTTCGTTTTTACAAAACGTTACAATTAACATATAGAACAGACTCAATTTTAAGTAAGCAGACCGCAGTTACATAGTTTTAACTATTCTGCGAGCTTTTCACGAACCAGACGTTCTATTTCGTTCAAAATATCCGGATTTTCCGATAAAAACTCTTTAGCTTTATCACGGCCCTGTCCTAATTTTTCATCATTAAAACTGAACCATGCACCTGCCTTTTTAACAATATCAAGATTTACTGCAACATCAAGAATATTACCGATTTTACAGATACCTTTACCAAAGATAATATCAAACTCTGCAGTTCTGAAAGGCGGTGCAACTTTATTTTTCAACACTCTGACTCTTACGTGATTACCCACATCGCCATCTTCACCTTTAACACCTTCAGTACGTTTAATTTCCATACGAACAGAGGCGTAATACTTCAGAGCGTTACCACCGGTTGTAGTTTCCGGATTTCCGTACATAACACCTATTTTCATTCTTAACTGGTTAATAAAAATTACTGTAGTATTAGTTTTGCCGATAACACCGGTCAGTTTTCTGAGAGCTTTTGACATCAAACGTGCTTGAAGTCCCATTTGCTGGTCTTCCATAGAACCTTCAATTTCTGCTTTTGGAACAAGAGCAGCAACTGAGTCAACGACTACAACATCAACAGCGCCTGAACGAACAAGTTCTTCTGTAATATCAAGAGCTTGTTCACCTGTATCCGGCTGTGAAATTAATAAATCATCGACCTGAACACCTAAATTTCTTGCGTATTCCGGATCAAGAGCATGTTCTGCATCAACGAAAGCCGCAATACCGCCGCGTTTTTGGCATTCTGCAACAATGTGCTGAGCAAGAGTTGTTTTACCTGAACTTTCAGGACCATAGATTTCTATAATACGGCCGCGAGGAACTCCGCCGATTCCAAGAGCGACATCCAGAGCTAGTGAACCTGTTGGTATAGCGTCAACATTAACGGTTGTTTTGTCGCCCAATTTCATAATTGAGCCTTTTCCGTAATCTTTTTCTATTTTTTCAATTGCTAATTTAAGCGCTTTACTTCTTTCATCAGAAGTATCAACTGATTGAGCTTCTTTTTCTTTTACTGCCATTATTCAAAATCCTTTTCGATATTATTTGTATCTTAATCCCAGCTGTGACGTTCTTTTTTTCTATAAAGTCCCAAGCCTACAGGTTTATATGCACTGAGATCATTTTTCAACTGGTAAATTTCTTTATTTAATGAAATAATTTTCTGTCTGAGGGTTTCATTATCTGTTTTACAACGGATTAATTCAACAACAACTTCATCCATGCCTTCCAATTTTTCATCTATCACACGGGAGATTGTTTCATTCAAATTCTTTTCCATATCCTGCAAGGAATTAAGAATACTCCTTACGGCGGAAACCTGTTTATTTTCGACAGGAGCTATCGGATTTGTTACTGCATTTTTCTGTGCCTGAACTTTTCTAAGGTTTTTAACTTCGTCATAAGAGAAGTATGTCTGACCTTTGTTGTTTTTACGAGGTAATATGGAGGCACGTTTGCATAACTCCACTATTTCTTTATTATCCGCATTCAATATATTTCTGACTTCTTGCGGTGATAAAGTTTTCTCCCTTAACTCTTGTTTTAACATGTGTTTTATCCCTCAAACTTTTCCCATTTACATTCTAGTATTTATATACGAAAAAAACAAATAATTTTACAATGTTGTAACAAGACTTAATATATTGTTCTAAAGGGTATATAAAATTTCTTGCTTAACACTTCTTAATACAAAACAAAAAAAAGGCAATTCTTAAATTCAAATTTTTTTTATTAAAATATCACGGGGAAATTTAAAATTTCTAAAATTTATTGGGGAAACAAATCGAGGAAAAAAAGGAGATTATTATGGCACTAAACGGAGTTAATGGAGTTAGCACTCAACAAACACAGGCACAAACACAACCATTCAAGTTTTCATTCCAAAAGGAAACTGCAGCAGACAAACTTCAAAAGTTACTTGCTGAACAAAAGAAAAAATATGATGCAATGACACCTGAACAAAAAGCAGAATATGATAAAAAAGCAGAAGCAGCATTGATGAAATCCATTGAAGAAGCTCAAGAAGCTAATAAAGAAAAAGGATTTTTCGGAAAAATAGCAGACAGTTTCAAAAAAGATTATAAAGACGTTGACAGCGTTGGTGATTTTGTTAAAGCAACAGTAAACAGAGCAAACCGCTCAGGCGCAACAGCTATTCTCGGAGTAGGTTTAGGCTTACTTGGCGGCGCAGCACTTTTAAAAGGAGTTAAAGGACTTTCTGCAGCATCAAAAACATTGGCAGCTGCATCTGTTCTTCCTGCTGCAGCAGTTATGACAAGCTGTTCTGACGATATTTTAAACGAAGACATAGATGTAACATGGAAAGATGAAATCCCTGTAAAACCACGTACTATCACTAACACAGTTGAAGTTCCTGTTATAAAACACGATACAACTTATATTGACAAACCATATCCTGTACACGATACAATTTATGTAGACAAACCTCTTCCTGGGGATACAGTATATCTTCCTGGTGACACAATTTATGAAAAATTACCTGGTGATACAATCTACGTAGATAAACCAATATATCTTCCTGGAGATACAGTATATCTCCCTGGCGAACCTATAATCGTTAAAGATACAGTATATGTACCACAACCAGCTGATACTATTACAATTGAAGTTCCGGGACCTGTAGTACACGATACAATTTATCAAACAATTACATTACCGCCTGATACAATCACAATGAGACCTGATTGGCACTCAGAAGTTAACTACTACATCGACGATATGATGGATGAACTGGGTGTAAAAAAAGAAGGCGAAGGCGAATTCACAGAATCATTCGTAACTTATGATGAACATAACTCAAGAGTTGCTAAATACATTCTTGACCCTCAAGCATCCGCTAGAGACGGAAGCACACTGAGATACAACAGAACATTCATCAACTGGGATGATGAAGCCGGTACTATCACTCCGGGCAAAAACGAAGAACACGGTAAAGTTGATGTATCCATCTCTGAAACAGGCGACGGCTTACACATCTTAGATCAAGGTCAAGGCGTACAAACAATGGATCTCAACAGAGAAGGAAATCTCTATATGGTTCAAAACAAAAGCGGTGAATCTACAAGCCCTTATGAACCAACACCGTTACTCCAAGAAGGCGGTTTCTTATCAAGAGGCGACTTTGAAAACTCCATCAAATGGAACTGGCAAACAGGTGCTATGGGTCACTTCACAAACGCAGTCAGAAAGAAAACCGACGCTCCTATCAAAGGTGAATAATAATCTCCCGATTATATATGACAAAAAGCTCTCTAGTACTAGAGAGCTTTTTTATTGGTAAATTTTAATCTTAACTCTAAACAGCCTTAACAACTTTGTTAGCTTTCAAACAAGAAGTACAAACTCTGATTCTTTTTGTTTGACCATTGATAACTGCTTTTACAGTTTGAAGGTTAGGTTCTTGAGTGTGTACAATTTGTTTATGTGAGAATGTTAATTTAGCTGCTTTAATCGGTGCTTTACCGCAGATTTCACAATGTTTTGCCATGATTGATTTTCCTTTTCTAGCTAGTCGTATAATACAATGATATATTAAAAAACTATTTTTGCAAGTGCCATGTTAAATTTTGTGAATAATGAATGCTGAAGTCTTATTGTCTGATTTACTTAATCCGACTATAAAAGAAAAATTATTTGAGGACAATAGCGTGAGTAGAGCGGGAGCGTGTCCCGAAAATGATTTTTATTTTAGGGTTTCAATTAACCCCTCACCCTACCCCTGTCTTGGATTTGCTCCACGCTCACGGAGACTCGACAAAAAGCCTGCGGCTTAGTAGTCTCGTTCCGTTCGCTA
>CALUVN010000019.1 GCA_944324235.1 Candidatus Gastranaerophilales bacterium
TACAGTTGACGGCAGAATAATGCATCTGTTAATTTATTCAGCCGTCAAACTTTCGCCCTCAGCTCACTCGCGCTGCCAGCACCTAAATTTAAGACCTTAGATTGATGAATCAATTTAGGGTCTTTTTTAAATGAAGAAAAGAGGAAACCACCCCCTCTCACAAAACCAGACATTTAGTCAGGTTTTGTTCGGCAGAGTCCATCCCGAACACGGTCGTAAAGACTCACATCGGTGAAAATAGAGCTGCTCTTAAAGATTAAACAGAAAAAATGCAAAAAATTTTTTTTACAGTTTTTTGTAATTTAGGAATTAACATGTAAATAGATAGGAGTTCAAAATGTCTGTTTCAAAAATTTTTCAAAAAGCAGTTCAGCAAGGCGGACAAATCTTAGAAAATGGTTGTGTTTATACATACCGCTACGGAAAACGCAACCCGAATCTTTTAATCCAGAGAACAATTGCTCCTAACGGCAGTTATGCAATTCAACTTTCTGTGCAAGGCAATATTACCAAAAAAGTTAATAAAACTATCCTTAATGAAACGTCCTCAGTTGTTGATAGCTGGGATTTTACGAGAAATAAAGGTGTTCACTTGAGTTCTGTCGTGGTTAATCCAGGAAAATCTTCCATGACACGTGCTTTTGATAAAACAGGCGAGCAATCAATTTCTCCTGACGGTTCTATTTATCTCTTGCGCAAAGGAGATTCCGGAAGGTATTCAACTCCTGTTAAAACCCTTGACGGAATTACTTCGGTTGCTAAACCTTTTAGTCCTTTGGGCTGGCTGAATGACCAGTTTTATAAGCTTTTTAATAAATAATTATTTTGTCTAATGTAATTTGATGTGCAAATGTTTATTATTACATTATGGACTTCAATTTTTATGATGAAATTCAAAAGCCTCTATATGCCCCTGATAGGAAAATTTTCCGTCCTGTGTGGACCTTTTTGTATGTCCTTATGGGTGTTTCTTTTATTATTTTTTATTTTCAGCCCATGAGTTTTGCAAAATTTTTTGCAATACCGCTTTTCTTTTTGCAATTAATCTTTAATCTTCTCTGGACTCCGTTATTCTTTAAGTATAAAAAAATCGGCTGGGCTCTTATTGATTGTTTTCTGTTACTTATTACCGTGATAGGTATGACCGGTTTGTTTTTTGATATTTCAGTTTTGCTCGGGATGCTGCAAATCCCTTATGTAGTCTGGCTTTTTGTCGCATTCAGGCTAAATTTTTGATATTTATCAATTAAATAAATAATATTGTTGACTTTTTTATTTTCATCATTAAATAAAAATTATGATGTTAATGGAGTTTTTATTCGGAAGTAAAGATTGCTGCCACGAGAAGGTGCCAGTAGACGCTGACGTAACATATTGTCCTGATTGCGGTGAATTAATTGAAAATCAATGGTATTTGACACGTTGTTCTTGCTGCGGTGTTAAGCTGCAGTCTGTGATTAAGAACGGTCAGGTTGTTCCGCAGGAAAAATTTTGCCATAACTGCGGTGCTCATGAGTTTGTTGTCGAAAGAGTCCCTAAGATTAATTTTATAGATATAAATTATGCGGTTTTGGTTAAGACGGTTATTCCTAATGAATACAAAGAATTTACGCAAAGCTGGGTGGATGCCGCTAAAACATGCTATGACACACCAAAACTGCTGCGGCAATTCCGATAAAATCTGCAAGTAACCCGACAAGCAAGGCATAGCGAATTTTTGATATGCCGATTGCGCCAAAATATACAGCAAGAACATAAAAAGTTGTTTCACTGCTGCCTATCATTACGGCAGATAACTTTGTTGCGTAATCGTCCGGACCAAGTGTGTGCGCAATATCCGAAAATACACCTAGAGCTGCAGAGCCTGAAAGCGGACGTACAATCATTATAGGCAGGACTTCTGTCGGAATTTTCAGTGCTGTAAGTATTCCTGAGCACGCATTTCCTATCATTTCTATTGCGCCTGATGCTCTGAACATTGATATCCCTACGATTATTGCAACAAGATACGGAATTATATTGACAGCAACTTTAAATCCGTCTTTCGCACCGTCCGTGAAAGCTTCATAAAGCGGAACTTTTTTTGCTAAGCCTGCTGTCAGAATTAGTATTATAATTGCAGGAAGTGCCCAGAGTGACAAGAAATTCATTATTGCTTGAAACATTATTTGTCACCTCCGTTTTCTTTTTGAGGTGTCCAGAATTTTTCAAACACTTTGGCAAGTATAATTGCTGATATAAATGCAATAGTTGTTACTAAAAGCGTCGGTGCTATGATTTCTGTCGGATTTTTATAGCCTATTCCTATTAAAACAGCAATTACGGTTGCCGGTATCAGCTGAAATCCTGCGGTGTTCATTGCCAGAAACATACACATAGCATTTGAGGCTGTTGATTTATCTTTGTTATGTTTTTGTAACTCTTCCATTGCTTTTATGCCGATAGGAGTTGCCGCATTTGTAAGCCCGAGAGCGTTAGCAGAAACACTCATAGCAATATCACCTATGGCAGGTGAATCTTCAGGAATTTCGTTGAAAAGTTTTTTTGTTACCGGTTTTATAAGTTTTGCGATAAATTCTACAAGTCCGCTTTTTTCGGCTATTTTCATCATCCCGAGCCAGAATGCCATTATTCCTATCAGTGAAAAAGCTACTTTTACTGATAATTCTGCCCCAAGTAGTATTGAGTTGACAACTTCCTGCAGTCTGCCGTTAACCGCGCCTATTATTATTGAAAATACAATCAAACCGTAAAAAATGTAATTCATACAGCTATTTAAACATTAAAAGGCAGGTTAGTCAAATTAACTGCCTGCCTTTAGTTTGTTATAAGATTATTGATTCTTTATGATTGGAACATTGTGAATACTTTTTCAATATTTTTACTGATAAGTTGTTTAACGGTATCGTATTCTGTTGTAAGTGATGAAATTTCCATATCAACATTTTTCATATCAATATCAAGTTTTTCTTCTTTAGCGTTGAGCTTACTCTTAGTGATTTCAAATTCAAGTTCAGCCTGTGCAATTGCATCATCGTCAGTAACTTCAACCAGATATCCGTTATCGTTGTAAACTTCCTGATAATAATATCCGTCTGTTGCAAGTGTCGATATGAATAATTGACCGTTTTTCAGAGCATTTTGAAGGAATTTGTTATCTTCCAGATAATCACCGTATGCACCTGTCCAACCGTTTGCACAGATGTTGTTGTACAATGAGTTATAGAAATCTGTTATCAACAAATCTTTTTCTGTTACGGCATTCGGGTTTGAAAGTTCATACATATATATCATATCATCTGTAACATAGTTACAGTTTTCATCTAATCTGCCTGCAGTATAGTCATTAGTTCCTATCTGTTGTGCATAATATGTTAAGAATGAACTTACAAGATTTGACAGGTTAACTGCAATATATGCGTTTTGTTTTTTATTCAAATTGTCATCACGCGTGTAACAAACGGTATTATATTTGTTTGCACTGTTTACTGCATTTCTGCAAGCTTCAGGGGAAGAACCAGGTTTGCCCGCATCATATGCAAGACTTTCTGTGTATGAAAGCATAATTTTATTGTAAGCATATTCTAAAGCCTTTTGATCAACTTCTGAAGTATTTAAAAGGTCTGTTAACATATGTGCTATTTTACCGAAGATAGAAGTGGTATTGGTTGCATAATCACCACTACCGATAACTTGGGTCATAAATTCGCTGAATGCCGTGCTTCCTGGTGCCACGTTTTCATCATCATTACCGCCGTATGTTAAAACATAGTTGTTATTTAATAAATCACCAAGTGTTAAATTTTCAAAAACTTCACCTCTTGTAGCTGATGTAGATGTGTTTATTGCAATACCATAATTGTCTTTTTCAGGGTCAATAGAGACACTGTAATCAGCTAAACCAAGTTTATACAGACTTTCATCTGATAAGATATTTGCTAAAGTTTCATTAGATACAGCATAGGCTGCTGTTTTATCTAATGGTATACCGCCGACACCAGCTGATTCAGAATAAGCGTTGCCTAAAATAGTACTTCCTGTTGAACCTGTAATAACACCGGCATCAACTAAGGCATTAATAAAATCGGTTCTTCCTGTTTCTGATGCAACTGTGCCGCCTTTAGGATCAATACCTGCATTCTTTGCTGCAACAGCCATCGCAGTTGTTAGTGCAATTCTACCGGATGCATCTGTTACAAGATACGGATCGTACATGTTTGCCGCTGACGGTGTCATTAACAAATTATATGATACGTCATACATGTGTTCGCCTGTACCGTCGGAATCCCAGATTAATTTTGTTGCATTCAGGGAATTTTGGTACTTTTGGGTTGCAGCTGTTAATTCATTGCTGACAGACAGCTTGTCCTCTGCGATTTGCGTTGATTGCAATTCGCATTGGGTTTTTCGCGCTGTTATGGCTAAAAATCTAGCTTGTGATGCTGCCAATCCCATTTGTGTAACTTTTGCCTTTCAATTAACTTAGTAACATGTAGTCCTTTTGTTCATGTTATCGGCTTTTTTAAGTTAAAACTTTAAAAATATTATTTGTTTTGTAATAATTGTTTACAATTTAATTTATTATATTATTGCTGATTACACAGTCGTAAATTTTATCTATTTTATCTTTCATTTCGGAAAATTGTTCTTTTAAGTCTTTGAAACTATGAATGGTTACAAACTTTTCTTCAGCATCTTCTATAATTTCACGGTGCTTTTTTTCAAGCTGTTCCGGCGTTACAACTATTCTGTGCTGTATCAGAAATATCATTATTGCTATTAATATCGGTGAATAGTGAAGTATATTATCCATGGTTTTCTCCTTAGTTCTTATAATTTTATCGGCCAGTAAAAATCAACAAGGTATGATGCGGCATCTATCGGATGTGACAAAAATTTCAGTTCTTTGTTCTGTTTTATTTGTGTATATGTCGGAATATCAATGCGGGATGAACCTTCTTTGTATTTTAGATTATATATGTTATAGAGAAGTTTTTCGCATTTTTTATCAACATAAAGACAAATCTCGCCGTTGGCATTTCTTATTTTGGAGTTAAATGCTGCAATACGGTTTTTGATTGGGGGATTAAAGGCTTTTATTCTAATATCGGCATCATAGCCGAATTGTTGTAATTTCTTTTTTATAATGACGTAATTTGTGTATTCGCTTGTACAGCTTCTGTTATCACCTGAAGCATCACCGTTTACGATAATATTTCCTTTATGGTTAGGATAACGGCGGCAGAATTCTTCACAGGCTTTTGCCGTTGTTGTGTTTTCCAGCACTATTTCGTCAAAGTAGAAAACTTTTTCGTCTGTTTTGTGCGCAAGAACCCAGCACATAGGGTCAACGTTAAAGTCACAGCTTATGTGCAAATCCATATCTTCCTGATATTTTATATCTTGTATGTTTTCATCAGTAAAATCTTTTATTACCTGACCTTTGTTATATTCTCCGTTTTGCGCAAGAACAAAAATATTATAATATTGCTCGTCATATAGTTTTTTGAGTTCGTCGCAAAAACCTTCGGGCAGGTAAATATTCTCTGTTGTAGGTGCTGTTATAAGTCTGTAGTTCGGCGCCGAATTTTGGGCAAAAGTCTTATAAATCCAGCCTCTTTGAGGTTCAGGGTTTGTATGTCCGAAAATTCTGTATGTGAAATTTTTCCACGTTTTTTTAGGCTGCTGGCGCATCCGTCCGAGAAGCATTTTGAATGTTTCATACGGAATATCAGACATCTCTTCTATTTCTACAAACCCGAGATTCAGCGATTTCAGCCTGTTAGGTTCGTCAAAATGCCTGAATAGTATTTCTGAAGTGTTGCGGAATGTCAGTTTTTGTAAAGTTGACGACCATTCGTAATCTATTCCTTCCTGAAAATTCATATTATCAAGGTGTTCAATGTAGCTCTGTAAGGTTGTATCGCGGACAAGTGTATAACTTTGCGCGCCTACAAGTCCTCTGACTCCGGGAAATTTCATGCATAATAAAATCCCGAGAAGTGAGCCGGCAAAAGTTTTGCCTGAGCCGTATCCTCCCTGATATACTGCGGCATCAAGTGTATAATTATGCGGGATTTCCAAAAATTCCCGCTGTGCTTTTAGTAGTTTATATTCCATTTTTTCTATCCCTTTTGTACAGAAAATAACCACCTTTTATTTAAAAGGTGGTTATTTTTTCATCTATAGTAATTCCCTTATTGAAACGCGTCTGCAGGTATTTCTTCCAGCGGCGGAGGTGAATACTGTGCAGGCGGTTCATAATTTTGCGGTTCTTCCTGTTCAGTTTCTTCCTGCTGCGTATAATCCCCTGTCTCTTCTTCTTCATAAGCTGCAGATTCGTCACTATACTCATCTTGCGCGTATGTATCTTCCTGTTGGAATTCCGTGTCAGTTTCGTTTTGCGGTGTTTCCTGTTGTACTTGCTCCCGAAGCTGCTGTTCTCTCAGCCGTTTTTTCTGTTCAGGCCAGAGAGGCTCTTCGTATTCTTTCTGTTCCTGCACCTGTTGAGAGTATTCTTGTCCTGCTTGTTCATCTTTTGCAAGCTCATTCATACTCAGGTATGAGAACAATATCCCGACAAGCAGCATCGGAAAAAATAGCGCTAAAAAAAGTATTTTGCTCTGCCATCTCATATTTGTTTATGATATCACAGGCATTTTAATCTTAGCATCAAGCATTTGTATTACTTGATTGGTTTTCCAGAAGAAAGTTTTCGGCATTTTCAACACCGTATTGTTCCAGTGCAAATTTGAAACATTCTATCCAGTCTATCTGTTGTGCAACTACCTGTATTTGTGCAAACGAACTTACTATTTCAAACAGTTCTTTAAGTTTGGATTTTCGCTCAAAATTCGCCTTCCTGTCGCCATAACGGTATATGTAATTTGCGTTTCTGATTTTATCGTTAATGTTTATAAATTCGGTTTTTCCGTGATTATTTAATGTTATGGTTTCAGGACCAAATTTGAAGTTTGCTATGATTTCTGCGGTTTTTTCAACTACAGGTATGAGTATTTTGCGGTTAATTGATTCAATAATCAGGTTTAGTCGCGCTTCCTGACCGTTTGCGGAATAGTTAAGCTCCGTTGCGGTGCGCTGTTGGGTTTGAATATTACCTGACATGTTTTTGAAAATTCCGGTTGCACTTTCTATTGTGGCTTTGAAATAATTCAGGAAATCCCAGCCCTGCATTGCCTTATCAAAGCTTAACGGTACAGGCTGATTCGGCATCAGGGCTGCATCATATTCTATAATTTTCCCCGGCTGAACGTCCTGCTGCCCGCGGAAACATCCTTTAGGCGCAAGATATGGCGGATTCATCATCAAAGCAAGCGCATCTATTTGTTTATTTAATATGGTTGAAGCCAGATTGTTTAATATAAGTGCTACACGCAGCGGTGATATGCCTCTGCCGGTTGACGGGTTTTCGATTATGTTTGCATGGATAAACGGGTTAATTACAAACGGGTTTGATTCAAACCTTATTATTTCCTGACGGCCTGCGATTACAGCAAGCTTGTTTTTTAGAACGGTTCCGTCCGATAATTCTATATCTCCCCAGTATTCCAGAATTTCCAGCTTATTTTCTTCTACTGCTTTTGTGTTTTCTTTTTTGTTCTTTGCCATCACTCCTTTAAGCGTTTCAAATTTTTCGTCTGTAAGCAGGTTATTTGATTTGTCTCCAAGAATTTCTTCCAGCGACGAATATGTTCTGTAAATCTTGGCACAGCTGTCCCAATCCGAAAGTGAACATTTTTCAAATACAAAGTCTTCTGCTTTTATGTGTTTTATTTTTGCGTTGTCATAAATTACTTTTTCTTCAACCGTAAAACTTTTGCCGCTTATATCGGTTAATTGTTCTTCAAGTGTAAGAGGGCGTCTTATTTGCTTGATTTTTGTTTCCCAGCCTACAAACAGGGTGCTTTCGCCTGTTTCTACAACACTGTCAATGATGCTTTCAATTTCGTCTTCAAATTTCATCTGCTCAAAAGTATTCACAAGCATGGCTTTTTGTCTGTTTGCGTATTCCTGAGTTTCCGGGCTTGTCCCCGATACATCAAACATGGCGTCCGGATGTGAATATAAATTTTGCGCTAGGTGTGATTTCAGTGTTTGGGCAAGTTCATAGATGTCCGGAAGTTCAATTTTGCTTTCCCAGGCGTTTATTTTAGGGATTGTCTGGTTGTAGATTGAATTTCTGACCAGTTTTATGTCACTTAGCTGCGACATTCTTTCGTTTTCAAGCGTGTCGTATTTTTTTATAATCATATTAGTCAGAAATTTTTCTTCTGTTTCATCAATTTTTACGATTAAATCGTCTGTTTCTATTTTCATTTTTCCTCACATTTCTTTTCGTTGATAAGTGAATAAAGTTCTATATCCTGCGGTTTTCCCAGTCTTAAAGTTTCGTTTTTGAGTGTGCATTCACAGATGAATCCGCATTTTTTCAGCAGGGTTTTCACTCTGAAATTTTGCGGGTAGATTTCGGCTTTTATTTTGTAAAACCCGAAGGTTTTGAACGCGTAGTCAAAAAATTCCATTGCACAGATATATGTTTTTTCTCCCCAGAATTTTTGTTCAAAACAGGTAGTTATCTCTGCGCTGTGAAGTTTTCCGCATCCTCCGGTAAAGTTATCCAGATATACAAATCCGGCAAAGTCTCCGGTTGTTCGTTCAATGATTATCCAGAAAAACTCGTTTTCTTCTATAAATTTCAGATAGGATTTAAAATCTTTCGGCGGGGTGTAATCGTCGTGAAGGTATTTTTCATATCTTTTATACAGAAAAAAAGAGCGGGGTAAATGTTCAATGTTTGCGCATTGTTTTCGGGTTTTATCGAGAGTAATTTTCAAGAATGCAAACATAGTTTTTCAAATTTTATATAGGCGTCATCTGTGGAAAATGCACTTATTTCTCCGTTAAGAAGTTTTGTTCTGGTTGTATTTTGTAATCCGAGCATGCCTTCGGCTTGAATTCCGTTTATCATGGTTTCTGTGCCCGTGATTCTGTTGTATATCTTAAAACATGCCGCTTTTGTAAAGATTTTGTCTTTTGGTGCTTTTTTGATATCTGTTATTATTCGGGTTTGTTTTTTACGATTTGAGTTTGTGATATTTTTTTTAAACTCATTTTCTATTTTCATTTTTATCAGATCGTCCATGGTTTTGTTATTGAGGAGGACTTCTTCGTAATCTTTTTTGTTTTTCATAGATGTTCCTTTCTTGCGGTTAAATCTTTTCATCGTCAAGATTTGAGATGGTAATGATTTTAGCCGGTTTGTAGTCTTCTGTTTCTGTGGAATTTATTCCGAGATATTTGCATAAACTTTCCAGAGCTTTTAAACCTGCGCCTGTGTCGCGGAGTTTCTTTTTACCCGTAAAATTTCCGTCCTTATCGGTTATGTCTTCTTCCACAAGTGAAAATTCCGCGATTTGGAGCAGTTTTTGGATTACGTAACCTTTGTGCACACGCAGAGTCGATATTTGATTATTAATCTGGTTTTTAATCTCCTTTACAATATGCGCTTCGCAAAGCAGCCTGTCTGCCGTGTCTTTGAGGTTGGGTGACTTGTAACCTGCCTTTTTCGCAGCGTCTTCACCGTCAAGGGTCTTTATATACTCTGATACGAAAAGCTTTTGCTGGTGTGTTAATTGTTTCATTTGTCTGGACATTTTTACATTTCTTATCAAAATTTGCGTTTTTTCAAAAAAAAAGGTATAATAAACATGCTATTTATATTTCGGCTAGTGTAAATCTTAACAGGGGGGAATGAAAACTTCCTGTTTTTTTTGCCCGAAATTCCTTACCTGCGGTGCATTTTGATGAATGGCACTTCTTTTGCCGATATTGAAATTTGGGATTTCATATCTGCAAGATTTTCCTTATACATGCCGTACCAGTAGCTGAATTTGACGTGCTGCGGGTTAGCTTTTAATCGCATGCATGCTCCGTAAACAAGCAGAGGTTCTACATACGGTTCAGGTATCAGTGAAATATCCGTTTCGTATTCAAGATTAGCTTTTTCCGTGCCATCTGCGTTTACGGCTGTGTTTTTGGTGTAGTAAGTTATATTGACGGTTTTATCTTCATTAAATTTCGGGAAGATAAGATTTTTGCCGTTTGCAGTAAAATGTTTTTGCGGGATGGGCTGTGCTGTGTAATCTGCAAAATTTACCAGATAATCATATTCCTGATTATCAATTGTCATGGAAATAATTCTTCCGTTAATCGTATTTTCCACCTCTGTTTGTCCTGCAGGCAATACGAGGGTGGTTTTTCTTATCAGAAAATGCCAGTTGTCATAACGGCAGATTGTGCTGTTTATGATGTTTATTATATTTTTCAGTTTTTTATGGTCGTTTTTTGTGAGTTCGGCGAAGGTGCTTACCTGCTTATAGCCGAGTTCTACAAGGCATTTGTTTATTATTTCAAAATAGTTCATACTGTGTTTTCTCCTTTAAAAAAATCGGCGGGATAGCTTTTATCCCGTCGATTTATGGAATTTGTTATTTAATTAATCCCTGTCGCAGCTGCTCCATGATTAATTTTTCATTTTTTGCAAATTCCGCACTACTCATTTTGCCGATTTGCTCGCGGGTGAAAATTTTATTGCCTGAAGCTGAATAGCCGGAATTTTGAGCGTTTGAGGTCAGTCTTTGTTTGGCATGTTCGTTTTCTTCCTGCATGGTTTTCTCGCGGGCTTTTTGTTTCAAATATCTGTCAACTGCAGAATTTTCTATTTTTTCTACAAGTGCGGATATTTTTCTGATTTCATCGTTATCAAAATCCATGTTTGAGCTGTTTAGATATGCCATAACTTCATTTCTGCCTTCGATATCAAAGAATTTTTTCAGGTCATCAGGCTGATAATTTGAGTTTTTCGCATTATTTTTCATAATTGCTTCACACACATTATTCACATAATTTTTCAACAAAGAATTCCCTTGTTCATTTTGTAACATCTTTCTCAAAATATCCTGCTGCGGACCTGATACATTTTGATTTGCTGCTTGTTGTTTTAAGTATGCATTTATCACTTGAGCCGGTATCGGATTTCGATTTTCGGCGGTGGATGAAATATTTTGTTTTTCGTTATAATAGTTCATTAGCTTTTTCTCCTGTCTGTGGTTCTTCGGAATTGTGATTTTTCATATATTCCACAGCTAGTTCTATGGTGTCATCAATAAAACTTGATAGTAGTTTTACGATGATTGTCTTTATGAGAGAAGGCAGCGGGATGTTTTTAATTATATAATTAAGGGCCATTTCTTTTTTCTGCTGGCCTTGTTTACTTCCCAGTGCATCTTCCGCTTTTAAAACTGCTGTGTACGCAAGTTCTTTTATCGTTTCTTTAAATTTAGAAAACATCGGTATCCTTTCTTTTTGTAAAAAGTATCCGCAGATATAAGGAAATCGGCGGATACTTTCGGGGTTAGGAAGGCGGTTGAAAGTTATACATCGCTATCTGAATCAGCGTCTGTATCAATGTCAGTATCCGTGTCTGTATCTGTGTCGGAATCAGAATCACCTTCAGGAACTGACGGCGCTGTTGACGGTGCTTCTATAACAAGTTTAGCAAGAGCTTTAGGCTGAACTGTTTTCGCACCGTAGAGGTAAAGACCTCTGATAAGATCAGAGAAGCTGTCTTTATCTCTCAAACTTTCGACTTTTGCAAGCTGTGAGGCAAATGTGATGGCTTCGTTTGTTCCTGCAAGGACATAATACAAGCCGTCAGTATCTGCGAGGTTTGTGCTTACAAGTACATCCATTCCTGCAATTCTTCCGATAGCGCCTTCTCTCAATGTTTCATCCGCAACGTTATGTGCGCCGATGAATTCAGTACTTTGGAGAAGATATGATTCAATAGTAGGGTTAATTACAACCCATGGACGTTTTGAACCTGTAACTGCGTCAGAATTTTTAAGTGCCAGTGCTAATTTTACGAATTGTTCGTAGATAGTTGTTTTATCAAGTGTAATCGGAGTTTCGTCGCTTCCTATAATATTTGCGGAATCAACGTAGGCGTGCTGGGATAAAAGGTAGGCATCCTGAACTTCTTCAATGGCTTTTTTAGCGTTTGTAAGATGGGCTTCCATGATATCCGTATTAGCTTGAACTGTTGCTACATCGTTGATTTTGAATGCAAAGAATTTTTGCTGGTCAATTACCAGTTCCATAGAACTCGGTTCAAGTTCATTATAGGTGAGAGCATCACTGCCAAGTGTGGAGACGCTTACTTTTGCAGGGGTAATAATTTTTACCTTATCGCCCTGATTTTTGATGTCGCCTTCATAATTTCTGTTTACGCACTGAAGCATCACGCAATCTTTTTCTAGCATTGTGTTTAACTTTTGACTCCAGATTTCCGGAATAAATGCTGCGTAGTTGTTTGACATTTCGAATTCCTTTCTTTTTTTGTAGTGTAATAACTTGTTTATAAGATTATGAGTAGTGCTGCTTTTTAATCGTCGTTATAGATTTCCCTGAACTGCAGACCGATAATCCCGCAGGCCTGATGTATCTCAGAACCTGTGACACATAATTGTATCGAGTAATTTGCTTCGGATATTTCGGCTTTTTCAAGAGTGTTACGGGCTATTGCCCAGACCGGAAGGTTTTCGTCTTCATCAGGCCAGTAATCCATTGTGTTAGTGGATGTTCCATCTTTTGTCCACATTAAATGTTCATAGTGAACGGAATAAATGCGTTCGGTGTCATCAGAGTATTCGCTGTCGTAGTCCTTATATACTGAGAAATTAAAATCATTGTCGTATGATTCATCCAGCAAAAAATAGAATTCGTCTATTGTCTTTCTGTGGTGTGCGCTGCTTATTGCAAGAAACGGTGATTTCCACATGAATTCGATAGCTTCTCCGTTGAATGTTGTCCCGTAATCTTCACGGTAAATTTTCCCCTGATTGTCGGCTGTGATTACGTAATCATTATAAATTGCCGCTGCTGTTATGTTTTGCGGGACTACGCGTTTGTACCAGCATTTGTTCACGTAATCATTTATCCAGATTGTCTTAAAACTTGTCTCCTGATAATACGGAAAGAAAAACCATATCTGGCTTTTACTTTCATAATGCAGGGCTATTGTTTCGTTTAATCTGCTTTTGTCAAATTTTGAAAATTCAGGTTTTATCTTTAATGAAATTTCCGAGCCCAGTTGTATCTGGTTCAGTTCGCCGACCTGTTCAAGAGCAAAGATTCCGTTGCTGAGGAAGTATTGTTTGTTTTCAACGTTTACGATGGATTTTTGCGACAGAGCGCCTTTGTCGGCAAACGGTGTTATTGCAAAGTCTTCCGGACTTGTGCCTGTTAAAAGATAAACATTATTCTTTTTATAAATTGCAAGGTAATCTTTATACGGCTTAAGTGCAATAATATCTGCGGTGTCCGTATGAAAATCTTTTATGTAGCCTGCGTCGTTTTCTGTTTCAAAATCAGTATAAGACCCCAGTGCAGAATAATAAATTACTGATTCGTCGGCTATCCAGACTCTGCCTTTGTAAACGGCTGTTATTGTCGGAGTTAAAGTTGTGCCGTCAATTCCTTTCAGGTTTGTTTCTACTATATCAAGGTTATTTTTTATATAAAACGGACAGTCTTCTTCAGATGATACAAAAATCCCGTCAAGAAAGTTTGTGAACACAGGAGATTGTCCGTTCAGAGTTTTATTCAGAAGTGTTAGTGTAGTTGCGCCGTTTCTACTTACGTAAATTTTTCCTGATATTGTTGTAATCAAAAGTATTCTGTTATTATGTGCATAAAGCTCATGAAGTCCTGTAATTTCTTCGTTATCAGCTACCTGAAGAAAGCAGGTATTGCCGTTTTGTTTACAGATGCCGCGATTTTGCAGAATTTCTACATTTTCCGAATCGCTCCAGTATATTTTTTTTGTATCCATCCCGAGTTCGGTTTTGGTAAGTGACTGATTTATGCCACCTGCGAGGTTATAGTATGCAACTTCCATTATTTATTCTCCTGTATTTGATTTCTGTACCATTTAATTTTTGAACGGATAAAACTTCCTGCATCGTTTTTATCCACCCACGAATACGGCGGAATGTATGTTATATCAATTTTGCCTGCACTTGTGGTGTCGGGATGTTTTTCACCGAATTCGTAGTGTGTCATAACTGTTTGCGGGGTTATTTCAATGCTGTATTTGATTGTAAGTTCTGCGCATAACTTCATTGCGGCTTCAAATTGGCGGGCTGTTATCGGGTAATTCCCGGTGCAGGTTTTATTTTTAAATCCGTACATCCCGCACATGCTTACTCCTATAGAACCTGTGTTGCCTCCGCCTGTATGTGCGGCATATTTCCCTTTTTGGCAATTAAGATTTGCTTCAGGTCGGAACTTGCCTTTGTGGACTTTTCCGGTATCGTCTACAAGAAAATGGTAGCATTCCAAATCGCGGGCATTAGGCGTATAACTGCCTCCTGTCCAGTGTATTATGAGTCTTTTCATCTCTCTTTTTCTCTCCTGATTTTAAATTAATTTTAAATATTCCGGATTATGTTTAATATAGCTGATGGCTGCATCGGTTCGGTTTCTGGCATTAAGTTTCAGCATTATTCTCGTAAGATGCGTCTGTACAGTTCGCCCTGAAATCTTTAGCTTTGTTCCTATTTCTTTATCTTCAAACCCCTTTGCAACCAAAGTAATTATTTCCGTTTCCTTTGGTGATAATTTCATTTGAATTCCTTTTTTTGGATTTTGGGCTTACATATTATTCTTTTTTATATTAGCCTAATTTCTATTTGTTTTCTTAATAATATTTCCGCCTTTTTGCAGAATAAAAAGAGGGGGAGTAATCCCCCCGTCCGTGGTTAAGAAATAGATAATTAAAGGATTATAAGGTTTTAGCGGTAGATAATTCTTTGTTTTCGGTTAATCCGATTTTTAAAGCGCTGAGGTTTGAGTAGCAGCGTTTGCGGACTCCGTATTCGTTGTAATTCAAATAAAAGCTCCCGCGGGGAATATCCGTTTTTACCGGTTTTATTTCGTACAGAATTTCATTTTTTAATTTTTTAAAAAATTCCAGAGCTTTTTTATTTACTTTTCTGACTACCGAAATTTTATTGTCACTGTCAATCCTTGTGAGCTGTACTACAGTGTGTCCGCATACCGGACAGGATTTCAGATAATCGAGTTCTGTTTCGGTAAAATTTTTTTGCGGCATCAGATGAAATGTTCTGCATTTATGCAGACCTCCGCAGCAGTGTATATATCCCATATTTCCCCTCTGAACACAAAAACACAAATGTTTTTGCCGATAAACAGCTTTGCCGTCAACTATGGCAGGTTTTTATTTCCTGCGGGCTTGAGCCTTAATCGCTTTACATTTTTAAGTATAACCGTTTTTCAGGATATTTAAAGTCCGTAAATATATTTACGTTAAATCGCGTACGTAATTTTACTTACATAAATACGCGAAAAATCCTCCGGTTGTAATTTTTTTTTGCAGGCCGCAGGGGTTATTTTACTTTGAGTTCACAGCACATCTGGCATGCACCGAATACTTTTGCGGCTTGCAGATTTTTTCTGAAACATCTGTAATGCGGCAGATTAAAGACTTCTTTCAAAGACATATCTTTTACGTTGCCTATGCGTTGAGACAGGCACGGATAGACATCTCCTGACGGATTTATCATCATATTTGAAAACGGATACATACAAGGGTAATAAATTTCTTGTACAGGTTTGTCTTCCGGTGTGTTGAAAAATTCTTCTATTTTTTCGAGCGGATTTTCCGCGTATTCAAATTTAGGTGAAAATCTCAGCTCCACTTTTGAATGTTTTTTTAGCGCCTGAAGTTCTTTATAAACTTCTTTGAAATGCTCCATATCAAAATATTTTTTTATAGGATAAGACGCGTTAAATTCCGGTACAAAACTGTCAAATAATACGGAATTTTGTTTCAGGTTATTGTTTCTCAAAAATGATATTGAAAGAAAATTAAACTTCATTTCATCACACATTTTGTATAATTTAACCAAATCGTCAAGATTGTTCTCGAGGACGATTGTTTTTATATCAACCATCGGGCGTTTGTTGCGGGCGTTCATTTTTTCAAAATTATTCATAATTTTGTCCCAGATGCCGTCCTTTGCACGATTGATATCGTGGTTTTTCCCGTATCCGTCAAGTGATACCGACAAAAGCATCATTTTGCTTCTTATAAAAGCATCAATTATTTCATCGTTAATCAAAATTCCGTTAGACACCACATTCAGTTTGCCTGAAGTTTTTTTTGCGGTTTTCATTAAAATATCAATGAAATCTTTTCTTATTAGCGGTTCACCGCCGACAAGGGTGACAAATGAATAAAAAGGAATCTGGTCTATAATTTTAAACCATTCTTCAGTAGAAAGTTCCTCTCTGTTTCTTTCATTTCCCACATAACAATACGGACACTGCAGGTTACAGCGGTATGTAAGTTCAAAAAAGTATCTCAGCGGGATTAATGCTTTACCGCTTTTGGATTTGTAAGAAGGCATTGCATACAGATTACGCGCAATATCAAACAAATCAGAATAATTGAACATTTTACAATCCCTTTCCTAGTGGCCGATTAAAATTAAACTTATCCATATAAACAGAATTCCGGAAACTATACCAACCATAGAAAGATGCCAGTTCCCGTATTCTCTGGCAAGAGGCAGGAGTGTATCAAACGAAAGGTAAATCATAATTCCTGCAACTGCAGCAAGCAGTATTCCAACAAGAAGCTGTGGTAGAAATATGCTGAATAGAGCCATACCTATTAATGCTCCTACCGGTTCCGTAATCCCTGAAAGTGCTGCATAGAGCATTGCATAACGTTTTTTGCCTGTTACGTGGTATATAGGAAGTGCCACGGCAATTCCTTCAGGAATATTATGGATTGCAATAGCCATTGCAACTGATAAACCAAGGGTGAAGTTCTGGGTTGTTGTCAGGAATGTTGCCATACCTTCAGGAAAGTTATGGACACAAATTGCGATTGCAGTTAGCAGTCCTGCACGTTTAATTTTATGATGATGTTTGCATGGGGCGTCAGGCTCTAATAGTTCATCCGGATCTATGTGGTCAGGGAGAAAATAGTCGATAAGAATTGCGACTACAATCCCGAATACAAAGCCTATCAACGCAAGCCATTCAAATTTATGCGGATAATTTAATGCCAGAAGCTCTTTTGCCTCGGGAATTATGTCGTTAAACGACAGAAATATCATTACACCGGCGGAAAATCCCAGTCCAACTGAAAGTGCTTTCAGGTTGTCTTTTTTTACTATAAAAGCAATGCCGCCGCCTATTGCTGTGGCAAGTCCGGCTAAAAATGTTATTAAAAGTGCTATTCCAAAGTTTTCTGGCATAATTCCACCTCCAATTTATTCTACCATAAAGATATTTTTCAGAAACTTTTTATCGTAATAAATGTCTTATCAAATAAAACAGGGAGTCGGAAGTTGACGGAGATTTTTAATCAATTAATATACGAATATCAAAAAGGTATGCGCGATTTGGTATTATACACCTGCGGCAGTGAATACATGCAGGCTCTGGAATCTTTATTCAAAAAGCATAAAATATCGTACAAAATTCGCACACTCGATTGCGGTAAGAAAATGAATGTTTTTTTCGGAAATCCTGACTGTCTTGAAATTCTTGAAGGTTTTTCAAGTGAAGATTTATCCGAACTTACAAAAGAGGAGGATTTTATCCTCGGAATAATGCTGGGGTATTCAAGAAAAGAGCAGTACCGCCGTTATCTTTCCTAAAAAATGTGCGAATAAGAAAGAAAATAGTCGCTGATGACATTGAACAACATCGGCAGAATCCATACCATAATAGCTGCTCCCAGTACCGGTTTGAAAAGGAAGCTTAACTGGAATACGTTAACCTGCGGCGCTGTTTTGGAAATAATCCCGAGAATAATATCCTGCCCGAGGGTTGCAAGCAATACCGGAGATGCTATCTGAAGCCCCATATAAAGTACATTTGAGGACATTTCTATAAGATAATCCATGTTTACCAGCTGTGCCAGCGGGATAATTGACGAATACATCGGAAATATTTCAAAACTTCTGACAAGTGCTTTCAAAAGCCAGTATATTCCGCCGAGATGAATAAAAATTAAAACCCCGAACAATGAAAGCAGTTTTGTCAAAATAGAAACCTGAGTCCCGCTTGTCGGGTCCAGTACCATTGCTGATGACAAACCCATTTGCATGTTTATCATATCTCCTCCGGCATCAACCGCGAGAAGAATTAATTGTGCCATATAACCGATTATGCCGCCGACGACAAAATTTAAAAATATTGAAAGAATAAATGAGTCGTAAGTTCCTACAGCTGCCGGTTTTAATATTGAAGTCAAAATTATGCCTATAACAAAAGCAAGTCCGAGTTTTACAAGCGACGGAATTTCCTTTCTGTTAAATACAGGTGCAAAACGCATAAATCCCAGCAAACGTGCAAAGACGAAAAAGAATGCCGCAAGATATCCGTTGATTTGCGGGAAAATTTTTATTATCTCTGCAACCATTTGCTCCAAAATCAAGTCTCCTTAATTTTCATTTTGATTCTTTTTTGCCGGAGGCGGCAAAATTTCAAGTTTTTCAGGCGGTGTGTCTATCGGAAAATACTCAAAACCGTCTGCATTTTTGATGTTAATTTCACCCTTTTTAACTTTTACCTCCAGAATGATTTCTTCATCAAATCTGTTTACGAGTATAGCTGTTTTTCCGTCCTTTTTAACGGAAATAATAATATTTTCTTTTGAGTTATCCAGAGTGTATAACGGTTTTGCCGAAAGAATTTCTTCATTTCGCACATAAACTGCTTTTACCGGTTTGTCTGAGGTTATAATATAATCCGCCGCGCAAACAGGCATGATACTTAAAGTTGTAAATATTGTCGATAAAAATAATTTTTTCATAATTAACGTCCTAAGATAGTGTTAGTTTCCACAAAGTCAGGTCTTGGCATAGGTGTTCTCGGTGCAGGAGTGTATTTGAGTTTGGAATTCCTGTCTATAAACGGCACCTTGCCCGGATTTTTCATAATCTCATTGATTGTCGGCTGGTTTTTAAATCTGTCATTCATTTCGCCTTCAAACGGAGATGTGTATTTATAGTAGTCTGCAGCCAGAACATAGTTATCATTTTTAGGAATTATATTGAACGCAAGAGCCATGCCGTCTGTATAGAAGTTAGTCAGCAGTCTGACAAACCCGACTCCGCCTATTATAATAACCAGAAAAACACCGAGAATTTTTGGCGCAGCGGCAATTGTTTGTTCCTGAACCTGAGTTACTGCCTGTAAAATACCTACAACAAGACCTATACCCGCTGCAACAAGTACACACGGCATTGATATTGTAAGCATTACCAGAAATCCTCTTGCCATATATTCCATTAAAAGTTCCATAGCGAATCCTCTCTAGTTGTAGCTTGTTACAAGCCCTTGAACAATTAACGCCCACCCGTCTACAGCTATAAATATCAGAAGCTTAAACGGAAGAGAAATAATCGTTGGTGATAACATAAACATACCGAGTGCAAGCAATATATTTGCAACAACAAGGTCTAAAACGATAAACGGCACAAATATTATAAATCCTATTTCAAATGCGGTTTTAAGTTCACTTATAATATATGCCGGCGCAACCTGCCAGATTGTAATTTCTTCAGGAGTTTTCGGCGGTTCTTTCTGTGAAAGTTCTACGAAAAATGCCAGATCGGTTTCTCTTGTCTGTTTCATCATAAATTCTTTCAGAGGTTTTGAACCTTCCTGAATTGCCATAATGATATTCTGGCTGTTTTGGTAAGGGACTGACCCCATGTCGTACATTTTCTGGAATGTAGAACCCATTGTAAAAAATGTCAAAATCATTGACAAACCGATGATTACGATTGATGGCGGAACCTGTTGAGTTCCCATTGCTGTTTTTAGCATTGAAAATACGATTACAAATCTTAAAAAGCTTGTCATACAGCAGAATACAAACGGCAGTAATGAAAATACAGTCATTACTATCAGCATTTGTAAAACCGGATTTAAATTATTCAAAAGTCCTGCATCCATAGTATAATCCTTCTTTATAAGTTAATTCTTTTAACCATTTCTTTGATAACGGCTTTTTTGCGCGGTGAATAATTGGTAATATCAGGTAATTCGTCAACCGAATGCAATCGTTCGGATTTAACGGCAGGTTCTGCTTTTTCTTCTTCAAGTTTTGAAATCAAAGTGGTTCTATCCATATCTGAAGCGATTAGAAATTTTTCATTGCCTGCTCTTACAATATAAAGAGTTTTTCTCGGGGTAAGACTCATAGCGTCTTCCACTCCCAGAAATTTAGAGCGGCTTTTCCCGCCAGGCATGACTGAAGTTTTTTTGTAAATAAAAAGTGCAAGAAATATTACCCCGACCATTGCGAGTGTATATACCATAAAGTTTACTAAATATCCGCTCATTTTTAATCTCCCCTTAGTCTTTAAAAAAGTGAATTTAATTAGATATCATCTTCAAGTTCAAAGTCGCTGTAATCAAATTCATCTTCTTCATTTCCTCCATCAGCGCCGGTCTGGGCTTCAGTTTGTTCAGTTTCTTCAGTTCCGACCGAATCATTTGCAAATGATTCTTCTTCCTGAATATCATCATCCTGAACTTTTTCTTGTTTTACGGCTGCAGGTTTGCCGGAACCTTTTTCTGCTACTTCTTTAATCTTTACACCGTACCTGTCGTTGATAATGACAAGTTCTCCTTTTGCGATAAATTTGCCCTCAACGCTGAGTGTAACCATATTTTCATAAATTGAAGTCAGGTCAACCACCATCCCCTGTTCAATCTTTTTCAAATCGCCAAGAGATATTTTGATAGCGTCAAATTCGCCTATCATATCAACTTCTATACTATCCCACAAGTTTGGATTACCTGCAGTCATATTTTCACCTCCATCTTCATCCGTAACCATAACAAGTCCTAAATTCGGATTAAGTTTTACATCAAATTCATTGTCTTTGTATATTAATTTTACTTTTTTAATATTACTGTTTTCGAAAACAACAATATCTTCTACATCAAGTTCTTTAACATCCAGCATTGAAAATCTGGTAACGCCGATTCTTACTTTTGTTGTAATCGTGCTGGCAAGAAAATCGTCATTATCAAATTTGTTTACACCTTCCGGTACACTTTGAGGATTCATCAATACAGCAGGAACAGAAACGATGAATTTTGCAACCGCGCCTTCATTTTCATCCTTCAGTAAAAATGTCAGATGAATCATATCAAAATTTACCCTTTTTAAAAGGTTCGGAGCAGGCGGTATTAAAAGCTGCGATACCGAGCCGAATAAAAAGTCATTAAATGCCGTAATAATTTTTGTTTCAAGTTCTGTCAGGTTATTCAGGTTAAATCCTCTGTTGGAGCGTCCCAGTATTCTGTTTAAAATTGCACTGATAGCCTGTTCAGATGCTCTGAAGAACATATCATGTTCGTCATCAATACGGACTTTTGTTACAAAATAGTAACTTTTGTCCATAAGGGTATTAATATTTTTACTTATTCCCAGCAGTCTGAATGTAAAGCCCGGGGTAAAAAATTCATCACAAGTTTCCTGCAGTACCGGCGGAAAAACATCCTTATACCACTGGTATTGATAATACAATTCGCGAGATTCAATTGAGTCTAAGGTTTCATTCGTCATTTGTCAGCTAACTATCCCCGTCAAATTATCTGTTCGAACATTATGGGTACATCCCACTACAATAACAATAGGAGATTATGTACAACTTCACATCAACTGTTTAATGTATTTTATTGAAAAGTCATAAACCCGCAGATTGATTTTTATTATAAAATACTTTTATGGTGAAAAATGTCTATATTCACATACCTTTTTGCAAATCAAAGTGTAAATATTGTTCTTTTATCTCATATCCTTGCATTAGTTTAAAAGAAAAATATCTGGATGCACTGAAAGAGGAGATTTCACGATTTTATGCGGGAGAAGAAATCTCAACTTTATACTTTGGCGGAGGAACTCCGTCATTGCTCAAAACAGAGGAGTTTTTAAGACTACTGGAGTGTTTTAAATTCGAACCTGACTGTGAAATTACTGCGGAATTAAATCCTGACGGGTTGACGTTTGAATATTTAGAATCTCTGCATAATATTGGTATAAACAGAATCAGTCTCGGATGTCAGACCTTTGATGAGAAAATTTTGAAATTAATCGGCAGACGTCATACGGCAGCCGATGTAGTTACTGCCGTACAAAATGCGCAGAGAGCAGGTTTTGGAAATATAAGTCTTGATTTTATCTACGGACTGCCTGAACAAACGGTCGAAAGTTTTGTACAGGACTTACGGAGGGCGCTTTCTCTCGGTATTCAGCATATATCGCTTTACGGATTAAAAATTGATGAAGGGTGTTATTTTTATAAACATCCGCCTGAGTGCTTGCCTGATGACGATATGCAGGCCGATATGTATAAGCAGGCTATAGAAATTTTAACTGAAAACGGATTTGAACATTATGAAATAAGTAATTTTTCGCTTGAAGGTTTTAACTCAAGACATAATTTGAATTACTGGGATAATAATACTTATTACGGATTTGGGGCAGCTGCACACGGTTACGTTGGCGGGGTAAGATATTTTAATAAAGAAACTCTTGAGGATTATATTAAAAATCCACTAATCCGTTTTGAAGAACATCTTGTTACTCCTCAGGAAAAGCTGGAAGAAGAAATTTTCTTAGGGTTCAGGCGCGGCCGCGGAATTAATACTGAAAAAATTAATGCAAAATTTGATATTAATTTTGAAAAGAAATATCAAAATATTCTTCAAAAATATATCCAGACAGGTCATATCCTTAAAACAAAATACGGATACAAATTTTCGGATGAAGGATTTATGCTGAGCAATTTTATACTTGCGGAATTTTTGGAATAAAAAAGCTTCCTTATATAGGAAGCTTTTTTATTTTTCGATTATTTTTTGATTAAGCTATTTCAAAATAAGCTATTTTATGAAACAGCTTCTGCAACATCATCAATATTATCTACTGCATCTTCAACAATCCCATCAGCTTTACCTTTTTTAAACAAATTAGCAGCAGCATCCCAGGTGTGTTTAGTTACCCATTCACAACCTTCAGCCAGCTTGTTGATACCGTTCTTAAACCAGCCTGCAGCATCATCTAATTGTTGAGGTTTGAAACCTAATTTATTAGCACCAACCATAGCACCTGCCACAACAACAGCAGCAAGCAAAACTTTACCTATGGTTTTCATTGCACTGCCTTTTTTCTTTTCTTCAACCGGTTGAGTTTCTTCAGCTTTTGTGAATTTACCCTGACGGTTAATTAAATCTTGAATATCTTTTTGAGAATTTGCAGCCTGAGCTTTAGGCGCTTCACCACGAAAACTTACACCTGACACAGAACTAATCATTTAGATAGCCTCCTTGTATTTTTTAACCTTTACACAAATTTTATTCTATACACTAAATAAAACCCCTAACAAATTAATTTTGACTTAAAACAGATGATTTTTCAATAATTGTTACAAAAATTTACGAAAATTTTGGAATATTTTTTTGCCATGTGCAATCTATATTATTACAGGAGGAAAAAAGATTATGGAATCAGGACAGGAAACATTAATTTATATAGAAGAAAACGATAAAGCAGAAGCCGGAATTCAGTCAAAAGGTTTTGCAAAAGCAGAGGTGAAAAACAGAGCGTATATAAATACTCTTGGCGTAGAACTCGGGCTTAAGTATCTTGCATCGGAAGGCATTAATGTTTCAAATCTTCATAATCTGCATTCGGTTCATAAGTTTTTGGAAGAATTTGACATAGCTGATATTATCCTGCCGAATGTCCATATTGATGTCCGTGTTGTATTCAGTGACAAATTTATCTTTGTTCCGAAGAGCCATTTTGAATACGGTCTTACTCCTGATATTTATCTTGTGTTCCAGTTGGCTGAAGATCACAGCCATGTAAAAGTTCTGGGATTTTTTGAACCGAAACTTATCAATAAGAATAACCAGAACAGAGATTATTATTTTATTGAAAAAGAAAAGCTTACTCCTATAATTAATCTCAAATCTTATATTGAAAAATGTGCAAATAATACTTCTCAAATTCTTGATAAAAATGTAATTTCGGCATTAGAGGCAAATTTTGTTTCTATGGTTGATAATGATTTACACGAAAACGATAAAAAAAATCTTATAAGTAATCTGCTTAAGTCTGATGAATTAAGAGACAAATTTATTGAATACAGTAATTTTGAAATTCTTTCATACAGAGCAGCAAACAATGAAGATTTTAAAGATTTGTTATCAGAACAGCCGGAAGTTTCGGTTCAGGAATCAGCACCTTCAATCGCAGCAGTTTCTGCGGAAACTATAACAGAGGAAGCACCGATAGAAGAATCTTCACCAGAAGAAACTCCTGTACAGGAAACGCCTGCGTTGTCTGAAGAAATGTCTGCAGTTGAAGAAATGCAAGAAATTCCTGCAGTTGACGAAGCTCTAGCTGCGGATGCCCCTGTTATTGAAGATATTGTTGAGTCTAATATCGACGAAACAATAATTGAAAATATTAATCCGGATATTGATATTAATGAAGATTTGCCTAAAGCTGAACCTGCGGAAGCGGCTGATGAGTTTGATTTGTTTGATAAGAATACGGATGAGTTCGAAACTCAAAATGAACCTCAGTCACAGCCATTGATTGAAGAGGATTTATCCTCTCATGACATGTCTTCTGAAAATTTGACAGCCGATGATATGGCAGTATTAGATGAGATTGCTGCAACCGAAGCACCGGTTAATGATATAGAAATTCAATCTCAGCAAGCAGAAATTCCGCAAGACGAAACTTCGATAGAAGAGCTATTTCCTGATATGGTAGAAAATATTGCTGCGTCCGAAGATTCTTACACGGAGGATTCTGCCGCAAGTCAGTCTCTTGATGACTTTTTAAATGAAACCACCCCAAAAGATGATGCAGACAGTGATATTGAGTATATTGAAAATGTTGCTCCTGCAGAAATTAATATTGATGAAAATCCTGAAGAAGCCATGCGCGGTTATACAACACCGAAGGAAACAGAACCTCAGGAACTTATAAATTTTGATGATATAGACATCAGTGTTACGGAAGGTATTGAAAATTACAGAAAAGATGATTACTCTTCTAATGATGCCGTGGCATTTGATGTGCTGGAACCGATGTCTTTAAATGTCGATTTATCAAATTCAGGTGACGATGAAGGACAATTTATCACTTCACTTTCTGCAGATGAAGCAGTGATGAACAACGAAAAAATTCGCCAGCAAGATATTAAAACGGATATTATTGATAAACAAATAACAGGAATCGGCGCGATTGATACTATAAGTGCAAACCATGACGAAGATTTGGCCGTAGATATTGATGCTCTTCCGTCAATAGATAATTTGGAAAGTTTTGACAATATTAATACAGATGAACTTCTGCAGCCTATAGATTCAAGTGATATGCTTGATAAAACTATATCAGAGCCGGCAGAAGAAATGTCAATGCCTGAAGAACTTTCTGCTGACGCAATAGAAGAATTATCCTCTAATGAAAACGTAACGGATGCGTTTAATACTTCTTCGCTGGAAGATATTACAAGTTCAAACGCTCAGGAAAATTTGCCTGAAAAAACAGAGCCCGAATCTTTGCCGGAAATTGATAATTTAAGTTTGACACCGGAATCGTTTGAAGAATTAAATGATAATACAGGTTTATTAGATACTGAAAGTTTAGGTAATATTGAACCTCTGGAAGCTTTGGATAGTCTTGAAGATACAAATATTGATACTGCTTTGGATAATGATAGCAAAATAACATCAGATGCCTCAGCAAATACTTCCGATATTGATTTGCTGTTTCCTAAAACAGAGCAAAATAATATATCTGCAGAAAAATCAGAAAAGTCTGCCCCTGCAGATTCACCGCAAGAAGAACTGTTGAGTTTTGCATCTGATGAATTGCCGGTACAAGAGCCTCAAGAAACAGCACAGCAAGAAGAATTAATGACGCTGCCATCGTTTGAAGAAGATAAAAAAGCTGAAGAAAGTATCCTTCCTGAAGTTACTGATATTTTTCATGAAGCGGGCTCAGGAGAAGAATTATTGCCGGCAGAAAACAATTCTGTACCGCAGCAAAATACAAATAAAGAGGGCGCAACGGCTGCAGACTCTGCAGAATTAATTTCATTTGCAGAGGATACGCCTGCTGAAACTCCTGCAAATGATGACATGCCGTTTACATTGCTGGATGATAATGCAGCAGCTCCAAAACCTGTAAATCTTGAAAATGCAAACCTTTCTTTAGACTCTGCCAGACCTACGTTAAAAGATGAACTGTCAGCAGCAATGTCTGATGATTTGAGTGCAACCCCTGCAGAGCTTGATTCCAAAAATATTCTTGCGGAAATTGACACCCTTCTGGGTACAGAATCTGAGAATACTTATGCAAATGTAAATACACAAAATGAAAATAATCAAAATACATTACGTTTCCAAGACCCTCCGGAACAGGATTTGAGTCCTGAAGAAACAATCTATATGCAAACAATGGCAAAGGAAAAGGGTAAAAAAGGCGTTACTTTTCTTCTTGTTATTGTAGCCGCAATGATGGGTGTCTTTGCAGTAACAACATTTTTGAAAAATAATAAAACAGCAGATAATTCTGCTTTTACTACACCAAGAGAAGATGAAATTATTGACAATTTCAATAACGAAACAGGTGCAGAATCTGTACCAAAAGCTCTTCCTGTAGCAAAAGAAACGGTTAAAGCTGCAGTAAAACCGCCGGTAGAAGTTAAAGAACCTCCTGCCCCGTCCGTAAAAAAAGAAGCGGCAGCTCCAGCTGTAGAAGCAGCCGTAAAAGGTCACTTCTATCCTGAAGTTAAAAAGATAACATTTGAAATTCCTGATTATCTGTCTTATAGTGAAGGTATGAGAAAATATCTTCAAACAGTCGGCAGAAGTGTAAAATTATCAGCATCAAGTGATTTGCTGTTGACCTCTGATTATTCAGTAACAGATAGAGTAAAAATAGTGCTGAAGATGACTCCTTCAGGAAATATTAAGAATTCTGAAGTGGATATAAGCAGCGGTTCACAACAAATTGATGACATAGTGTTACAATCTGTTAAAAATACTTTAGATGTCGTAAAACCCCCTGCTGGTGAGGTTAAAGGGGATGAATTTAATTTAGCTGTTATCATAAACTTTTAATTATGATATAATGTTGCAGGAACAAGGAAATTCATAAGAAGTGGAATTAGCTCAAGACAAAATAGATTTAATAGAAAAAATTATTAAAAACGATAGAAAATTTGCAAATAACGAAGATTTGTATGATGACTTCTTTAACGAAACTTGCAAACGTTCACTGGTTATCGTTAAAACAATAACTTCTGATGCAACGCTGGAAGCGTATCTGAAGAAAATTGCAACCACCTCAATTTTAAATGTTTTAAAAGATTCCGGCAGATTAAGACGAAGCCGGGCAGGTTTTGTCCCAACAAGAGAACTGCCGCTTGAAGAGGTCTCCAAGTCTGAATCAGGTATTGATTATTCCGGCGTAAAAATAAGTTATGAGGCTGCCTATATTGCCAATACTCCGGAAGATGCCGCATTGCAAAACGAAATTATTCAGCGAGTTGCTTCAGCTTTAAAGAAGATTGATAGTGAAGAACCTGAAAAACAATTTTTGAATATCTATAAATTACGTTTTGAAGACGGGATGACCCAAAAAGAGATTGCATCTGAACTTAATATTTCACAATCGGAAATTTCCAAAAGACTGTTCAAATTAATGGAAAGAGTCAAGCAGTTTTTTAATTAAACGAAGTTTAAATTATGAAATGTCCAATATGTAAAAAAACAATTCCCGACGATTCGATAAAATGTCCGTATTGCAAAACAAGAACAGGTTTAGTTTGTCAAAATTGTAATACGGTAAATTCTATTTTTGACTTAAAATGTAAAAACTGCGGCGAAGAAATATTAAAAGTATGTCCTGAATGTAAAAGTGTAAATTTCCCGACAGCAACCAGATGCAGAAAATGTAACTACAGTTTTTCCGATAATGCACAAAAGTTGTCGGCAAATCCTCTTGAATATCAATCACGTTTATACACGCAAAATAATGCCATCAATACTTTGACAAAAGGTATTCTTTCAAACGATAAGAAGATTTTTTCGGTTAACGGTGTGCGCGGAATAGGCAAATCAGTTGTAATCAAAAAAGTTTTGGAAAATTTGCGCGTAAATAATTATCTGTATTGCATTGGCAGATGCACCCCAATAACACAGCTCACATCTGGCGGATTGATACAGGATATTCTTTTGAATATTTTTAACCTGCCTATTTTTTGTGTGAACAATCCAAAATTCAAAAAAGATGCGTCCCGTTTTTTTCAGAACGAATTTCCAACACTTTCCAATGCGGAAATTTTACATCTTTTGAATTTTTTATATCCGTTTCAGGATGATACGTTTGAGAATTTAATAATTAACAAGAAGAAAACATTTGAGCTTTTGACAAATATATTTTCAATATTAAATGAATCATATAATATTCTTTTCGTAATTGATAATTTTGATTTTATAGACGGATTTTCATATGAATTTCTTTCAAGTTTAATAAAAAAAGAAGAAATCTGGCAAAAGTTAAAACTGGTTTTGGTTTATAATGAGTCACGTCCTGCGAAGGGATATTTTTCATTTCCTGACAGAAAAGAGAATGTGTATGCAGATATCGGAATAGCTCCGTTTGAAAAAAGCGGCATGCAGAAATTTATAGAACATTTTGAAGAACATCAGAAGGATTTTCCATATATTGAAAATGAGGAAAGGGAACGTATATTCAAGCTATGCGGCGGCAATCCTTCATATCTTGAGCAAATATTGAGTTTGAAAGCAGACTGCAGAAGAAATGATTATGTATTTGATATGCCGATTTCATACACCGAAACCATAAGCAAAAGACTTGCATTGCTGGAAGTCTCAAATCCTGATGCCTATAAGCTTTTAACCGGCGCTGCAGTTCTTGGAGACAGAATAAATCTGCAGCTCATAAAACAAATTTTCGGATATGATGATTCTGAGTTTAGTAACGCTGTTAGTACATTAGAGAAAATGAATTTTATAGAGCCGTATAATGAAGTTTTTGCGGAATTTAAAAATATTAATTTGTGGGAAAATATTTTGACCTGCGCAAAAGTTTCAGATAAATTTATACCGTTAAATAAAACACTTTATGAAGCCTTAAGTCCGTTGACGTTAAATTCTAATTCAATATTCGGCATAATAGCTCAAAATTTAAAAAATAATGAACTTGCACTTGAAATATGGACCAAAAACACAAAATTATCAGCCGGCATAGGAGATACAAACCTGTATGCAATATCGCAAAAACAATGTCTGGCTTTAATAAATGAAATGGATGAAAGTGTTACTCTCAAAACACGATATAATATCTCAGAACGTCTGGGAAAACTTCTTGCGGATGCAAATCCGAAAGAAGCAATGGAATATCTGCCGGATGCAATAGCAAATGCACAGGCAGTGGGTGATACCCCGAGAGAAATAGAGCTTTTAGGCTATATGGCATCCTGTTGCCGCAAAACCGGCAATTATTTTGGAGATGTCGAATGTATTGATACGGTATTGGAAAAAGTTAAACCGGAAAAGACTCTTGAAATAGCTCTTTTAAAGGCATCAAAATTATCATCCCTTCTCAATATAGGTAATTGCGGGCAGATAATTAATATGGTAGATAATGAGATTATGCCTGTACTGGATGAATATTTGAGCAAGTCATATACAAATAAACTTATTTCGCAGGATATCGTGCAGGAAACCTGGATAAAAACGTATCTGTTGCTTGCAAATGCACTAATCATTCAAGGTAATGACCGTTCATTTGAGATTTTGACAATATTATTTGATATAATTCAACGTAATAATATTCAGGATGAATTGTTTATATGCAAATGTAAACTGGCACTGGCGTTTGCCAATACAATAAAAGGTGAAACAGCCGTTTCTGAAGAAATTCTTGAAGATGTGCTCAAATTGTATAAAGATAACGTTATGGATAATGAAGCTGTTATCAGATGGAATTTTATAAACATAATTAATAATTTTATCCGCAAACGTTATGACGGCTTACAGGAAGAATTGTTCCAGATTGTAACATTCGCAAACAACAACGGCGATAATTTTACAAAAAATATTTTAAAAACTTTATTGGGCAAAATATTCAAAGATAATGAACAGTCCAAGCACGCAATGGAAATATACAGCGATCAGATAACTTATTTTGCTAAAGAAAAAATGGCACTCGGTGCGCTTCTGACGTGGTATTTAATAGCAGATGCAACGCTTATAACAGAAGGTCCTCATAACGCTATTGATATAGCATCACAGGCACTGGATGTTGCTAAAAATCCTAAAATAGATAACTATTTCTTTAATATTTTACTCAGGATGGTAATAGTCAAAGCCAGCATAACAATTTCCGATTATGAACAGGCTGAAATGAATCTTGAAAGTGCCATTAGTCTCGCGAAGAAATTTAATTTGAAAGATTTGCTTTCAAGACTTTATCTTCTTTACGGGAAATATTATCAGGAATTAGGTTTTGTAAAATCAGCCCAGCAGCCAGATCAACTGCGGAATGCAATGCTTATGTTTGAAAAAGTCTCAGCGCTTGTCAAAACAACAAGAAACAACTACGTTCATATCAAAAATGAAAAATCAAAAAATGTTTTGAAATCATTCTGCCAGCTTAACGGTATAAAAATTTAACCTCCGGCTATTTTTTTCTGCATAAATACAGAACATTATCATCATAATCCGCAGGGCCGACTTTCGGGCAAATATTTGCCGGCATATTGTTACCGTCAATTTTTTCCACATCAAATCCAGCATTTTTTAAATATGTCGGGAAGTTATCTCCAAAAACTCTCAGATGGTCTATTTGTCCGTAATACACTACTTTTTCTAATTCTGTATCAGCTTTAAATTTATCAAAAGTATCAGCATAACTATGGCGTGTTGGTGCAGAAATTATTACAAATCCGCCATGTTTTAATATTCTGTAAAGCTCGCTGATTGCCTTTTGATAATCCTCAACATGCTCTAATACGTGGTTGCAAATAGCAATATCCCATTTTTCGCTTTCACAGTTAATATCCTGAATATCATACAGAAAATCACAACCGCTTTTAATATCCGATGTAAAATATTTAATACCTGAATTAGATAAAATCTTTTTTTCAGCTCCTCCAAGACCAAATCCGAGAACTTGTTTGTTATTAAATAATTCCAAATTATTCAGTATAAAATATGATAGAATCCTGTGTCGGGGTAACGAACCGCATTGAGGGCATATTACGGATTTATAATGATTCATATAAATATTTGGATTGAAGTCTGGTTTAACAAAATCAAACTCCATGAAATTTCTTATGTGATTGCCGCAGCATGGACAATAATATTTTTTAGGCCCGATAAATAATCGGTAATACTTGTTAATCCCTCTTACCAACTTATAGCAGGGGATATAAATTTTAGGCAAACCAAGAAATGCTGCAATTACAAAAAATTTAAACTTTGCCCCGCGTGCTGAATTGAAATAACTGGCAAAGTTATTAAATATTTTTCTGTTTTCAATAAGTTTCAGTTTTTTATCGGTGTTTTTTCGTGAAAAGTATATGAAACAACGTAATATTTCTATAAACTGAATACTTTTATAATCAGTACCGGCAGCCTCTTTCAATGCTTCAAGTTCAGTAAAATCGACTTTTAATTCATCCGGCCAAACATGCTTTGCAGGCATCAAGCTTCTCCTTTTGTATATTCATAATTCAATACAAATTATTATATAGTCAGATGATATAATTTGACAAATTATTAAAATAAACTCATTAAATATTAATTATTAAAAAATAATAAATTTTCCTTGTTTAAATTCTTTGATACCTTATAATTAAAATATATGATTATAATTGTGAGGTAGAAAAATGTCACATAAACATAAAAATCCGTTCAATAAAAATTCAGACGAATTGGACATAAAACAGGACGAACCAGCGGAAAACACTCCGGAAACAGAAGAATCCGCCGTTGAATCCAAAGAGGAAGAAACAAAATCTTCAGATAACGAACTTCAAGAAAAATATGATAAACTAAATCAGCAGTACATAAGACTTGCCGCAGATTTTGATAATTACAGAAAAAGACAGGAGCAGGAAAGAGAAGCTCTTCTTAAATACGGAGCAGAAAATGCACTGAAAAAGTTAATCGAAGTTTTGGACAATTTTGACCGCGGCGAGAAAGCACTGGAAAAAGTAGAAGATTGCCAAACAGTAAAAGACAGTTTTAATCTTGTACACAAACAGGTTCAGGATACATTGTCCAAATTAGGGTTGGAAACAATCGAAACAGAAGGGAAAGAGTTTGACCCTAATTTCCATGAGGCAGTAATGCAGACACCGACAAGTGAACACCCTGAAAATACTATTATAAACGAACTTCAAAAAGGTTATAAAATGGGTGATAAAGTATTGAGAGCATCACTTGTCAATGTTGCAACTGCAGAATAGAATATTATTAATATAGAAAAGCAGACAATCGAAGAACAGGGAAAATGGCAGATTATTACGAAATACTGGGAGTATCAAAAGATGCCTCAAAAGACGAAATAAAATCGGCTTTCAGAAGAAAAGCCAGAGAACTTCACCCCGATGTAAACAAAGCACCGGATGCGGAAGAAAAATTCAAGGAGCTCGGCAAAGCATACGATACACTTTCCGATGATAATAAACGTGCAACTTATGACCGTTACGGAGAAGACGGGTTAAGAAATGCAGGTTTTGATACCGGCGGACCATTTGCGGGCGGTTTTGGCGATTTGAACGATATTTTTGAATCATTTTTCGGCGGACTCGGCGGTTTCGGATTTGGCGGAGGACGTCGTGATCCGAATGCACCTGTGCCGGGTGATGATTTGAGAACCGATATAGAAATAACATTCGAGGAAGCCGCTTTCGGTGTAACCCATGAAATAGAATTCACCCACCTTGAAAATTGTCCTGAATGCGGCGGTACAGGTGCGGAAAAAGGGTCAGCACCGGTAACCTGCCCTACATGTCACGGCTCAGGACAGGTTCAGACCGTTACAAGAACTCCTCTTGGCGCATTTTCTCAAATATCAGTCTGCCCTGACTGTCACGGTACAGGACAAAAGATTACCAATTTGTGTAAGGCTTGCAAAGGTGCAGGTAAAATTGAAAAAGAAAAGAAAATCGAAATTAAAATTCCTGCAGGTGTGGATAACCTGTCTAAAATCCGTGTCGCGCAAGAAGGCGACGCAGGTACAAACGGCGGCAGAGCAGGCGATTTGTATGTGGTTTTACATGTTAAACCGTCCGAATATTTTAAACGTGACGGGCTGACTGTATTTTCACAGCTTGAAATATCTCCTGCGCAGGCAGTTCTAGGGGATGAAGTTACAGTCAACACCCTTGACGGCGAAAAACCTATTCAGATTAATGCGGGAATCCAGAACGGAAATACGGTGAAAATTAAAGGAGCAGGCATTCCTGTTATTTCAAGACCGTCACAACGCGGGGATCAGATAGTTATTGTAACTGTTAAAATCCCGACAAATCTCAGCGATGAAGAAAAACAACTCTATAAAAAATTGTATGAATTAAATACAAACAAAAAGTATGAACAATCATCAATTCTTGATAAAGTCAAAGGAGTTTTCAATAATGCGTAAAGTTTTGCTTACATTATGTCTGATATCTTCATTAACTTTATTTGCTCCTGACACGGCTCAGGCGCAGAAAGTTCCGGATAAAATTCAGAATTATGTTGCAAAAGTATTCCCTAAAACAAATTTTCGTTTTGACGGTGTAATAATTTTACCTGATAACACGATTTATCTTCCGTTGTTCCCTGCCGCGCTGGATGAAATTGAAGAACTGGAAATTAAATCTACAATTCCGGCAGGTAAAACTCTTGCCCAAAAGCCTGATGTAGTAATTTTCAATAATGATTTTGTTCTGCTCAGGGTAATTGATGAAAAAGACGGTTCAAGAACAATTGCCAAAATGGAAACACCGCCGAATGAAGTTTTGACAGGTCTTCTTCCGCAGGATATGCTAATTCCGAAAGGCTTGATTATTCCTCAAAATCTGAGAATAATTGCAGGAAATCTTGATATTACAATGGCTCAGCAGGACGATTTAAAAACCGCGGTCAGAAAGACAACCAGCGATAATACCGCATTCAAAGCGCTGTCTGTAATACCAGAATTGAAGAACAAGACTTTATACATTGCAACTTGTTATAATAAAAATATTCAGGTTGTAAATCAGGAAAACCGTACTCCTGACTACGCACTTTCTCAAAAATATATTCCGATTACAATAAAAGGAACACCGGATGGGAAGTTCCTGCTTGTAAGTTCTTACGATAAAAAGACAATAGATGTGATATCTCTTGTGGATGATCAGGTTATAAAACGAATAGAATTTTCATCACAGCCTGATGAAATTATAATAGACAGGACAAATAATATTGCCTATGTATCAAGTCCGCTGGCGCATAGTATATTTGTAGTGAACCTTGAGACTATGACTTTGAGCAAACAAATTAAAGTAAACGGAATGTGTGAAAAGTTGACTTTAAGCGATGACGGTAAAAGGTTGTTCTATTTTGATAAAAATACCCATGAAATATGGGGAATAGAACTTGATAACCGTTATCTATTGAAAGATGTCGGAAAATTTCCGAATGTTTCCAAAATAGTTCTTGCAAATAACAAGGTTTATATAGCAAGCCGTACAAAGAATCGTCTCGCAATCGTTGATTATGAAACAATCGGACTGATAGCAGAGCTTGATATAGCAGAAAAACCGATAGATATGCTTGTAGACGGCGACAATGTATTTATTCTCGGAGCTACCCAGAATATAGTTCAAGTTCTGGATTCTCAGACCGATATGATTACAGATACGATTTATTTGAACACGAAAGGTTTTTCAACGAAAATATCACCTATAGAAGGAACAAATCTTGCGCTTATAACAGATACAACTGCAGGAATGTATTCGGTATTGAATCTTAAAACCAAACAGGTTATTAAAACTAATCCGCTTGAAACCCCTGTCAGTTCTATTGTAGTAATAGATAAGGTTAATAAAATAAACAAATGAGCATGATAGAAAAATTTGATAATCAAACCCGTGAAATTCTGTTAGGCTTGGAACAGACTCAAAAGCAATTCTGGAATATATCACGCGTAACCGCAGAATTTTTGACAATACTGATAAAATCCATAAATGCCAAGAGTGCCATAGAAGTAGGAACTTCAAACGGATATTCGGGCATCTGGCTTGCAAAAGCTCTCAAAGAAACCGGCGGTCACCTTACAACAATAGAATACTGGGACAAAAGGCTGGATATAGCAAAGGAAAACTTTAAAAAATGCGGGGTCTCAGACATTATAACAATAATGAAAGGTTCTGCGTGCGAACTTTTGGAAAGCTTACCTGATGATTTTGTTGTAGACTTTGCTTTTATTGATGCAAACAAATCAGAATACATCAAATACTACGAACTTATTGATAAACATATGAAAGCCGGCGGATTTATAACCTGTGATAACGTGTTGTCTCACGAGGTCAAATGCAAACCTTTTATAGATGCAATTAATGCCAATCCAAACTATGAAAATGTAGTTCTGCCGCTTCCGGCAGGGCTTTCTGTTGCACGGAAAATCCGTTAAATATTCAAAAGAAGTGAATTGTGAAAAGTGAACAGTGAATAGTCCGTTACAGAACTGAAAAACAAAAAGAAAAATCATTTTCTTGACACGCTTTCGCCCTGCTCTCGCTATCGTCCTCAAATAATTTTTCTTTCTGTAATTCGATTATAATGACGTAGACGTAACGTATTCCCCCTCTCCTAAGTAGGAGAGGGGGAAGGGGTGAGGTATAATAAAAAGTGACCAGTTAAAAATGAATTGTGAACAGTCCATTACAGAGCTGTGCACAGATTAACTATCGAAAGAAAAATCATTTTCTTGACACGCTTCCGCCCTGCTCACGCTATCGTCCTCAAATAATTTTTCTTTCTGTAATTCGATTATAATGACGTAAACGTAACGTATTCCCCCTCTCCTAAGTAGGAGAGGGGGAAGGGGTGAGGTATGTTCCCCGACAAAAGGGGGTTGTGCACCCCCTTAACCCCGCACCAATATTCTTTCTTTTTGTTGCGATGCAAATAGAAAGAATATTGGATAAGAAAGAAAAACACGCGACCGAAAGAAACGAGTCATCAGAAACTACGTTTCCGAACCTTCCTTTGGCAAACATGATGTTTGCATCAATACTATTTCCACAAACTGAGAAATCGCCTGTATTAGATATTCAAAACTTTTAAAAGACTTTTAGCCGTCGGCTTTTATATAAACTGTAAGAGCTTCACAACACTTCCCGCCCCCTTGAGGGGAGGGATTGAGGGAGGGGGCAAACATAAGTTTGCATCAATACTATTTCCACAGACTGAGAAGTCGCCTGTATCAGATATTCAAAAACTTATAAAAACTTTCTACAAGTCGGCTTTTATATAAACTGTATTTCATAGTTTCCTCGCCCCGTCAGATTGACCTCTGTGAGGGAGAGGGGTAGGGTGAGGGGGCAAACGAAACGTTTGCATCAATACTATTTCCACAGACTGAGAAGTCGCCTGTATCAGATATTCAAAAACTTATAAAAACTTTCTACAAGTCGGCTTTTATATAAAC